>JANWZQ010000172.1 GCA_025054835.1 Chthonomonadaceae bacterium
GGGCAGGATCAGAACGGCCAGTGCCATAAAGACACTTCCGAGACGCGTGATCACAGGCAATTCTCTCCCGATGTGAAATAGGGGGGATGTGGGTCACGCATGGAAATATTCTACTATAATACTGTTACGTTTCTTCCTCCAGCAACCACAGCAGGTCCTCATCGTCCTCTTCTGCGGTATAGGTCTCTTTCACCTCATGCACCTCGGTAGAGGACTCCTGCTCGAGTTGCCGCAAAAGCGCGCGCCCCGCGTCGGTGATCTCCCAGATGCCCTTCGGAGAATCAGAACGCAGGTAACCCTGCTGACGGAACTCAAAGCGCACCCACATGACAGCGTTCTCCCAGCGAATGTCGTTTCCCATGGGCAGTCTCGCGTAGTCATCAGGCTTCAGCCGATGGCCGATGAGCCGATGCACTTCCCTGAGAACATCTCGAACTGGAGCGCGTCCTCCAAGGATCTCCAGCGCCTTCAAGATAGGCAGGCGATAGGCACGCTGGGGCGTGAGATTGTCTCTTGCGGCACGCCGGCGACGGTTCTCAGGCTTGTTCTGCTTGTCCTGTGGTGGTGCAGGTGTAGCCGGTTCAGGAAGTGCGGCTTCAAACCGGAACTGCTGGAACTGCTGAACGTACTGCCGCAACTCCTGAACTCGTTGGGCATCCCGGGAGAGCTGTTGAACGCTCGCGAAGTCTCCTGCATGGACCCGGGCAGCGATGTCTTCCCGTAGCCCGGTCAGGATCTCATCAAGCGCGGCCAGAAAACGGCCGATAGCCTGATCAAGGCGTTGTTGATGCATCACGTTTTCTCGGAATGGAAGTCAAACTGCACGATACGTGCGCCTTGAAAGCACGCAACACAGGGTAGCGCAACGGTAACAGACGGGCAGACAGGTTGCGCTTCTACAAATGGCCTGCAATGGAATGATCCCGGCGTCAGGAGAGCGAGTCGCCTGTCCAGATGTGATCCGGGTCCGGGAGAAAAGTCAGGCTGGACGAGTAGAAGAAATTGTCCAGGCCATATTCGTTGCCAAAGTAGCCGGTCTGGTCGGGAGCCAGCACGCCCGGAGGCGGCGGATAGCTGAAGGACCCGTGCAGATTACCGGCCTTGACGGTGATCAGCACCAGCCACCCGCCCGGTACCTTGGCGCGCTTCATGGTGCCTTCACTGGACTCCAGGGTTTCCCATGTGATCATGGTACATCCTCCCTGATACAGGGCCCGACAACGGGCCATCACGCGAGCGGAACAGGAACGCGCCGTCCGGTTGCAGCGGACTCGATCGCCGCGAACACCATGGCGAGACTTTTGATGTTGTCATGGCACTCGCCCATGGGCGTGGCCCCGGTCTCCAGCGCATTCAGGAAATCGCGGAGAGATCCGGCAATCCCGTAGGGTGCCGAAGGAACCTCCGCGACGATGGTCTCGGTTGGCCGGAAGAACCCCTCGTGGCCCGTGACGATCTCGGCAATGGGAGGATTGGCACCGTCCCATGTGGCCGAGCCGTTCCGGCCAACCGCACGCCACTCCGCCTCCCAGGAAGTGTGCCTCCCGTCGCTGCACCAGGAGCCACGATAGGTGTACCGCAGACCTCCGGTCATCTCAAAAATGGCGGTCGCGCAGGCGTTGCCGCGGTACCAGCTCCACGAGGGGTTGAACTCCTCGCAGTAGACGTACATCGGATCCGCTCCGGAGAGGTAACGCGCGGCGTCCAGAGTGTGAATGGCCATGTCCAGCAGAAGTGGACTGGGCATCTCGTCACGGAAGCCGCCGAAGTGCGCCCCGATGTAGAAGTCGGAATTCAGGATCCCCGGTTGCCCGACTTTCTCCGTGATCAACCGGCGAAACGCTGCCAGCTGCGCGTTGTACCGACGGCTCTGGCTGACCATATAGAGCTTGCCGGAACGTTCGGAGGCAGCTACCATCTCGCGGGCATGCTCCATGGTGTCCGCCATGGGTTTCTCCCCAAGCACCGGATAGCCAGCCAGCAGGGATTGCACGGTCACGTCCCGATGCGCCTCCGGCACCGTGACGTCCACCACAAAGTCCGGGCGGATCTCTGCTAGCGCCCGGCCCAGGTCGTCACCGGTGTAGACGCCGGAAAGTTGCAACTCCTCTGCGGCCTGTGCCGCGGCGTTCGGGCGGATGTCAACCCAGCCGGCAATCTCTGTCTGCTCACAGTCCCTGAGGTTCCGACCCCATGCGCGACCCATATTGCCCGCGCCCACGATCAACGCCCGAAAACGCGCCATGTTCACGCCTCCTGTTCAAACCAGCCGAGAGGCGAGTGGATGCAGGTAGAGGTAGCGTACCGGGGCGCAGGGGGCGCGTAGACCCATTGTACGGCATTGGCAATGATCCGGCGCACTTCTGGCTGGTAGTACACCGGGTAGGTCTCGTGCCCGGGGCTGAAATAGAAGATCCGACCCTGCCCCCGGACAAAGCAGCATCCGCTTCGGAACACCTCGCCTCCCCGAAAGCTGCTCAGAAACACGAGCTCGTCCGGTTGCGGAATATCGAAGTACTCGCCGTACATCTCCTGCTCCGGGATGATGAACACCGGAGGAACACCCCGCGCGATCGGGTGACCCGGGTTGATAGTCCATACCACCTCGCGATCATCGTCACGCCATCGCAGGGAGCAGGTAGTGCCCATGAGGCGCGTGAAGAGTTTGGACCAGTGCCCCGAGTGCAACACAACCAGCCCCATGCCGGAGAGGACCCGGTCATGCACCCGATCCACAATCTCATCGGCAACCAGATGATGCCCGATATGGCCCCACCACGTCAGCACATCGGTGCTGGCCAGCACATCTTCTGTCAGGCCGTGCTCCGGTTGCTCCAGCGTGGCTGTACGCACCACGACGCTCTCGCCCAGATACTCACGGATCCCCTCCGCGATGGTGGTATGCATACCCTGCGGGTAGATGGCACGCACCTTCTCGTCCTGCCGCTCATGCAGGTACTCTCCCCACACGGTCACACGAATGATTTCCGACATGACTCTCCCTCATATGTGCTATTCGATCAGGCCACTTCGCGCTGCCAGGAGGGCTGCCTCGGTCCGATCGTTGACCTGAAGTTTCATCAGAATGCTGGAGATATGATTTTTAACGGTCTTTTCGGAGATGAAGAGCGCCTCGGCGATCTCACGGTTGCGCTTCCCCTGCGCCAGCTCTTTCAGTACCTCCCTCTCTCGATCGGTGAGCTCAGCGAACATCGTAATATCCGCGGCGCGCTGTGCGCTGATCCGGTTGAACTCTGCCAGAACCCGCGCAGCAATGGAGGGATGGAGCAGGCTACCGCCCCCGGCAAGGACGCGTACCGCCGCCACCGTCTCCTCCAGCGGGCTGTCTTTCAGCACATACCCGGTCGCTCCAGCCTTGATGGCCTGAAAGACACTGGTGTCGTCGTGGTAGATGGTCAGGATGCAGACCGCGGTATCCGGCAACACCTGCTTGACGCGCCGGGTCAGTTCAATCCCGTCCATGCCGGGCATGGAGATATCGGTCAGCAACACATGCGGACGTTGTTCCAGAACAAGACGCAGAGCCTGCTCGCCGTTTCCTGCCTGTCCGACAACCTCGATCCCTGCCTCCATGGCAAGCAGGCGGGCCAGCGCATCCCGCAGCAGCCGCTCATCTTCAGCAAGAACTACCCGGATCGCGCTCATCATGGCCCCTCTGCTGTAATAGCAGGCGCAGGGACCAGAGCAAACGCCCGTGCGGGATTCTCCACAGTCAACCGGCGGATCACTGCCTCCGCAATGCCCCGGCGCCGTAATGCGGGAAGAAACGTGTCCGTCAGGTAGGTGTAATCCCGGATCCTTCCTCCTTCTGGTTCGCCGACGTTGTACCAGCCGGAGTCCATGGAGAGCAGCAGGCGGTGCGCGTGCCGCTCCAGCAACGGCTCAAGTGTGGCCAGATGCGCCTCCAGAGCGCGGGATCCATGCCCGTCGAGAGAGACCCAGCATCCCAGTTCCGCCACTCGACGGTTGGTCTCCGTGCCATGCCCGTCAGAATGCGCCACGATGAAGCGTGCGGGGCTCCCGCCCGCCCGGACAAACCGCTCCGCCGCCTGATAGCCCGCGATCGCACCACCTGTATGACAGGTCACGGTGAGGCCTGTACGCCGGGATACAATGGCCGCCGCGTCAACCAGCTTCGCATCCACTGCCGAAAGCGATGGCGGATCTCCGGTGGCCTCATCCACCCCGATCTTGATGTGTCCGGGGCGCACTCCGGTATCTTCAATACCCTGTTCCCATTCCCGGATCCAGCGTGCGGCCAGCTGTTGCGGGGTTTCCGAGAAAGCATGGGGTGGCAGGAACCGATCGCTGGCACCGCCATAGTAGCCCGTACTGGTCAGAATGTGCAGACCGGTTTCCCGGGCCAGCTGTTGCAGCACCCGGGGATCACGCCCGATGAAGGCGGGGGTGCAGTCCACGAAGCCACGCACCCCCCGGCGCCGTAGTGCCTGCAGGAAGGGCTTCATGACGCGCACCACCTCCGCCACGTTCCATCGATGTCTCCCGGTCTGTTCCGCGCCGGCGAAGTCGCACATCACATGCTCGTGCGGGAGCGCCAGACCGAACTGGCTCGCCGGGATAGGTCCCAGCACTGTCTGTATCATCCCATGGATCGATTGAGGCGAAGACGAAGGCATGGCAGGATCCCCGGAAGCGCGCGTCGTGCCGGTTTGCCATCCGACAGCAACAGCACCGCAAAGCACTTCTCGCCGGGTAAGAGAAAGTCGCATCAGGCGGCTCCTGCTCCGGGCGCAGGTTGTCCGACAGCAGCATCCGGCAGGGGGCGTACACGTTCCTCCTGATAGATGCGGAACCCGCGCGCCTGGTAATTCGGCAGAGCGGCAGGGTGATCTCGCGAGCATGTATGCACCCAGACACGGTGGGTGTCTCCCTGCCATGCGCGCTCCACCGCCCGGGTCAGCAGATAGCCGCCCAGACCCCGGCCAATGAACTGCGGCAGCAATCCGAAGTAAACGATCTGTACGTTACCTTCTTGCTGCCGCTCCAGCTCAAAATAGCCCGCCGGCGCGCCCTGCACATAACCCACCCACGTCTCCAGCTCCGTGCGGTTCAGATAGCGCATCCAGTGCGCTTCATCCCAGTGGAGCCGATCCGTCCACTGCCATTGCTGCCCTACCGTGGTGTAGAGAAAGCGGCTGAATGCCGGACAGGGCCACTCCACACGCATCAGTGTGGGCTCGATTTGAGGCGTAACCGCAGGCCGCAGTTCCTCCGGAGCGCGCATCTCCAGATAGTAAATGGTGACAGGTTCCAACAGCGACAACGCAGGAACTCTCTGGGAGAGTGATCTATGATGACTGCTGCAGGGGTTGTTCTCTACGGACATGCAGAATCCTGCATGCACATGCGCTCCCGCCCTGCGCTTGACATCGGGCTTTTCCCTCACCTATAATGCCAGAGACAACCTCATCCTACGCTCTGGAGTCGGCTATGGCAGGGGTCACTCTGCGCAATCTCACCAAAACCTTCGGCAAAGTCATCGCGGTCAACAACGTTAATCTGGAGATAGAAGACGGGGAGTTCATGGTCTTGGTCGGTCCCTCAGGGTGCGGCAAAACCACAGCCCTGCGTATGATCGCAGGGCTGGAAGAGGTCACCAGTGGCGAGATCTACATCGGTGATCGCCTGGTCAACGATGTGTCTCCTAAAGATCGAGACATCGCGATGGTGTTTCAGAACTATGCGCTCTACCCGCACATGAGCGTGTACGACAACATGAGCTTCGGCCTGCGCCTGAAGCGCACCCCGACCGGAGGCATCTGGCCATTTAACTCGAAGCGTACCTACCCGGAGACCGAGATCCGCGCGCGTGTGCAGGAGGCCGCCGAGATGCTTGGCCTGACCGGACTTCTGCACCGGAAGCCCAGAGAGCTGTCCGGTGGTCAGCGGCAGCGCGTTGCCCTGGGGCGTGCCATCGTGCGGGAGCCCAAAGTCTTTCTCATGGACGAGCCACTATCTAACCTGGACGCCAAGCTCCGCGTGCAGACACGGGCCGACCTGATCAAGCTGCACCGCCGGCTTGGCGTAACCACGATCTACGTCACGCACGATCAGGTAGAAGCGATGACCATGGGTGATCGCATCGCGGTCATGTCCAACGGAGTGGTGCAGCAGTGTGACCGCCCGCTGACGCTCTACCATCACCCGGCCAACATGTTCGTGGCGGGGTTCATCGGCTCACCCGCCATGAACTTCGTTCCGGTGCGTATCGTGCCGCAGGACGGCCGACTGGTTGCGGACGCCGGTGCATTTCGCGTGGTACTGCCCCCCGAGCAGGCTGAACGCGCCCGGAATCATGTGGGGCAAACCTGTATCTTCGGCATTCGTCCAGAACACATCTATGATAAGGGCCTGCCGGGGCGCGTGACACCCACGCCAGAAAACACGATCACCGTGGACGTCGAGGTCACCGAACCGCTGGGCAATGATATCGAAATGCACCTGCGCGTTGGCGATACCGACCGCACGGAGAAGCCCGGGCTCTCCACGTTGCAATCGGAAGACGCGGCGGGTAGCGCCGCACTGCGGGAACAGACGCGGAGCGTGAGCCTCATCGCCCGCATCGATAGCGCCTCCCGGGCCCGCATGGGGGACCGGATTGAGGTCGTACTGGATTTGAGCCAGTCGCACCTGTTCGATAAGGACACGGAAGCGGCCCTCTACTGAGAGCAAACGGCCGGATCCCTGTCTTGCCAAGTGCCATGGGTACAGGGTAGAATAGCCCGAAAATCTGGCACCATGCGGGAGGTGCGGAGAACATCCCGCATCTGGAAGCTATGACTTCCGGGGGTGTCCTTCCCGCTTCGGAACATCCGAAGCCGCCCACGTCCTCTGTGAGGACGAATCTCAGACCGGGGGGAGGTGAGACAGGAATGCGCCACTACGAGGCGATGTACATCGTAGACCCGGACGTGCCGGATGAAAGCGTCGATGCGATCGTGGAACGCTTCAAGAAGGTGGTCGAAGATGCTGGAGGTGAGGTGACCGAAGCCGGCCTCTGGGAGAAAGGCCGACGCCCACTGGCCTATGAGATCAACAAGAAGCGCGAGGGCATCTACGTTCTGATGCAGTTCGCGGCCGAGCCCGAGGTTCCCCGAGAGCTGGATCGGCTGCTGCGCATCTCCGATGAGATCATGCGGCACATCATCGTGCGACAGGACGAAGACGAAGAGTAAAAAAAACGGCAAAAGGGTTTTCCGCTTTCTGCCGTGTCCGCAGAGTGCTATCTGTGAATGAGCGACGCCGCAGGGCGTTGCTGAAGCGTGTTGAGTTTCGGAACCGTTGCGCGCCCGCACCCGCGGAGCGTGCATCAGGGCAAGGAGGATCTGGAAATGGCACTGAATCGCGTCGTCTTGATTGGTCGCCTCACGCGTGACCCGGAGGTGCGCTACACGACTGCGGGCGTACCGGTCGCGACAATGGGCATCGCGGTGCACCGGGTCACCAGGAACGAGTCCGGGGACTACGATGTGGACTTCTTCAACGTGGTCGCGTGGCGTCGCACCGCAGAGTTCGCGCAGAACTACCTGAAGAAGGGGCGGTTGATCTCCGTGGACGGGCGCCTGCAGACACGGTCCTGGACGGACCAGGCCGGGCAGAAGCGAACCGTGGTTGAGATCGTGGCGGACAGTCTGGAGGGGCTGGATCGCAGGGAGGATGAGCCCGCGCCCATTCCGGAGAACGGGGGCGGATCGGGCGTTGCTGCCGGAGGCGTCTCTGCGCCAATACCGCCTGCCCCACCGGACGATGAGGACCGGGCGTACCCTGAAGATCCAGACGAGGCCGATCCCTTTGCGGATGACTGATACGCCACGGCCCATTCCTGTGTGTGGAAAGGACTATCGCAATGACGACAGCCAGCGCACCTCGTAAACCAGCAGCCAAGCCGGGCAAGTTCCGCAGGCCCCGGCGCAAGGTCTGCCTGTTCTGCGCTGAGAAGATCACGGAGATTGACTACAAGCAGATGATACAGGCGCGGTTCCGGGCCAAGTTGATCACGGAGCGAGGCAAGATCGTACCGCGGCGCACGACCGGGACCTGCGCCAGGCATCAGCGGAGGGTATCGGAGGCCATCAAGCGGGCACGCCACATGGCGCTCCTCCCGTTCGTGGCCGAGTGACCCTCGCGCTGCGTTAACGATGCAGGGCCGCCGCGCAGTACTCTGGATCAGAGTGCGTGGCGGCTTTTTGCCGGCGCAGGCAGATGTTTCCGCATGCATGAAGCGTGTCCGGTATTCTCCCCGTAATCATTACAGAAACCTGCAGGAGGAGCGCAAAAGATGATGACTGAAGAGCCCGTTGTCCTGCTGGACTCGCTCCAGGATCCTCAGAAACGGGCAACCTGCGATCCCCATGACATGCTGGGGCTCGTTCAGAAGTTCCCCCAGCAGTGCCGCCAGGCCGTTCAGATCGGCGCGGAGTTCGGGCGCGGCCGGGAAGTGCCTCTGCTCACAGAAGTGGTGGTAACCGGAATGGGGGGATCAGCCATCGGAGGAGACCTCGCGCGCTGCCTGATGGATGTGTACAGCCGGAACCCTCTGATCGTCAACCGGGACTATGACCTGCCACACTGGGTCGGGACGGAGACACTGGTTGTGGCGATCTCTTATTCTGGCAATACCGAAGAGACCGTTGCGGCCTACCAGCAGGCGAAGGAGGCGCAGGCCGAGCGAGCAGTTATCGCCAGTGGCGGGAAGCTCCAGCAGCTGGCAGAGGCAGAAGGGGTCCCGTTGGCCCGGATACCCGGGGGACAACCCCCGCGCTCCGCACTCGGTTATCTCTTCTTCCCGCTGCTGGGGTTGCTGGCCAACTACGGCCTGTTCGGCCATGACGCCAACGTAGACATCCTGGAGACCATCGACCTGCTGGAGCGGCAGTCGCGGGACCTGGGGCCCGACGTTCCGACGGAGATGAACCCGGCCAAGCAGCTGGCTGTTGCGCTGCATGGCAAACTGCCCGTCATCTATGGCACCCGGGGGTATCGCGGCGCGGTGGCGGCCCGGTGGAAGGGACAGATCAACGAGAACGCCAAGCAGGCCGCGTTTGCCAATGTCCTGCCGGAACAGAACCACAATGAGATCCTCGCGTGGACTCTGGCAAAGAACCAGGCGCCAGAATGGGCCGTGGTCTTCCTGCGCGATGTAGAGGATGAGCCTCCTCGCATTGCGCGCCGGATCGAGGTAACGCGAGAGATCCTCACGCCTGTCGCCGGGGTGTATGAGGTGCATGCCCGGGGCACGTCGTTGCTGGCCCGCATGTTCTCGCTGGTGTACTTCGCGGACTTCGTTACCGTCTATCTGGCGTACCTGAACGGCGTGTGCCCCACGGAGATCGGTCATATCGACCGGCTCAAAGCGGAGCTGGCCCGGATGGGGTGATCGCGCGCAGCGCAGGCTACCGCGAGAAGTCCCGCACCTCGATGCTCCACTCCACAAGGTCCAGACTGCCATCGTCTCCGCCAAACACGTCGGGCGTGGTGGGCTCTTCAATTGGCTGCCCGATGAAGTCGCTGCTACGAAGCACCCGGCCGATCTGCGCTGTGTCCAGCGTAAGCCAGCTGCTGGCGCCCAACGGGGTACGGGTGTCGCCGAACGCATCCGTGAGCTTGACGACCGGGGTTGCCGGGTCTATCGGGATAAGGGATGTCGCCACCACGTTGACCTGCAGGAAGCGGATGTTGCGCGCCTGATTGACAGCCTCTACCGGGTCCGCGAGCGGATTACCGCTGGCGTCGGTGATCAGTTGCGACAGATCCAGCTCAAAACGCAGCTCGTAGGAGCCGGTCAGCGTTGGATCAGAAGTCGGGAGAACCGCATTGACGGGGCGGCCCGTACGCACATAGTTCTCGTTGCCGCCGGCGTCGGTGACAACGTGGTACACCGCATAGCCCTGTACCTGCTGATTGTCGAACCGAACGAAGTCCGTGAAGGCTCGTTGCCCCCCTGGCCCGGTCGCGAACCCGTTGCCGTATGGGGGCACAAGCACCGGGATCGGTCCGGGCGCGTTCGGGTCGCCGGCGTTATTGATCAGGAAGAAATAGCTGTAGTTAGGATTGATCGGCTGGCGAAAACGCAACGTAACCACCAACCGTCTTCCAGACAGCGCGTTGCGTGCGGGCGGAAGCCGGGCACATCCGGTCACAATCAGTGAGAGGGCTGCCAGCCACAGCATGCCAGCGCGCCGTCGTTCGGATCGGAACGAAGTGGGAGGCCGCTGCCGGGGACTGGCATCAGGTTCCGGCCGGTGCATGGTTCCTTTCTCCTCGGGTACTGTTCGGGATTATACCCTCTGCGGTTCTTCACCGGACGGGTTCTCGCCGCGACCCGAGGTCGTTGTGCAGGGATCTGTGACCGGTTGCGCTGGAAGGGGCACAACCGGTTACAGGAGAGAGGCGGAGAAGCATGCGGAAATACCTCGGATGGATGATCGCCTGTGTGGTGATCACATTGAGCCTGACCTATCAATGGTGGAAAAGCACGCAACCGATCACCGTGCAGGTTGTGGAGGTGAAGTCGGCGCCTCTGGTAGCCGGGTGGTCCGCGGTTGGTTACGTGGAGGCACACACGGCACGGGTTACCACGCCGCATGTGGGGCGGATCGAGCGCGTTCTGGTGCGCGAGGGAGACCGGGTGCGCGGAGGGCAGTTGCTGGCGACACTGGTCCGCCGCTCTGAGGAAGCCGGTCTGGTGGCACAGCAGGCCGGTGTGAGCCTGGCACAGGCACAGGTGGAAGCGGCCCAGGCGGCCCTGCATGAAGCAGAAGCCGCGCAGAACGAGCGCGAGAAGCGCGCCGCTGCCGATACCGCCATGGCGCGCGAGCGCTGGTTGCAGGCCATGGCGATGTGGCAGCGCAGTCGCAAAGCACTGCCAGCACGTCTGGATGCAGCACGATCCGAACGTGATGCGGCGCAGGCGGCTCTGCGTGATCTGGAGCAGGGCAATCGCCCTGAAGAGATCGCGCAGGCACAGGAGGAGCTCCGTGCTGCGGAAGCAACCCTGATGCGTGCCCGTGCAGAGCTGACGCGACAGACCCGTCTGGTGGAGGAGGGGGCTGCTCCCCGGACCGCCATTGAGGACGCTCAGGAAGCGCTCACGCGCGCGGAAGCGGCTGTCAACGCCCGCAGGGAGGCCCTCAAGCTCTGGAAACGCGGGGCCCGTGAGGAGCAGATCGCAGCCGCTCGAGCCCGTTTGCGTGCTGCGGAAGCGAACCTGAAGGTTGCTCAGAGCGATCTGGCTGCACTGGACGCCGAGGCACGCAAGGTCGATGAGGCGCGGGCCGCCTTGAAAGCCGCACAGGCTGCCGAGGCTGAAGTGCGTTCAGGGAGAAAGCGCCTGGAGACGTTGCGTCAGGAAGTGCGCGCTGCCATGGCACGCGTGGGGCAGAGCCGGGCCAGCGTGTATCAGGCCAGAGAGCAGTTGCGAGAACGTGCCGTCTACGCGCCTTTTGATGGGATCGTCGGTCGGCGGTTTGTGGACCCCGGCGATATGGCCTCGCCGTCGCAGACACTGTTCTCTGTGGTTGAGTGGGACAACATCTGGGTCACCGCAGAGGTCGATGAGCAGGATCTGGCGCCGGTGCGCGAGGGGCAGGAGGTGGTCATCACCGTGCCGGCCTACACGGGCAGGGAGTTTGCCGGACAGGTGACCCGGATCGGGGGGGAGGCGGTGCCTCAGACCGAGGTGCGCACCGGGGCGCGCATCGTGCGGGTGCGCATCTCCCTGCAGAACACGCCACCGGCAGAGCGTGCTCTGCTCAAACCGGGTATGGAGGTGCACGTCTCCGGGCGTTCCTTGCTCGCTCCCCGGGCGTTGCTGGTGTCTTCCGACGCGATCCTGACGGATGATGACGGGCTGTACGTCTGGGTGGTTGAAGGCGCTCGGGCGCGCCGCCGTCGGGTGCGCACGGGGTACGTGAACGGGCCTGTGACAGAAGTGCTGGCGGGGTTGAAGCCCGGTGACCGGGTAGTGGTGACCGGGAAAGAGGGGCTTACCGAAGGCCAGAGAGTGGACGCAAGGCCCGCGTCCGGCAGGACGTGAGCGGCGCCGGGTGCATGGTCAGCGTACGGTGACGAAGTCGTTGTGATTGAACAGGACGAGCACCAGGTTCTCACGAGCGCGTTGATGCGCGTCGCGTGTGGAGGTACCGGTGCCCTCTGCAGCGACCGTCTGTGTTCGGGAGCGCGCGCGCCGGGCGAGGAAGTCCAGACAGAGCCGCGCCTCCTCGGCAGTTGGGCGGCGAGAGAGTACCTGCAGGAACGCCGCTTTCACGAAAGCCCCGTTGTCGGAGCCAACAGACTGTGTCAGGCGGGCAGCGAGGGTGCGCGCTTCCCGGACGGCCAGCTCGCTGTTGGCAAGCGCGAGTGCCTGTTGCGGCATGACGCTGGGGCGTCGCTCGTAGCACTCCGTGACGCTGGGGCCGTCGAAGATTTTGAGAAACTCTGTCTCTTTCTCTGCTGCGATGCGCAGATAGACGCTCCGCCGGCGGGAGGTGAGACCGAGATTGTGATCGATTTCGGGCCCCCCCATGGTCGGGTCCAGGCTCCCGCTGACATAGAGCAGGTTATCGCGCACAGCCTCCGCCTCCATACGCCGCGGGTTCATGCGCCACAGGTAGAGGTTGTCCGGGTCCCGTTGCAGGCAGATCGGGTCCGGTGTGGAGGCCATGCGATAGGCGCGACTGGTGACAATGAGCCGGTGCAGCGCCTTCATGCTCCACCGTCTGGCCATGAACTCGGCCGCGAGCCAGTCCAGCAGTTGCGGGTGTGTGGGGGGACGGCCGCCGCGTCCGAAGTCATCGAGCGTTGGTACCAGCCCCTGACCGAAGTGGCGCGCCCAGATATGGTTGACGGCCACACGCGCAGTGAGCGGGTTCTTCGAGTCCGTGAGCCATCGGGCAAAAGCGAGACGTCTGCCTGTGCTGCTCTCCGGGTAATCTTCTGTGGGGCGTGGCTTGAATTCCGTGGAGGGAGGCTTGCTGGCAGCCTCCTGCGCGGCAGCCAGCGCTTTCTCGGCCTCCAGCACCTTATTTCTGGCGGCCTCTTCGGCCTGCCGGGCTTGCTGAGCCGCGTTGGCGTCGCCGCTCCCTGCAGTCGCCTGCGTTTTAGCCTGCGCCTCTGTCAGGGCCTGCCGGGCCTGCAACAGGGTCTTGCGCGCTTCCAGGACGGCTTGCTGACGTTGCAGGGCACTGGCGTTCCGCGCCGCCTGCTGCCATGCCTCACTGCCCTTGCGTCCGGCGTCTTCCTCACGTTCCACGGCCAGAACGGCCTGCAGCGCGGCATGCTTCGTCTCTGCAATCGCCAGATCCAGCTCCGCGCCGGCGCGATCGGCTCCCGCAGGGAGCGCGGCGAGTGCGGACCGGGCTGCCTCTATCGCCTTTTCACTGGCGGCGAGGGTGTCGGCAACCACGAAGGGACGGCGGTCCGGGTGGGCCGCCCGGTAGGGAAGGCGGACAGGGGTGATCTGAAGCGTGCCGCCCAGTACGGGAGGGACGCCTGGCGTCATCGGACGGTTTTTATCCGGGTTGCGATCATCACCCCGAGGGAAGAAGTAGGTGACGGCCTGCAGGTCGGCATCGTAAGCGCGCACCAGCCCATCCTTCGTGGTATCGAGCTGTCCGGGCACACGATCGGTTCGGACATTGTGTGGCTCGAAGATGGCACGCACCCGATAGTAGTCGTTCTGGGAGATGGGATCGTACATGTGATCGTGGCACTTGGCGCAGTGTAGCGTGATCCCGAGGAAGGCGCGTGCGGTATGGCCTACCGTGTCTTCCAGCCACTTCTCCCGGCTCAGCAGCTTGAAGTTGCGCACCAGGAATCCAGTGGCCCGGAGCGCGTCGGGATCTTCTGGCGCAATCTCGTCGGCCGCGAGCATTTCCTGCACCATGCGGTCGTATCCCTTATCCCTGTTCAGCGACTCGATGATCCAGTCCCGCCATCGCCAGATGTGCGGCTTGCTGTCCCGGATCTGTCCGCCATCGCTCCATCCAGCCCAATCGCTGTAGCGCCAGATGTCCATCCAGTGCCGTGCCCACCGCTCGCCATAGCGCGGATCGGCTAGCAGGCGATCCACGACTTTTTCATAAGCATTGGGAGACGGGTCGTTCTCGAAAGCCCTGAGTTCTTCCGGCGTCGGGGTAAGACCGATCAGGTCGACGTAGAGGCGGCGCAGGAGGATGTGACGCGGAGCTTCCGGGCGGGCACGCAGGCCACGCTTCTGCCGCTCCACAGCGAGGAACCGGTCAATGGGGTTTTCGAACTTTTCGGAGGACGGGGCAGGATCGGGCACAGGTGGGCGGACAACCGGATCGAAGGGTTGCCATCGGTAGGAGGCGAGGAACCGGGTGAATTCGGCCTGTCGGGATCGGGCAGAGGCGAGTTCTCCGGGCGAAGGGCGGTTCTTCGGATCCCCGGGGGAGTAGCCGAGCAGCAGTTCAGTGTGATTGTCCACACCGTCGCCATCCGCATCTTCTTTTGCGATGAACTGAAGGCGCGTAACAAGGTCCGTTTTCTTATTCTGGCGACTCAGTTCCCCGGCAACGCGGCGCAGGCGGTCTCCGAACGGGTTGTGGGGGAAATCGCTCAGAGTGGCCATCCGGGCATCGGGGTGACGGGAGGGCCGATGGCAGGTCTGGCAGTTGTCCAGGCGCCTGGCAAGAAAGCGATCATAGTACCTGACCAGGGCGACCCGATTGGCCGGCGTGGCGTGCGCTGTGGTCACGGAGAAGATCTGTCCCGGAGCCAGACAGAGAGAGATCATCCCTGCGATAAGGAGAGGCCTGTGAGGCCGTCTCTGTGCCGTCATGACATCCTCCGTACGTTGCAGGCGCGATGCATCGTTGTTGCTTATTATAGGCGTCCCGCCAGTCGATGTCAAGAGAAGGCGCTAGAGGCCTGTCGGGTGGTCCAGGAACACGTACTCCAGTCCGAAATGCTGTTTCAGATGCTCACCCAGCGCGCGAACGCCCACAGTCTCGGTGGCGTAGTGGCCCGCGTACAGCACGTTGAGGCCCCGCTCTTCTGCCTCAAAGAAGGTGTGGTGCGCTCCCTCTCCGGTGATCAACGTGTCCAGACCGGCAGCATCTGCCTGCGCGATGCCGGAGCCCCCGCCTCCGGTGACGATACCGACGCGCCGGACGACCTCCGGTCCTGTCGGGATGACTTTCGGCTCTACCTGCAAGACGGCGCGCACACGATCGACCAGCGCCGGCCGGAAGAGTTCTGTTTCGGCACGGACACCGATATCCACGCTCTCGAAACGATAGAACGTGCCACAGACGGTCAGGCCGAGGAGGCGCGCCAGCACGTGATTGTTTCCCACTTCCGGGTGAGTGTCCAGTGGCAGGTGGCAGGAGTAGAGGCCGATCTCGTTACGGATCAGAGTTGCAACGCGCCGGTAGTACGCGCCGGTCAACGGGGCCCGCGGGCCCCAGAACAGGCCATGATGAACGATCATCAGATCGGCCTGTGCCGCGACTGCCTGTTCTATGGTGGCCAGGCAGGCATCCACGGCAACCGCGATCCGGTGCGTTTCCGACCGACCCTGCACCTGCAGGCCGTTAAACGCGTCGCGATAGTCCGGTATGTCACGCACGCACAGGTAATCGTCGAGATAGGCGATCAATGCTTCTGTTTGCATCTCGATGCTCTCCGGAGGGTGCGGTGCACGTCGTCCGACAGGGGACATCGGCAGCACCGCTACAGGGCATTTTACCCTGTGGAAAAGCCCGAAAAAGTGCCGGGTGTGGCTTGCGTTCCTGCCGGCTTTATGTTATACTGTGGCACGTTCTACCGGGAAGTGGTGGACCGTCTCCCGTGTGGAACAGGCACTTTTACCCGGTCGACATTCTTCTCAGGTTCGTTGTGTGCAGGTGAAGACGTATGTCTGAGCCCTCTTCCCCGGAATTCAAAGTGGTTGACCGACGTTCCGCGTCTTCGGAGTCCCCGGGTACTGCTGCAGACACGGCCTCACAGGAAACAACTGCTGCAGACGCGGCCGAAGCCCCGACTTCGGAACAGGGAAAGGAGGCCCCGTATGACCCGATCTCTCTGGTGCTGTTCGGGGCCATGCAGGTGGAAACACGGGAGTTATTACACGCCCTGTTCGAAATTTTCGGACAGCATGCGTGGGTCGCGATGGGGCTGGTTGCAGACCCGCGCACAGGGCAGCCACGCGTGGACCTGTCTGTCGCACGTCTGGCGATCGATTGCGCACACTTCGTGCTGGATAAGATCCGTGTGGAATTGTCAGAGGAAGAGCGCCGGGACGCGGAACGCCGCCTGAACGATCTGCGAATGAACTACCTGATGAAATCGGAACAGAAGGGACATGCGTAGTGCCTCGTCGCTGACTTCCAGGAGGGTCACGCCTCTGTTCCGGAGCCCTGTCGATCTCGTCATCTAAAAGAAGCTCATCGCAAGTAGAGCGGTTCCCAGAAGAAAACCGCCAGTTTCATTCCCGAACCGGAGCGAAGGAGAGAGAGCCATGATACGCATCGGGCTACCCCCCCCGGTGTTACCGCGCCTGCGGTTACACTGGCATGTCACGCGCATCTCCTGCGCGCGATATTCGCGTCTGCTGGCCGCAGTCCGTCCCAGGACCCTGGAAGTCTGGCAGGCATGGCGAGTGTATGTGGTCCAGCGTATCATGACTACTGTGACCCTGCGGCAGTACCGGCAGCGGCGTGCCCTGGCGCAGCTACGCACCTTCGAAACGCACTATGAAGAGCTGGTCGACCTGCTCTGCTGGTCGGCAAAAGACGGGGTGCATACCAACCGGGATGCGCGTTACACCCGTGTGCGCGCATGGATGCTGCGCTACTATCCCCGGATACAGGCGCACCTGCGCTCCTACTGGGCCTCTTCCGACCCGTCGCGCGATCCCTTCCTCGGGCTGTTCGGAGTGGAGCATGTGGATGACGTGATCTACAGTATCCATGGTATTGAGGATATGCTGCGCTCCCGGGCCGCTCTGGAGGCCTATCGACGGGATCTCGAGCAGGGTTGACAGACTGCAGTGCAAGGGAGCCGGTGGTCTGCGTGCCGCAGGAGGTGCCATCGGCTCCCTTGTCTCTGTTTCGGTGTTTCTGGCCCACGTGAGGTTGCCGGGTTCAGGTTTCTACTTGACAGTGCAGGCGCCCCCGCATATAATGAACTGCTCCTGTGCCGTCGCGCCGGGAAGTAACCCGCCCGGGTGACCGGACAGGTGGAGAGAGCCGATGCCCGAAGACCAGTCAACGCCGTGTCCAGTTGCGGCGATCATTCTGGCGGCCGGAAAGTCGACCCGGATGCGCTCCCGGTTGCCCAAGCCATTGCATCCGCTGTGTGGTCTGCCTATGACGGCCCATGTGATCCGTGCATGCCAACAGGCAGGCGTGGAGCGGGTAGTGGTCGTGGTCGGGCATGAGGCGGAGACGGTGCGTGCTGGCCTGGGAGAAACAGTTG
>JANWZQ010000110.1 GCA_025054835.1 Chthonomonadaceae bacterium
CTGGGTGCGCACGCCGATCGACGCGTTCATTCTGGCCCGTCTGGAAGCAAAAGGCCTGCGCCCGGCCCCGGAAGCCGACCGGCGCACCCTGATCCGTCGGGCGTACTATGATCTGCTCGGTCTGCCTCCGACTCCGGAGGAGGTGGAGGGTTTTGTGCGGGATCGTGCGGCGGGTGCGTGGGAGCGGGTGGTGGATCGGTTGCTGGCGTCTCCGCACTACGGGGAGCGGTGGGCCCGACACTGGCTGGATGTCGCCCGATACGCCGATAGCAACGGGCTCGACGAGAACACCGCATTCGGTAATGCCTGGCGCTATCGGGACTATGTAATCCGGGCGTTCAATCAGGATAAACCTTACGACCAGTTCCTTCGTGAGCAGATTGCGGGCGATCTGATGCCCACAGAGGATGAGAACCTGCGCAACGAACGCCTCACAGCCACAGGCTTTCTGGTGCTGGGAGCCAAAGTGCTGGCGGAACCTGACAAAGAGAAGATGGTCATGGATATCGTGGACGAGCAGATCGAGGTCGTCACCAAAACAGTGATGGGACTGACGGTTGCCTGTGCCCGATGCCATGATCATAAGTTCGACCCGATCACCACGCAGGACTACTACGCTCTGGCAGGCATCTTCAAGTCCACGCGCACAATGGCTACGCTGGCCACCGTTGCACGCATCCTGGAACGCCCCCTGATGACCAGGGAGCTGGAGGCGCAGGTTCAGAAGCATCAGGAACAGATGGCGCGCCTGCAACGGGAGGTAGAGAAGGCGCGCGCGCAGGCCAATCAGACGGTGCTGGCCGGCATGAGGCGCGACGCCGGGAAGTACCTGCGTGCCGGCTGGGAACTTCTGCAGCAACCTGGTGAGAGCGCGTTGCAGCAGATTGCAAGGCGTGAGAACCTGATACCGGAGGTCATCAGACGCTGGGCCGACGCCCTCTCCAGAGGAGAAGAGCACCCGGTGCTGCTGCCCTTCGTTCGGATAGCACGCCAGCTGGCAGCACAGGGCAATACACCTGTGACACTGGATTTGCCTCCGGGAACTGTTGTCGACCCGGCAGTAGAGAACGCATTGCGAGGCGTGAGACTCCAGTCTCTGGATGTGCTGGTGCAACGCTACGAGGCTTTGTTCCATGCAGCACATTCAGAACGCCCGGAGAAGCATAGTCTGCACCGCATGCTGTACGGCCCGGAAGGGCTGCTGGCGCTACCGAAAAAACCGGAAGAATTCTACACACCGGAGGAACGAGACGCCGTTCACAGAGCGGAACAGGCCGTCAAAGAGCTGCAGAAAGCCGCTCCTGTGATACCAATGACCCCTGCCGTGGAAGAGGCGCAGAAAATCGGAAACTGTCGCGTGCACATCCGGGGCAGCACGCTCACGCTGGGCGAGGAGGTGCCACGGAGGTTCCTGACTGTTCTGGGGGACACGCGCACCAGACCCGTGAACGAGCGTCAGAGTGGCCGTCTGGAGCTGGCAGAATGGCTCACGCGCCCGGATCACCCGCTGACCGCGCGCGTTGCCGTCAATCGCATCTGGCAGCATCACTTCGGGCAGGGGCTGGTGCGGACACCGGATAACTGGGGCTTTCTGGGAGAGCGACCCACGCATCCCGAGCTGCTGGACTGGCTGGCTGCTGTGTTCGTGGAGAAGCCCGGAACAGGGAGTGCCTCGCCCTACGCCTGCGGCTGGTCGCTCAAGAAGATGCATCGGCTCATCATGCTCTCGAGTACTTACCGGATGAGCAGCACGTACAACCCGCAGGGCGCTCTCAAGGATCCGGACAATCGCCTGTGGTGGCGTTTCAACCGGAGGCGTCTGGAGGCAGAGCCATTCCGCGACGCTATACTCGCCGTTGCGGGGCGTCTGGATCGTACCATGGGAGGTAGCCTGCTGACCACGCCGAACTTTGAGTATGTGACCAACGACCAGTCGGCCAACGCCGCGCAGTACAATCATCCCCGGCGGAGCATCTATCTCCCGGTGATCCGCAACGCAGTCTATGACGTCTTCCAGGCATTCGACTTCGGCGACCCGACCATGGTCAACGCGCAACGCGCCAGCACCACGGTTGCGCCGCAGGCACTCATTGTCATGAACAGCCCGTTTGTTCTGGAGCAGGCGAAAGCATGGGCCGGAAACCTGCTCCAGATGACGGACCGGGACGACGCCGGGCGCATCCATTTTGCCTACCTGCAGGCGTTCGCACGCCCTCCCGGGAAGGCAGAGCTGCAACGCGCTCTGGCATACCTGGCGCGATATGAGGCGCAGATCGCTCCGACAGAGGCTGACCCATCCCGGAGGCGCCTGCGAGCCTGGAGCAGCCTGTGCCACGTGTTGCTGGCATCCAACGAGTTCATCTACCTGAACTGATCGGGCGGGCTCGATCTGTTCCGTTTCATGCGTATACTGTAGCAAGGGGAGTGAGCGCTGTGAATGTATCGGCACGTGTTGCCCCCTTGCAGGGACTCCGGGCCCGTTGCGGGTTGAGGAAGGAGGGGAGGCGCTGTCATGGCGCATCGTTTCTGCAATCATGTGATCCGCCCTGTCACGCGTCGGCAGATGCTGCGTGAGTGCAGTGTCGGCTTCGGAATGCTGGCTTTATCCTCATTACTGGCCGAAGAAGCACTGGCACAGAGCGCGCGGAGCGCAAACCCGCTCGCTCCCAGAAAACCTCATTTCCCTCCAAAGGCCCGGCGCATCATCTTTCTGTTCATGCACGGCGGTCCCTCTCAGGTTGACACGTTCGACCCCAAGCCCCTGCTGACCCGGGATCACGGCAAGCCCTACCCGTTCGCCAAGCCCCGCGTGCAGTTCGCCAGCACCGGGAACCTCCTCAAATCGCCCTGGGAATTCCGGCAGTACGGGCAGAGTGGCATCCCGGTCAGTGACCTGTTCCCGCACGTCGCGCAATGCGTG
Organism: Chthonomonadaceae bacterium; assembly: GCA_025054835.1. GTDB lineage: Bacteria > Armatimonadota > Chthonomonadetes > Chthonomonadales > Chthonomonadaceae > JANWZQ01. Next base: position 2,921 of record JANWZQ010000110.1, read on the forward strand.
GACGACCTGTGTGTGATCCGATCGATGCATGCTGATAACAACGCGCACGGAGGCGCGCTACTGCAGCTGCACACGGGCTCGGATACCTTCGTGCGCCCCAGTATCGGGTCTTGGATCACGTACGGGCTGGGCACGGAGAACCAGAACCTGCCCGGCTTCATTACCATCTGTCCGACACTGGGCCACGGGGGCGTGCAGAACTGGTCCAGCGCGTTTCTACCAGCCTACACGCAGGGCACACCCATCGGAAACGCTTCAATCCCTGCAGAGAAAGCGCACATCAGTTATATTCGTAACCCGGAGACGCCCCCCGGGCTACAGCGTATGGAACTGGACTATCTGCGACAGATCAATGAGGAGCAGTTGCGCCATCTCGGCCCGGATCCCAATCTGGAAGGTCGCATCCAGTCGTTTGAGCTGGCATTTCGCATGCAGATGGAGGCACCGGAGCTCATGGACCTTTCCCGGGAGAGCAAAGCCACCCTGGAGATGTACGGCATCGGCGAGCAACCCACGGATAACTTCGGACGTCAATGCCTGCTGGCCCGGCGCTTCTGTGAGAAAGGCGTGCGCTTCGTGCAGGTGACCCACAGCTACAAGTGGGATCAACACGGGGATCTACGCAACGGACACGCGAACAACGCGCGTGAAGTTGATAAGCCAATTGCCGGACTGCTCAGGGACCTGAAAGCGCGCGGGTTGTTGAAAGACACCCTCGTCTGGTGGGGAGGAGAGTTCGGTCGCACGCCAACAGCACAGGGCGATGACGGACGCGATCACAACCCGAACGGGTTCTCCATGTGGCTGGCGGGCGGAGGCGTTCGCGGGGGCATGACGTATGGCGCCACCGATGACTATGGCTACTATGCTGTAGACAAAAAGGTGCACATCCATGATCTGCACGCCACCATCCTGCATCTGATGGGTTTGGACCACACGCGACTGACCTATCGTTATGGCGGGCGTGATTTCCGACTGACCGACGTGCACGGCAACGTTGTCCACGAAATCCTCACCTAGGAGAAGGCAGGAGAGCGGAGTATGAAGCAAACAGGGACAGGAATAGGGTTGCTGGCAGGCACACTGGCCATGCTGGGAGCCGCACTGGTGGCAGCGGAGGAGAAAAAGACCGCACCGGTTGCTGCCCCGACCCCGGCGCAGATCGAGTTCTTCGAGACCCGGGTGCGCCCGGTTCTGTTCCAGAACTGTTTCTCCTGCCACGGCGCCAAACAGCAGATGGGCAGCCTCCGGCTCGATACCATGGCGCACATCCTCAAGGGCAACAGTGCAGGGCCCGCAGTGGTGCCCGGGGACCCGGACCGGAGCCCGCTCATTCAGGTGATCCGGTACGATGGCAAGGTGAAAATGCCTCCGGCCGGAAAGTTGAAAGCGGAAGAGATCGAGGCATTGACGGAGTGGGTGCGCATGGGCGCCCCATGGCCCGGCGTCAGGCCCGGAGATCTGATCAAACCGACCAGCAATCCGGACGGTGTTCCCACGGAAATGCGCCGGTTCTGGTCGTTCCAGCCCGTTCGGAAGCCCCCTGTGCCCCGGGTGAAGAACGCCACGTGGGTGCGCAACCCGATCGATGCGTTTATTCTGGCAAAGCTGGAGGCGAAAGGGCTCTCCCCGGCACCCCCGGCCGACCGGCGTACTCTGATCCGACGCGCCTACTATGGACTGATCGGCCTGCCACCTACCGCTGAAGAGATTGAAGCGTTTGTGCAGGATCGCTCTCCCGGCGCATGGGAGAAGGTGATCGACCGGTTGCTGGCCTCGCCCCACTACGGAGAGCGATGGGGGCGCTACTGGCTGGATGTCGCGCGCTACGCAGACACCAAGGGCTATGTCTTCACAGAGGATATCAATCTGTACAACGCCTACACCTATCGTGACTGGGTGATCCGGGCGTTCAACGAGGATCTGCCCTACGACCGGTTCATCCTGCAACAGCTGGCGGCGGACCTGCTGCCTCAAGGGGAGGATCGCCGTCCACTGGCCGCGCTCGGTTTCCTGACCATCGGTCGCCGCTTCCTGAACGACAGGCATCTGATCATCGACGATCAGATGGACGTTACGGTGCGCGGCATCATGGGACTGAGCATCGGCTGTGCGCGGTGTCACGACCATAAGTACGACCCCATCCCTGCGAAAGACTACTACGCGCTGTATGGCGTTTTTGCCAGCACGGTGGAGCAGAACCCGCCTCCCGGTATTTCGCCAAAGCACATTACGGAGCCCTACGAACGGCACAATCAGCGCGTGCTGGAACTGGAGCAGCAACGCGATAACATCCTGCGCGGGCAGATGAACTACCTGCGAGGCGTTGCAGCAATGACGCCGGATGCCCTGCCGAAGCACATCCGGGATGTTCTGCAGACGATCCGCGTGGAGGTTCTGCCCAACGAGGGGCAGCAGAACACACTGGCTCCGTACTTCCAGCCCGAAGCGCGCAACAACCTCGTCGAGGTTAAAAAACAGCTGGCAGAGCTGCAGAAATCGGTGCCACCCCGACCGGAGTTCGCCATGGCCGTGCGGGATGGCGACATCGTGGAACCCCGGGTCTTCATCCGGGGCAACCCCGGTAACCCCGGTGAGAGGGTGCCTCGTCGCTTTCTTGCCATTCTGACGCGGGGGGAACGCAAACCCTTTACGCAGGGAAGCGGGCGCCTCGAACTGGCGCAGGCCATTGCGAGCAAGGACAATCCGCTGACCGCCCGCGTCTTCGTCAATCGTGTGTGGATGTACCACTTCGATCGGCCGATCGTGCGCACACCGGGCGACTTCGGAACGCGAGGCGAGAAGCCAACGCACCCGGAACTGCTGGACTGGCTGGCCGCGACTTTCATGGAGAACGGATGGTCTATCAAAAAGCTCCATCGCATCATCATGCTCTCCAACGCCTACCAGATGCGCAGCACTGTGGAGAACCCGCTGGCCATGAAGCGCGACCCGGAGAACTTCCTGCTCTGGCGTCAGAACCGACAGCGGCTCGATCTGGAGGCCCTGCGCGACTCGCTGCTGGCCGCCTCCGGACAGCTGGATCGGACGCTCTACGGCAGGTCGGTAGAGCTAACGCGCGCCCCCTACCCGAAGCGCCGTTCTGTGTACGGCTTCATCGACCGCAACAACCTGCAGGGGTTCTACCGCACCTTCGACTTCGCCAGCCCGGACATGTGCATGATGCAACGGCCCCGCACCACCGTGCCACAGCAGGCGCTCTTCATGATGAACAACCCGTTCGTCGTGGAGCAGGCACGTGCTCTGGCTGCAGCAGCTTTGAACGTCGCAACCGCTCCGACGAAAGCAGAGCGGACCGCGGCAGGGCAGACATCGGTGCGGAAGGGAGCAACCACCCGACATGCCGGGCAGCAGAGCGCGAAAGCGCCGCAGAATAACCCGGACCTGTCGTCTGTGGATGCACAGCGTATCCGCTTCCTGTACCGCAGGATCTTCGGGCGCTATCCGAGCACCGAGGAGCTTCAACTGGGCCTGCAGTTTGTCCGTAAAGCCGGGCCGCCCGCTCCCGCGAGCGTCTGGCAGTACGGGTACGGACGCTACGATGAGAACACGCAACGCGTGGTCGGCTTCACTCCGTTGCCGCATTTCACCGGACAGGCCTATCAGGGGAGCGCACAGTTCCCGGACAGCAAGCTGCACTACCTGATGCTCAACGCGGAGGGCGGACATGTCGGTGTGGACCGTGATCACGCCGCTATCCGCCGATGGACGGCACCCTTCGACGCTACAGTGACCATTCGTGGCACACTGGCGCACGAGGCAGACCAGGGCGACGGTGTGCAGGCCTACCTGGTTTCCAGTCGCGCCGGCACCCTCGGCTACTGGTCCGCTTTCAAGAGCCGGATCGATACGGTGGTTGCCAGAGTGACGGTGAAGCGCGGGGAGACTCTGGACTTTGTGGTGGACTGCCGTTCCGGCCATGCATTCGACTCATTCCGGTGGGCCCCTGTCATTCAGCTGATCGCATCGGGAACGCGGCTCACAGCAGAAACGGAGAAGACGATCTGGTCCGCGCAGGCTGATTTCAGCGGGCCACCGTCGCCTGCAGCATCACACCCGGCATGGGAGCAGTACGCACACGCGCTCCTGATGACCAATGAGTTCTGCTTTGTAGACTGACAGGCAGGACCCGGCGGGATGGAGGCGGAACGACTGCAACGTCTGCTGGAACAGGTCCGTGACGGCGCACTCTCCGTAGAAGAAGCTCTCAGCGCGTTGCGCGTCCTGCCGTTTGAGGACCTGGGCTTCGCGCGCCCGGATCATCATCGCGCCCTGCGCAATGGGTTCCCGGAGGTGGTGTTCTGCCCGGGGAAGACACCGGAGCAGGTGGTAGCCATTCTGGAGCGTCTACGAGCACACGCGAGGAAAGTACTGGCTTCGCGCGCCTCGCCGGATATCGCCCGGGAGGTTCTCGCCGCGTTCCCGGAGGCCACGTACCATGCGCGCGCACGCATTCTGGTGGTGCCCGGTACGCTGGCCGATCTCCCCGCGGATCCAGCACGCGTCATGGGCCGGGTGCTGGTGGTGGCTGCCGGCACCTCGGATCTGCCTGTGGCAGAGGAGGCCGCTGTGACCGCGTCAGAGATGGGCAGCCCGGTGGAACGCCTCTACGACGTGGGAGTGGCAGGGCTCCATCGGCTGCTGGCCAGCATAGAGAAGCTGTTCGCCGCCAACGTGTTGATTGTGGTCGCCGGAATGGAAGGGGCACTGCCCTCGGTGGTAGGAGGCATGGTGGCCCGGCCCGTGATCGCAGTGCCAACCAGTGTGGGGTACGGGGCGCACTTCCACGGACTGGCTCCGCTGCTGACCATGCTGAACTCCTGCGCCTGCGGTGTGGCAGTGGTCAACATCGATAACGGGTTTGGCGCGGGATATCTGGCGCACCTGATCAACACCGGCCCGCGGGAAGAGCGAACGGCGCCCGGAGGGTAGGATGGAGCGGATCGCGCTGCTGATCGTGCTGCTCGGGACACTGGTGCTGCCCCTGCGCGCCGATGTCACCGTGAGGCAGGTCACGTATCAGGGATGGTCCAACGCCTACCTGATGTCCAACGGTACTGTGGAACTGATCTTTGTGCCGCAGATCGGGCGCATCCTGCACTACGGGTATGTCCGGGGACCCAATCTGCTCTGGGTGAACTCCGAACTCGCAGGCAAGACCATCAACCCCGAGCAGGCACAGGCCGACTGGCCCAACTATGGCGGAGACAAGCTCTGGCCCGCGCCCCAGAACCGATGGGGGTGGCCTCCGGATCCGGCTCTGGATAGCGGTGTGCACACGGCACGGGTCCTGAAGGGCGGGCGTCTGCAGGTCACAGGGCAACCCAGCGAAAAGCACGGTATCCGGTTCTCACGTGAGATCGTGCGGGACCCCGTCGGCACTGGAGTTACTATCAGGAACACCATGACCAACGTCAGCGCCAGAGAGGTACAATGGGCTGTCTGGCAGGTCACGCAGGTGGACGCACCGGATGTGGTCCTCATGCCTCTGTACCGGGGTGGGCGATTCCCGAAGGGGTACTACGTTTTCAAGGACGCGGATCCCGCACCGAACCGGATGAAGATCCTCGGGGAGGAAATCCGTCTGGAGCGAGACCCGGAACGGAGCAGCAAAATCGGCGGAGACTCGCCAAAAGGATGGCTGGCTGCGGAAAAGCAGGGCATCCGGTTCGAAGTCTCTGCGAAAGTAGAGCCGAAACGCACCTACCCGGACGACGGGTGCGCACTGGAGATCTACACGAACCCGGACCCCCACCCCTACGTGGAGCTGGAGCTGCTCAGCCCCATCGTCTCTCTGGCTCCGGGCCGGTCCTACTCCTTCACCACGCGCTGGAAACTCTCCCGGGTACTTCCCTGAGCGCGGTTTCACGGCATCTGCAACGCGTTGATGGCCTCCTGAGCGAGCGCGCGCACACCGGACGCTCGCGCTTCTGTGGCGACCCTGCGAAGCACGGGCAGTGCCTCCCGGTCCTTGCGAGCCATCAGGGCGCGCAGAGCAGCTTCCTGCAGTTCCGGGTAGCGGTCTTCCTCCAGCAGAGCCAGCAACGCCTCACGTGGAGAGGGATTGTCGGGAGCAATCTGTGCCAGTGCCTGCGCGGCCGCCTGACGCACAGGGACCGACAGAGGAGGACGTGTGGCCTCCTGCAGAACGGGCAGCACCGCCTCCTGTCGGGTTTCCGCAAGGGCCTGCAGGGCCACTTTTGCCAGTCGATCGCGAAGCGTGCGGGCGCGGATCTGATGGCGAAAGACGTCCAGATGCGTGATCGGATCCAGCTTCGCCAGGGCGCGCAGGGCAGCCTCCACGACCACATAGGGTTCGGTATCACTCTCTGCAAACTGTTTCAGCAGGGCAAGATCGGCCCTCTGTGGAGGGAGAGCGCCCAGTGCGGTTAGTGCAGCCGCGCGGCGCTCCGGTTGCGCTGCTTTCACTTCCTCCCGCAACGCCGCACGCGTGGCCTCGCTACGGCTGTCTCCCAGCAGACGCAGCAACGTGGCCGCAACCGCAGGCTCTTTCTCCTGACGCAGGGCTTTGAGGAAAAGGTCCACGCGTGCAGAGTCCATGCCCGCCTGTCCCAGACGCTGCGCGGCGTCCTGACGGTCAATGGGACTGGGCGCACGCAGCAGGAGAACGGGCAGTTCCGCATCGGCGGGCGCGTGGTCCAGCTCCTTCAACAGATCGTGGTCCGGATCAATCAACACGGCGTCCGGGCGGTTCAGGGACGCGATGCGGAACTCCTGCCGGGCCTGATCCATGGTGAAGCGGTAGCGCTCCACTGCGTTGGTCGGAACGTTGCGAATCAGGGCAATGGTCAGCGGCAGGCGGTACACAGGAACGCCTGTGGTAGCGTCCTGTACCTGCTGCACGGCGACGCGCACCGTTCGATCCTTCTCATCGTACTCCCACTGGAACTGCAGTCGGGGATGTCCCGGTCGGAAGACCCACTGTTCGAAGAACTCCTCCACATTGCGTCCGGTGTATTGCTCGATGGCTTTGCTCAGATCCCAGGATGTAACTGGTTGAAAGGCGTTGGTGCGCAGGTAGTGGCCGAGCGCGCCGAAGAAGTCGCTGTCGCCAAGCTGTCGGCGCAGCATGTGCAACACCAGTGCGCCCCGGGAGTAGGAGTGCGCATCGAACATCCGGTCCGGGTCCGCATAGAGCCGGGTGGAGAGAGGGCGACGGTAGCGCGTATTTGCCTCCATCAGGTAATCCTGCAGACTGGCGTGGCGCTCGAGATCGTGGGCGCCCGGGCCGCGTGTATGTTCCGTGTACAGCTGCTGGAAGAAGGTCGCGAAGCCCTCATTGAGCCAGAGATCTCCCCAGTCCCTACAGGTGACCATGTCTCCGAACCACTGGTGCGCCAGCTCATGCGCGTTCAGGGCGCTCATGGCGGCAGGGGCCCGCGCATCCGTGAGACTATCAGCGCCCAGTGTGCTCGCGCTCACGTTTTCCATTCCCCCGCCAAAATCGAGGACGGCGTTCTGCGCATATTTGGCGTAAGGGTATTTCACCCCCAGCTTCTCCGAGAAAAAGGCAAGGATGTTCGGTGTGTCGGCAAAAGAGGGCTCGATGAGATGCCCCTGCCCCTTCGGAACAGTGTAGATCAGAGGGATACCCCGCCACAGAGTGCGTTTGACGTCCATCTCCCCCCCAACCAGAGAGAGCAGATAGGTGGCGTGAGGCCGATCCATGATCCACCGGTAGGTGCGCGTACGTTGTTTCGGGTTGTGGGTGACTTTACCTTCCCGACCGTTGCCAATCACCGTGTAACTTTCCGGTACCGTGACAACCGTTTCCGAGGTGCACAGATCGTTGGGATAGTCGTAGCAGGGCACCCAGAAGTGATTGCCATCGGTCTGTCCCTGCGTCCAGAAACCGGGAACGCGCTCCGGCCGGTCCGGATCCGGAGTGATCCAGTGCCATCCTTCACGCCCGTTCGGGCCCTGACCCCGGCTGCTAGAGTCCTGTGGTGGATGTTCATAGAAGATCTCGAGACGCGCTTCCCGACCTCTTGCGAGCGGCAGTGGAGAGATCACCGTCAGACGGTCCTCGGCGTGCGTGAAGCGGCACTCGACGCCATTCAGCCGACAGGAAAGGATCTTCAGGTTCGATCCTGCGTCCAGCACGATGTCGCGCAGGTCCTCCCGGAGGGCCGCGAGAAAGTGCGTGACGCTTCCCTGAAACGTGCGTTGCGCGGGATGAACCTGCAGAACCACGCGCATGTGCCGTACGTCGTAGTTCCGGTCGCGAGCGTACTGGTAGCGCGCTATCGGCGCGGCAAAGGGGTTCTCGGGTGGACCAGGGGGCGGGGGCTGTGTGCAGGCCGGTTGCGGCAAACTGACTGCCAGGAAGAGTGCAAGCGCAACACGACACACAGGAAGCAACGGGGCTCTTCTCAAATTCTGGTCTCCTTGCAAAGGATCTCTGTTCGTAGCACAGGGGGCCGGGAACCTGCCTCCAGATGCTGGCATGAGGCATGATTTCATACGAGAATGGCGTGGGAACGGGTTGCCCGTTCCTGTAGACAGAACCGATGCCTCGCGCGCTCCGAGCAGAACACCATGGAGGATGAGGATGTCGTGCGCAGCGCGATAACGACCGCGCGCGGCATCCTCGCGGAGTCAGGACCGACGATTAACGGCCCTTATTGACTGCAATCACCCTGTATCCAGCCCTCTTTACCGCCGCGATCAACTCCTTGGTCTTCGGCGCAACCCGGTCGTAGCGCACCACAGCAGTCTGGCTGGCATGACTGACCTGTGCGGACTTTACCTGTCGGACCTTCTGGAGCTCCGCCGCAACAGACTGCTCACAGCCCACGCAGTGCAGACCGGACAGCTTCAACGTGATCGTGCGCGTGGCGGCTACCGTGCGGGCTCCGGTCTTTTCGGCGGCAGCCCGGCCCTTCTGGCAGGACACGCACTGCCCTGCCGCTTTGCCGCAGGCGCATCGAGAGGCTCTGGAAGCGGTTCGATCGGCCTGTACCGGTATGGTGATGGTGCTGCACAGGGCGCCCAGCAGGGCAGCGAGGGCTGGCAGGCGGTAAAACCACGAATTGTGTCTCATCGGTGTGTTCCTCTCACATCGAACGTGTGTTGCCTGTTCCCGGGTGGCGTGGAAGCCGGCGCATCGCGTCGCCGGGTGCCGGGCATCATTCTCACCGCCATACTACACCCCGGTCGGAGCGTTGCAGACCGGCATTCCACGCCAGCACCGGCACCGTGCGGCTTTAGCGTGCAGCAGAGCCGCTACGGTCGCATCGGGTCATACCAGTCTACAGCGGGGGGTTGCCCGGGCGTTTGCTGCCAGGTCTGCCGGAAGCGATGCCATCTGGCATGTCCGTCCGTGAAGACATAATTGGACCCTTCCTGATGGATACGGATGGCCAGAGTGCGCGGTTCTGAAGTAGCACGATCCCACAGGCGCTCGTTCATCATCGGATCCACCACTCTGGGGGGATCTCCCCAGTACATTGGCATGAAATGGTCCCCACGGATCAGTGTGCTGGTGCCCCGGATGTAGGCCGCCAGTTCGGCCACAAAGACAATCTCTGCGGGTCGGTTGATGCCCGCCAGCGTGAAGCTGCGGGGAGCCATACGGTCGCCATAGGGCGGGTGCGTCGGGTCGAAGTAGGCATTGAAGCCGTAGGACGTCATCCGGGGCCCGGTCGGATCGTTCCACGCCGGTGATGTGTCCGAGGGGCACCGGTTCAGCAATCGGTTCCGGACGTACGGTTGCACCGTGTCCAGCCAGCTGGCCATGGGAGGCCTGTCAGGCCACATCATGCGCACTGTGGGGAGGCTCTCATCATAGTCCTGAGCATACATGAAGATCGCTATACCGATCTGCTTGCAGTTAGAGAGGCACGCGGTAGCCCGCGCTTTCTCCCGCGCCTGCGCGAACACCGGGAAAAGGATCGCGGCCAGGATCGCGATAATGGCGATCACCACAAGCAGTTCGATGAGCGTGAAAGCACGTCGTTGCATTTGTGTTCACCTCCAGTCGGTTCGAAATGATAATTGCAGACCGATCATGCGGTCCGGGATCCTCGAACAGACAGGAGGCGGGGAGGCGGAGAAGGGGGCCGGGGACAGTGCGGCAAACGCGACAGAGGGCGGGGCGCGAACCGTATAACGAGGGTGCATGGCGCCACAGGAAGCGGGGCACGCTCTGGCAGCGTGCCGGGTGCACGCAGCTGTTCTCCGAGGAAATCGTCTGCGCGGTCGCAAGCAGATAGCCCGGCTATCTCTACTGGCAGGTTCCGACCCGGCCTGCAGCAGCAACGATGTGCATCCGGGCAGTGTTTGCACCGGCAGTACGCATCATGAGACGGGGAAGACGACACCACAATGATGGGTGACGGGGTTGCCATACGAACGGGCACGGCGTGAAAGCAGAGAACAGCGACAGTGAGCGCCAGCAGTAGAATTTGCCCCCGGAACTTCGCAAAACGCATGTGCCCTGCTCTGCACAGAAGTACGCCCCATTATAGCACACAGATGCAACTGTAGCATCCGCTCAGCTCCATTCGTGCAGGAACGGACAGAGCGCGTCAGAAAGGAACGCGCGAGGATAGTGGTGAAGAAACACCCGGTTGCTGCAACAGAAAGGATCGAGAAGGAAAACGTACCGTGTCTCTGGATATCCGCTTTGATACCTACTATCCCTATGAGCCGCTGGTTCAGAAGCTGGAAGCGCTGTGCGCCACGTACCCGAACCTGCTAAAAATGCAGACCATCGGCAAGAGCTATGAGGGGCGGGACGTGTGGCTGGTGACCGCAACGAACTTCGCAACCGGGCCTGCGGAGGAGAAACCGGCCTTCTGGTGTGACGGCAACATTCACGCTACCGAGGTCTCGGCATCCTCTGCGTGTCTGTATCTGCTCTATCTGCTGGCCACAGAGTATGGAAAACGGCCGGACATCACACGGGCCCTCGATACACGCACCTTCTATGTGCTGCCACGCGTCAATCCTGATGGCGCGGAGCTCTACTTCGCTGAGAAACCAAAGTTCATCCGCTCCAGTGTACGCCCGTACCCTTACGATGAGGATCCGATTGAAGGCCTGATACAGGAAGATATTGACGGCGATGGTCTGATCCTGCAGATGCGCATTCCAGACCCCAATGGCCCGTGGAAGCCGCATCCGGAAGATCCCCGACTGCTGATCCGGAGAGACCCCACGGAGACCGGCGGAAACTACTACCGGGTTCTACCTGAGGGCCGCTTCGAGAACTTCGACGGGCTCACCATGCGGGTTGCGCCACAGAAAGAGGGGCTGGATCTCAATCGCAACTTCCCGGCGCACTGGCGGCAGGAAGGCGAACAACGAGGAGCCGGACCGTTCCCGGGCAGTGAGCCCGAGGTCTACAACATGGTGCGCTTCATCACGGCGCACCCCAACATTACGGGAGCCATTACCTTCCACACGTACAGCGGTGTGCTGTTGCGCCCCTATGGCACCCAGGCTGATGAGGCCTTCCCAGCAGAAGATCTGTGGACCTACCAGACCATCGGAAAGAAGGGCACCGAAATCACCGGCTACCCGGCAGTGAGCGTCTTCCATGACTTCAAGTATCATCCCAAAGAGGTGATCACCGGCGTATTCGACGATTGGATGTACGATCATCTGGGGGTGTTCGCGTGGACCGTGGAGATCTGGTCACCACAGAGGCAGGCGGGTCTGACCGAGGGGTTCGATAAGGACACAAAGCCGGGGCAGTTCAGGTTCATCGACTGGTATCGGGACCACCCGATAGAAGAGGATCTGAAAATGCTCCACTGGTCCGATACTGTACTGGAGGGCAAGGGCTTCATTCCGTGGCGCCCGTTCCTGCATCCCCAGCTGGGAGAGATTGAAATCGGTGGGTGGAACGCGCAGTACGCGTTTCGTAACCCGCCACCGCCGTTGCTGGAAAAAGAAATCGCCCCTCTGGCCGAGTGGGCGGTGTGGCACGCGCTGATCTCGCCCCGGCTGGAGCTGGCCAGTGCAACAGTGGAACCGGTAGGAGACGGCGCGTACCTGATCCGCCTTGTGGTGGACAACACCGGCTGGCTCCCGACCTACGTCTGCAAGAAAGCCCTGGAGAAAAAGGTCGTGCGCGACGTTGTGGTCGAGATCACGTTGCCGGAGGGAGCGACGCTCAGATCCGGCAAGCTACGCGCCGAATGCGGTCAACTGGAAGGGCGCGCGTACAAAGGCACGTCGCCCTACGGCTGGGCGGCCGACCCGACCGAGCAACGCTTGAAAGCCGAGTGGATCGTCTGTGGCAGGCCGGGCGACGTCATCGCGTTGACAGCACGGCACGAACGCGCTGGCGTTGTGCGGGCTGCCGTCTCTCTGCCCTGAAAGTCAGTCGCGTGGTCGGTAATGCGCCCGAAGCCACCGGTAGGCACGATAGCCGTTGAGCAGGCCCATCAGGAGCCCGAAGACCGTCATCGCGATCGACAGCGCCGGCAGAAGGAGCAGACTGGCCAGAGCCAGCAGGAGGCCAAGCAGCGGATTGCCGCGCAGAACGCCCAGCAGGAACCCGCTGAACGGGATGCTGGCAAACGCGATGCCGACTCCATAAAGGGCTGCTGCGCCCCACGGGAAGAGGGCCGTGCGCCCGCCCTGCGCGATCAGCCAGCGCCACAGCACGGTGTACGCAGATGCTGCGCCGGGGACCAGAAGAACTCTGAAATCGGCATCGTCGAGAAATGATGCATGCCGGAGGAGTGCCCCGGGGAAGAGTGCACTGCTGCCAAACAGGGCAAAAACAGCCTGCAATGTGACGAAGGCGGCTCCCGTGTTGATCAGCAGTGTACGCAGCTGTTCCCACAGGCCGGGGGTACGCTGTCGGCTGGTGCTCATGGGCGCACACTTTTCATGAGGTTGCGCGTTCTTCTGCACAGCGGGCAAAAGCAGTGTGTGCTGCCGCAAGGAGATGCTCCACGTCGGCGTCGGTCATCACGGCAGACAGGAAGGCGGCCTCAAACTGCGAGGGAGGCCAGTAGATGCCCTGCTCCAGCATGGCGTGGAACCAGCGTGCAAACTGTGCCGTGCTGGAGGTGCGCGCCGAGGCGTAGTCAGTAACAGGGCCGTGCTCCGTAAAGAACACGGTCACCATGGAACCAACCTGATTGACAGTGACGGGCACGCCCGCCTGTGCTGCCGCGGCATACAGTCCCTCCGCAATCTGCCGGCCCATCGACTCCAGACGCGCATACACAGTAGCACGGTTCTCTCGCAGCAGGCCCAGCAGGGTACGTCCCGCGGTCACTGCGACCGGGTTGCCAGAAAGGGTACCTGCCTGATACACCGGTCCCGCAGGGGCTACGGTATCCATGATCTCGGCACGTCCGCCGTAGGCGCCCAGGGGCAGACCTCCGCCGAGGATCTTGCCGAGCGCGGTCATGTCGGGCGTCACGCCGAAACGCTCCTGCGCGCCCCCGTAGGCGAGCCGGAAGCCAGTCATGACCTCATCGAAGATCAGAACGCTGCCGTGCCGGGCAGTTACCTCCCGGAGCGTCTCCAGAAACCCGGGTTGCGGGGGGACGCATCCCATGTTGCCGACTACCGGCTCCAGAATCACACAGGCAATGGTGTCTCCTTCCGCAGCGAACAGCTCACGGACGGCTTTCGTGTCGTTGTAGGGTAGCGTGAGTGTGTCCGCGGTCACATTCGGGGGCACGCCCGCGCATTCCGGCAGGCCCAGCGTGGCCACTCCCGACCCCGCTTTTGCCAGGAGAAAGTCGGCGTGGCCATGGTAATTCCCCTCAAATTTAACGATCCTGTTCCGACCGGTGAAACCGCGCGCGACCCGGATCGCGCTCATGGTGGCTTCCGTGCCAGAAGAGACCAGCCGCACCTTCTCTATCGAGGGGACGGCCTCCACGATCTCCTGCGCCAGGCGTACCTCCAGCACAGTTGGCGCGCCAAACGTGGTGCCATGCTCCAGCTGATCCCGGATGGCCGCGAGCACGCGTGGGTGTGCGTGCCCGAAGATCAATGGCCCCCACGAACCGATGCAGTCCAGATAACGGTTCCCATCCACGTCGTACAGGTAAGCACCCTGACCCCGTTCGATGAACGGCGGGGTGCCACCGACGGCCCGGAAGGCGCGCACCGGCGAATTGACGCCCCCCGGGATGACTTCCAGAGCTTCCTGCAGAAGTGTTCGTGATCGCTCAAGATGCATGGCCCTGCTCTTTCTCAACGTTCTGGCGATATACCTACCATTGTACCGCCTCGATGCCGCTGTGTAACCTTTCCGGGCATATGATCGTCTACAGGCCGGCATGTATCTCAGGAACAGGAGGGGACAGGCATGTCTTCCAGAAGCAGAGTAGCGACCCGTTTCTTTCTGTGTGTGCTGCTGACATATGGCAGCGTTGCGTCACTGTACGCTCAGGAAGAAAACCTGCAGGAGCGCGGGCGGCCCGTGCGTCGGTTGGTCGTCACCGGGCACGGAGAGGTGCAGAGCAAACCGGACAAGGCCGAGATCGTCATCGGGGTGGTGACAGAGAACAAGACTTCCAGTGTAGCCGTGAAGGACAATAGTGCGGCTGCAAGGCGCGTGTATGATGCAATCCGACAGCAGAGAGTTGCCGAGAAGGACATCCAGACGGTGAACTACTCGATACAACCGATAATCCCGCGCTTACAGCCAGAGCCGCCCGGGCGCAAGCCGGAGATCACAGGATATCGCGTGTACAATCAGGTACGCGTAACAGTGCGTGATCTGGCGCGCCTGAGCGATATTCTGGACGCGGTAGCCGGAGCAGGGGCCAACATAATCGAAGGGATCTCTTTCGGGCTTCAGGATGCAGCGGCAGCACAGGAGCAGGCACTGGAGAAAGCAATACAGGATGCGCGGCGCAAAGCGGATCGGATTGCCGCAGCATCCGGTGCCCGGATCATCGGGATCTATGAAATCCATCAGGGAGCGCAATTCGCACCCGGACCCGCGATGTTCCGAGCCGGGCAGGCAGACATGGCCCCGCCGATCGCCACCGGTGAGCTCACCATCGGGATGCACGTGACCATCACCTATGAGATCGACCGGGCGCTGCAGGCCGCGCGACGTAATGCTGCCCTGCGAGCGAGCCGCCGGTAGCTGGATCCCGGGTGCAGGCAGAGGCACGTTACCGGGTGCCCCTGCCTGAATGGAACCACAGGATCAACGGCGCGGGCGGAAGCGCGCTTTAGGCAGATTATCCTCGTCGTCGTCTGGCGTACTGCTGGCTGCGGGTGGACGGCCGCGCTCGCGTTCCGGACTGCGAGGCCCGCGCTCCCGATTGGTTCCCGGGCGACCGCCACGCCCATCATCGATGCGACGGGCCATGCTCGGATCGAACGGTTGATCCAGATGAATTGCGGACAGATTGATCCGCCCCTGCTGATCCACCTCGATCACCCGCACTTTCAGCTCATCCCCGATTTTCACCGCTTCTTCCGGGCGGCGTACCGGGGGAACCCGCAGATGGCTGACGTGCACCAGCCCTTCACGCCCCGGAGCGATCTCCACGAACGCCCCCATGCCGATCATCCGGGTCACACGGCCGGTGAACACGGAACCGACCTCAATGTCCCCGACCATACTCAGGATGATCTCGGCGGCGCGCTTGCCTGCTTCCTGATCTACCGCCGCGATGAAGATCTTGCCGTCCTGCTGAATGTCGATCTGGGCTCCCGTATCGGCCGTGATCTTCTTGATGGTCTTCCCTCCGGGGCCGATCACCTCGCCGATCCGTTCGGGATTGATCTCGATTGTGAAGATGGAGGGGGCATAGCGCGACAGAGCGGGACGGGGCTCCGGGATCGTCTCCAGCATTTTCGCGAGGATCTGCAAGCGCCCCTGCCGGGCCTGCTCCAGCGCCTGTACCATGACCTCCCGGGGGATGCCCTGGATCTTGGTATCCATCTGGATCGCCGTGATGCCTTCGGCCGTGCCGGCCACCTTGAAGTCCATATCGCCGGAGAAGTCCTCCATGCCCTGAATGTCTGTCAGGACAGCGAAGCGGTCCTCCATGGTCATCAAGCCCATGGCCACGCCTGCTACAGGTGCTTTGAGCTTCACGCCGGCGTCCATCAGGGCCAGAGTTGAGCCACATACCGAGGCCATGGAGGTCGATCCGTTGGACTCCAGCACCTCGCTGATCAACAGCATCGCATAGGGGAACTCTTCGACGGAAGGCAGAACGGGCACAAGCGCGCGCTCTGCCAGCGCGCCATGCCCGATCTCGCGACGGCCCGGCCCGCGCAACGGACGTACCTCGCCGACCGAGTAGGGGGGGAAGTTGTAGAAGTGCATATAGTGCTTGCGTTCATCCACCTCCACTACTTCCAGATTGTCCACGATCTGCGCCTCGCTGGTTGCGCCGAGGGTCAGGGAGGTAAGCACCTGGGTCTGCCCCCGGGTGAACAGGCCGGATCCGTGCACACGGGGCAGGAGACCTACCTGACAGGTGATGGGCCGGATCTCGTCCGGTTTGCGGCCATCCGGGCGGACGCCCTCTTCGATGATGAGCTTGCGGATCGCTTTTTTGATCGCTTTGTCCGCCGCCTCCGCGATGGCGCTCTCCTGCTCCGGGAACTCCTCGATCAGCCGGGCAACGATCTCTTTCTTGAGGTCTTCTATGGCGCTTTCGCGCGCGGCCTTGTCCGGATTCTGAATGGCAGCGCGGATCTCGCCCCCCATACGCTCTTCAATGGTGTGCAGGATGGCCGGGTCGGGCAGAAAGAGCGGGATCTCATCTTTGGGCCGACCGGCGATGCGGGCAAGCTCTTCCTGCAGCTCACACTGCTGTTTGATGATCTCATGAGCATAGTCCATAGCGGCCAGCATATCGGCCTCGCTTACGAAGCGAGCGCCCGCCTCCACCATGATAATGGCCTGTCTGGTGCCCGCGACAACCAGATCCAGATCCGACTCATCCAGTTGCGTGATCGTCGGGTTGATCAGAAACTCTCCGTTAATCCGCCCCACACGCACCGCGCCAATCGGGCCATTCCACGGGATGTTGGAAATGGTCAGCGCCGCAGAAGAAGCGACGATAGCCAGCGTGTCAGGCAGATTGTCCAGATCCACGGAGAGGGGCATGGCGATGACCTGGACATCGTTGCGCATCCCTTCCGGGAAGAGGGGGCGGATGGGGCGGTCGATCAGTCGGGAGGTCAGAATGGCCTTCTCGCTGGGCTTACCCCCGCGCTTGACAAAACCGCCAGGGATACGGCCCACCGCATATTTGCGTTCTTCATAATCGCAGGTCAGGGGAAAGAAATCCATGCCGGGGCGGACTTCGCGGGACATCGTGGCGGTCGCCAGTACGATCGTATCGCCCTGTTGCAGCCAGACCGCTCCGCCGGCCTGTTTCGCGACACGCCCCGTTTCGATGGACAGGACCCGCCCGGCCAGTTCGCGTTCGACAACGTGTATCAAGTTTTTCTCCTGATCAGGTACGGACAAGCGGCTCTGAAACCCCGCGAAACCGGATATCCTTGCAGATAACGTGCCGGGTGCCCGGGATACGGGGCCAGAGCTCGTGCAGGCAGAGCAGTCGGCGGACCGGAAGGACACACGCGTATTCCCTGTGGAGGAAAGGGGTCAGGGTAAATGGACGGACCACAGCCCTCCACTTACCCTGAACCCTGTATTCCACAGGAACCGGAAACATTCTGCCGGGACGCCGACTGCGAGGACGCAGAGTCAGTTCCCACATGCAGGGAACGAATGATGTAACGTTAAATCTTGCTGCGGATGCCTAGTTTGGTGACCAGAGCGCGATAGCGCTCGATGTCTTTCTTGCTCAGGTAGGCCAGCATTTTCTTGCGCCGACCAACCATCATCATCAGGCCGCGCCGTGAGTGGAAGTCCTTTTTGTGGACGCGCAGGTGATCCGTCAACTGGTTGATCCGTGCCGTGAGCAGAGCGACCTGCACCTCAGGAGAACCGGTGTCGCCTTCGTGCGTTGCGTTATCGGTGATGATTTCGCTCTTGGTAGCCTTTTTAAGCGGCACTGCCGAAACTCCTTCTCTCTGTGCGGGCCGGTCACGTCCCGTCATCGCCGCGACACATCGCCCGACGTTTGTGAGGATATAATACCGCACCGGTTGTGCGCCTGTCAACCGGGCCGTGCAGTCAGGGAGGCTGTCGGCCACGCTGCTACCGGGAGTAGCAGGCGGGGAACAAGGGGAAAGAAGTGGCTTTGAGCGACGGAGTGGAGGCCCTGATCGAGGTCGAGATCCTGTGTCACCGGAACGTGGCAACGGTGGAGCGTACCCCCTGTGCGGTTTTTCTGCACAATCTGCAATTATCCGGGTATCATGGCGCGAACCGTGCGCTACTCCTGCGGGACGACGGGCGTGGGGCCGGGGAGGTTGCAAAGACAGTAGTGCACTACTATCGTGTACGGGGAATGTCGCCCGTGGCGGATGTGGACCCTGTGGCGGAGCAACAGGGGATTGGAGCCGCGTTGCGGCGTTTACGGGTGCTGCCGGTCGCGCATCACGTCCTGTTGATGAGTTACGGGGCAGGCATGTTGCCGGAAATGCCGTCCGGTCCGATAGCGATCGAGCGAGTCCCGCGTGAGACCGGCCGGGGTGAGGCACGGGAGTGGGTTGAACTGGTCGCCAGTGAGGAGGCAGGGACGGCCCACGCGGCTTTATGGCGCACTGTCATCGCAACGGAAGCCCGTGGGGCAGGTCGCACACAATACCTGGCCCGGATCGGCGGCCGGGCAGCAGGCGCCTGCAGCCTGTTTGTGGCACAGCAAAGGGGGCGGATCGATGACGTGTTTGTCCTGCCGGAATGGCGCCGCCGGGGTGTGGCGACCGCTCTGGTTACATGGGCCGTGCGGGATGCGCTGGAGTGCGGATGCAAGCAGGTGTATCTGTTCGCCGAAGAGGGGGGACCTGCCGTGACGCTATATCGCAAACTGGGCTTCGAGGTTCTGGCGCGGGACTTTCTGCGCCGGCACATCGCCTCTTGACATGTGTCATCGCCATTCACCATAATCCCTGATCGGCCCCGGTCCATCACCCTGTGAGCGGGGGGGCATGCCAGCGCATCATGAAGCGGATCGTCAGTATCAGTCTGGGCGCCTCGAAGCGCGATAAAACGGTGCGGTGCCGTTTCTTCGACGAGGACTTCCAGATCGAGCGCATCGGTACCGATGGCGATCGGCAGCGGTTCCGGCATCTCGTGGCCACACTGGACGGGAAAGTGGATGCCTTCGGTGTGGGAGGATGCGACATCTATCTGTACGCCGGAAACCGCCGCTATGTCTTTCGGGAACCCCTCGCACTGATGGCCGGCGCCCGACGCACGCCGTTTGTGGACGGCAGCGGACTCAAGAACACGCTGGAGCGCGAAGCGGTCGCGTGGTTGCAGGAGCAGGGGATCGTGGACTTCTCGCGCTGTCGGGTGTTGATGGTCAGCGCAGTGGACCGTTTCGGCATGGCCGAGGCCCTTGCCCGACGTGCCCGGTCCATCGTGTTTGGCGACGCGTTGTTCGGCCTCGGGATCCCTCTGCCTCTGCGCTCGTGGGCAACGTTGCAGCGACTGGCACATCTGTTGCTGCCCGTTGTGGTGCGATTGCCGTTTCAGTGGTTCTACCCGACGGGCGAGAAGCAGGAGCAGAACACCCCGCGCTTCCCCCGCTACTTCCGGGAAGCAGACGTGGTCGCTGGCGATTTTCACCTGATCCGCAGGTTCATGCCACCCGATCTGCAGGGCAAGACGATCCTGACCAACACAACGACAGAAGAGGATGTGGCGGAGCTGGCGCGCCGCGGTGTGTCTCGTCTGATCACCACAACGCCGGTGTTTGAGGGCCGGTCTTTCGGCACCAACGTCATGGAGGCTGTACTGATCACGATACTGCAACGCCCTCCGGAGCAATTGACTCCGCAGGACTATCTGGCCAAATTAAAGGAGTTACGCTGGACACCACAGGTGCAGACGCTGTGCTCGCCATCCCTGACTGTTGCTCCTGCGCAGACAGGGGGGCGGCAGTGAGAGGAGTGGCCATGTACCCCGGCAGGAAAGCAACACGTTGATGAACCGGTTTGCCTTCGTCATTCATCCACTTGACGCACGCCGCGATGTGGCGCGTAAATATCCGATCGCCCGGTATCTCCCGGAACGTCTGATCGAGTGGTATCTGCAACAGCGTGATCCCCTGGTGATATCTGAGATCGTTGGAGTGCGTTCCATCACCGGCGCGGAGGCCCGCGGATGGTTCATCGGGTGCCCGTTGACTCCACGCCAGATGCTCTCCCTGCCGATCGATCGGGTCTGGGATAAGCTGGAACAATGTGGCCGGATCGCTCAGGATCTGGGTGCAGGCGTTCTGGGACTGGGGGCGTTCACATCCGTGGTCGGGGACGGCGGAATCACGCTCTCCCGCAGATTGCCGGGCATCGCCATCACAACGGGCAATTCCTACACGGTGGCCACCGCGATTGAGGGAGCCAGACAGGCCGGAGCGCTGATGGGACATCGCATCTCTGAGGCGCACGTAGCCGTGGTCGGGGCTACCGGATCCATTGGCGCAACCTGTGCGGAGATCCTGTCACGCGAGGCCATGCGGGTCACACTGATCGGTCGGGATCTGGCCCGTCTGGAGGAGGTGGCGCGCCGGATCCAATCTCGTGGCGGGGCGACCCTTGCCCTGTATACGGATATCGCTACCGGACTGAAAGATGCGGACATCATCATCACTGTGACCAGTGCGATCGGAGCTGTGGTAGAGCCGGAGCACATCAAGCCGGGTGCTGTGGTGTGTGACGTGGCCCGCCCACGCGATGTCTCGGTGCGTGTGGCGCGGGAAAGAGATGATGTGCTGGTCATCGAAGGAGGGGTGGTGGCGGTTCCGGGGCAGATGCGCCTGCCACGTGTGGATCGTCCCGGAGCGGAGTTCAGCTTCGGCTTCCCGCCCGGCACCGCGTATGCCTGCATGTCTGAAACGATGATCCTGGCGCTCGAAGGACGCTTCGAGTGCTTCACGCTGGGTAAAGAGGTTTCCGTGGCACAGGTGGACGAGATCTGCCGCCTGGCCGCCCGGCACGGCTTTCGCCTCGCCGGCTTTCGCTCCTTCGAGAGGGCGATAGACACCGAGAGCATCGCCCGGATCCGTGCGCGCGCCGCACAGAGACGTGCAGCGTTGCGCGTGCACGGGGAAACAGCCTCTTCGCACGTGGAGGGGTAACCTCCCGGAGCGCTACGCCGCTGTTCCTCTCTGACCCCGGGTGCGATGGGCGTCCCGGGCTTCTCGCGCCAGCGTTCTGCGGTAGCGCGCCAGGCGCAGAACCTCCGGAATATCAGGAGGGGAGGGCAACGTGTTCAGGTCCGCGAGGACGCGCGCGTTGCTCCGGCCGTAGCCCGCTGGCAGGGAGAGCATGCCGGCCGCGCTCAGCACTTCCTGATAGCATGCGATGGCCCGCCGCAGCTGTCGGTTGTTCAGAGGGCGTCTCACGGGGAGGTAAGCGCGTACCCATTGCTCCACATCTGCCAGCCGCCAGCTATCGCCCACGTGTCGGTGCACGAAGCGGTAGTAGATGGCGGCCTGCCACAGGCGCGCCTCACAGGGGAAGATCTCACCCTCCTGCAGTGGGAGCCCGAAGAAAGCGGGGAGCGTTTGCGGGGTCACACGGTAG
>JANWZQ010000015.1 GCA_025054835.1 Chthonomonadaceae bacterium
GGGGCGGTGTACCGGCCCCGTACTATCCCTAACACTTTTTCCCCACAAACCCCCCTCACTGTTAAACATAGCCCGTGCCTGTTTGGGGCCTGCGGGGGGCGTTTGCCGTTCCTTTACACCGCCCCGGCTCCTCGTCTCACATCGCCATGTACAGATCAGCGTAGATCCGGACGCGGGCGGCGCGCAACGGCGTCCGGCAACGGTGGGAAGGGGCGATGCGGTTCAGTCTGGTACCAGTAGGCGGTACTGCTGTAGTCATTGGACTGCAGGTTCGCATGCCCGTGCTCGATGGTCACGCGAATGGATCGGGTGAAGATGATGGGGTCATTGATGTGGAACCGGTAGGACGTGCACTTGCGCCGGCCCGGATGATCCGGGTCATGCTCGGCCAGTGAGGTGCCTGCGTACGGGTAGCCGTGTGGGTGCATTCCCCACGCATGGCAGAAGTAGTCCTCGGAGCCGGTACCCACCATGGAAGGCAGCGCCTCACCGTCGATAAAAATCATGTCGTCTCCCTCGCCCCACCAGGTCAGACCATCCGGCGTCGGATCGATGTTGTCCACGCTCAGGTTGCACCCGACGTAGTGGCCTGCGCCCTCGGCCTCCAGGATCACATAGTTCTCCGCACCATCCACATTCTTGACGTCCTGCCCTGTGGAACTGTCCTGCAGGTGCCAGTAGTTGATCCCCTGTGCGGCCAGGTCTCCATGTACCCCTCGCGTCGGGTTTTCGCGCCGCCACTGCGCATGGAAACGCAGAGCGTCTTCCGGCAGGGAATCGTATTCCTCGTAGTCCACGTAAAAATAGAAGGAGCGCACCTCCGCCGTCCCCTCATTGGTCACCGTGATCCGCGCCCGGGTAGCAAACGGCATCTGCCAGTAGCAGTTCATCGCCATGTTACCCCCCGGCTTTTTCTCCTCGCTGGCCGGCGCAACCGTGGTGAGGGGCAACGACACGTGGGATCTCGCGATGCCATGCCCCACGTTGAAAAAGTCGCCGATCGGGCACTCCACGGAGGGGTACGCCTCGTCATCCCAGTACATCCGCAGCACCAGATGACGCAGGTAGTAGCGGTCCTCCGGGCAGTTGATGGTGCACCAGATGTGGGTGATGCATCCTGCCCCGGATATGTCGGCCAGTGTGGCCGTGGTACCAACCGGGATGGTCCAGAAATCTCGATTGCCCCCTGTAGGATCGTAGCTGGATGCGCGGCGCGTGCGCGCATATCGTCGAAATATCAGGGATTTGAGGGTAGTACAACCACCAGACATGCTCTGATCTCCTTGTGTGACACGCCCATCTGAGAGCGAGATATGGGCCATGGGCCGGACTTCAGGGGAAAGTATTGTTCCTCACGGGACGATTTCCTGCCAGACGCGCTTCCGGTATTCAGGGGCCCTGTGGTTCTGAGATCTGACTGATAGGAGAATGCCCGTGCCCCCTGCACCGAACGAACACGGTAGTCTGAACTTCACGCAGTTCTTCTGGCTCCTGCTGGCCGCCTCGGTGGTCGCCATGGCGGGTCGTTACATTCGCATTCCGTACGCGCTCGCGCTGGTGGTGACCGGCCTGCTCATCGGTGCGCCGCACCTGCTGCCACAGGCTCACCTGGATCCGCACCTGTTGTTCACCGTGTTTCTGCCCCCCCTGCTCTTCGAGACCGCCATCAATATTCGCTTCGACGCTCTGCGCCGGGAGTGGAAGCCAGTTGCTATCTACGCTCTGGGAGGCACCTTCCTGTCGACCTTCCTGATTGCATGGCTGTCTGCACAGTGGCTCGGCCTGCCCCTGACCGTCGCGCTAGTGTTCGGCGCCCTTATCTCCTCCACAGATCCGGTGTCAGTGATCGCTGTGTTCAAGCAGCTGGGCGTGGGCAAACGGCTTTCGTTGCTGATGGAAGCCGAAAGCCTGTTTAACGACGGTGCGGCGGTAGTGCTTTTCGGGGTGCTGACCGGTGCGGCAATGGGACAGAGCGTGTCGCTGGCTGCCGGCATTCAGACCTTTTTGACCACAGTGCTGGGAGGCGCAGGCGTTGGTATCCTCCTCGGCGGGCTGGCCTCCCGGCTGACCCGCGAGTTCAACGAACATCTGCTGGAGATCACCCTCACAACAATTGTGGCGTTCGGTTCCTACCTGCTGGCGGAAACGCTGCATGTGTCCGGGGTGATCGCTGTGGTCTCCGCCGGTCTGGTCATCGGCAACTACGGGATGCGCACCGGCATGTCTCCGGCAACGCGTCTGGCAGTCGTTTCCTTCTGGGAGTACGCCGGATTTGTGGTTAACTCCATCGTGTTTCTGCTGCTGGGGATTGAGGTTACCTTCGTCAACCTGTGGAAGGATGCCCCTATCATCGGGGGAGCCGTATGCATCGTGCTGCTCGCCCGCGCTGCCGTCGTGTACCTGCTCTCGATCGGGGTCAACGCCCTGAAAGGGAATGTCCCTCTGGCCTACCAGCACATCCTCTTCTGGGGCGGGTTGCGAGGCGCTCTCTCCATGGCGCTGGTACTGGGACTTCCTCCGAGCTTCCCGCAGAGAGATACACTGGTTGCACTGGCGTTCGGAGTCGTTCTCTTCTCCTTGCTTGCACAGGGGCTTACCATGGGACCGTTGATCCGGCGGCTCGGATTGAGCGGCAGCGCAACCCGGGAGGCAGGATACGCGCGTCTGGTTGGTCAACGGCTGGCCTATCAGGCTGCCCTGCATGAGCTGGAGCGTCTGCATGCCGAGGGGTTCGTCTCACGCGCGGTGGCCGAGAGCCTCCAGCAGGAGTACCGTGCACACATCGATCGTCTGGAGGCCGAGGTGGACGCCCTGCATCTGAGTGATGAGGCTCTTGCCGAACGCCAGCGCATGGAGGCCCGCCGCCTGATGCGGCTTGCCGAAAAGAATGCCTTGCTGGATGCCCTCCACAACGGCATTCTGGACGAGGAAGACTTCCGTGCGCTGACCGAGCAGATTGATGAGGAGCTGAACATCCTGCGTGAAGCGCGCAGCACGCACTGAGCCACTGTCACGGATATGCCACAATATGGAGCGTGAAACCCCGGCGCTCATGGGCCCGGTGCGTCCACGGCAGCGCCACATCCTGTGGAGAGGAAGAGCACGGTCTTGTTGCTGGCAGCCGAAGGGATTTCCTGGATGCAGGCCGGTGTGATCGGGCTGGTGGAAGGGCTGACAGAGTTTCTGCCGATCAGCAGCACAGCACACATGGCCATTGTGCCACAGCTGTTGCGCTGGCCGGACCCCGGCGCGGCTTTCTCAGCCATTGTGCAACTGGGGCCAATCGCCGCGATTGTCACGTACTTCCGTGAGGAGTTGCGGCAGTTCGCACGGGGCATCTGGCGTACGAAAACGCCGTTCCGGGTCGCGCCGGGGGACACCGAGGCACGTCTCGGCTGGTATGCTCTGCTCGCCTCCCTGCCGATCCTGCTCGCGGGGAAACTGCTGGAGCACTACATTGAGGGCCCCTTTCGTAGCCTGTACGTCATTGCCGGCGCGTTGATCTTCTACGGTGCGGTGCTCTGGGCCGCGGAGAAGCTCTCCCGGCAGACACGTCCCCTGGAGGAGATGGGGTTTCTGCAGAGCCAGTTTGTGGGCTGGATGCAGTGCCTCGCGCTGATCCCGGGCGTCTCCCGATCGGGCGCGACTATCTCGGCAGCCCTGTTCCTCGGCTTCACGCACGAAAGCGCGGCCCGCTTTGCGTTCCTGTTGAGTATTCCCCCACTGGCTGCTGCGGGACTGTATGAGTTCTACAAGGATGTGCTCCGGGCAGGAGGAGGCCTGCCCCCCGGCCCCACGTTCTTCGGGATGCTTGTTGCCGCGGTCTCTGCTTACATGGTGATCGACTGGTTCCTGCGCATCGTGAGGCGCTACGGTACTGCCCCGTTCATCGTCTACCGGATCGCCCTTGGGACGCTGCTTCTGCTCCTGCTCCATTCCGGCCTCCTGCAGGACAACACTCCCTCCATCGCACGCGCCGGGTCTCCGGGGGCGATCCCTGTGACACAGACGGTCCTGACACAGAGTCCCGATCATGGAAACCCTCACCCCTGACATCCTCATCGTGGGTGCCAGTGCCGGTGGCGTGGCCGCCGCGCTGGCCGCAGCAGAAGCCAGTGCCCGCGTTTGCCTTCTGGAAGAGACTGAATGGCCCGGCGGTCAGCTGACCACGCAGGGCGTCTGCACCCCCGACGAGAACGCGTGGATCGAGACGTTCGGGTGCACGCGCCGTTATGCCCGCTTCCGTGACGCTACCCGGGACTTTTACCGCACGCACTATCGCCTCGCTCCGGAAGCTGCCGCAGATCCGCAACTCAACATCGGCAACTGCTGGGTCAGCCGGATTGCCTATCTGCCTGCGGACGGCGCGGCCATCTTACGCACGTTTCTGGAAGTGTGGGAGCAACAGGGTCGATTGCAGTGTTTCTATCGCGCTCAGGTGCTCAACGCGCAGCAACAGGGTGATCGTGTTACTGGCATCCATGCCCGGCTGGAGGATGGGACCGTTCTGTGCTTCACACCGCGCTACGTGCTGGATGCGACGGACACAGGGGAGCTCCTCGCGCTCTGCGGGCAGGAAGGTCTGGACTGGGTGGTAGGCGCGGAGAGCCGTGCCCAGACCGGTGAGCCAGACGCGCTGGACACCCCGCGCCCGGACTGGGTGCAGCCCTTTACCTTCCCTTTCGCGCTGGACTGGTCGCCAGAAACCGTTGCGACCAACGTGATTGCTCCCCCTCCGGACTACGCGGAACTGAGAGCGCTGCAACGTTACCGCATTGCGTACGGCGCTATCACCGGCCTGTTTCAGGGCCCTCTGCCCTGGTGGAGCTATCGGCGCGTGATGGATAAAAGCCTCTTTGATGACCCGCGTGTGACCTCGGATCTCGCGATGATCAATACGCCGGGCAACGACTATTACGGCGGCAATGTTCTCGGCCCCGGTACCGGCGACGCGCAATCTGTTGCGGCCACACTGGCCCGCGCGCGCCGGGCGGCTCTGGGTTACCTCTACTGGCTGCAGACCGAGTGCCCTCGTGAGGATGGAAATGGCCGGGGATATCCCGAGTTCCGCCTGCGCACCGACGTCTTCCCCACGCCAGATGGATGCGCGATCCGCCCCTACATCCGGGAGTCCCGGCGCATCCGTGCCCTGCGCCCGATCCTCGAACAGGAGATCGTGGTGCAGGACTTCTCCGGCAATGCCTGCCGGGGGGAACTGGCCCGGGCTGCGTTCATGGAGGACTCGGTCGGCATCGGGCACTATGCGCTTGACATCCACCCCAACGGGCACGGAGAGCCCGAACGGTATGTGGCCACACGCCCCTTCCAGATCCCGCTCGGCGCACTGATCCCGATCCGCTGGGAGAACCTGTTGCCCGCCTGCAAAAACCTGGGCACCACCCATCTGACCAATGGCGCGTATCGTCTGCACCCTATCGAGTGGAATGTCGGCGAGTCGGCCGGGCTGCTGGCTGCATGGTGCGTGCAGCACCACGTGACACCCCGTACGGTCTATCAGGATCACGCCCTGCGCCGTCACTTCCAGCAGACCTTGCTGCACCACGGCATCCCCCTGCACTGGTACGTGGACGTGCCTGTGGAGCATCCAGCGTTCGTAGCGGTTCAGACACTGGCCGGGTATGGTTTTCCTCTCGGCAATCCTGCTGACCTGCTTTTCTGTCCGGACGAGCCGATCGATCCGGACACATATCGGCAGTGGCGCGACGCGATGGGCAACGGCCCGGTCCCGTTTGCTGGCACGCGAGCTGAGGCCGCGCAATGCCTGTACGAGGCTACCCGCTGACCGCAATGTCTGCGCGCCTCGGCAGGGCGTTCCCCATGCCGAATGATTCTGGCCCCCTTTCGGGTATGCTGATACCGCACGCATTTCCAATGAAGGAGGCCGCACCCGGGCGATGCCGCAGACGCAAGAAACCCGCCCTCCCGCGACACCGCCAGACGCACCAACCTCTCTGCCGCAGGTTGAAGAGACCGACCTGCTCGAACAGGACCGCGCGCAGAACGCTCTGGCCCCTCATCAGGTGCGCTGGAACTTCCGCGTGCTGGTGCTGGACGTCTCCTTCTTCGCCATCGGCATGGCGTTCCTCGATCCCAACGCGGTTCTCCCCCTGCTGATGGATCGGCTTGGAGCCAGTGGCCTGCTTATTGGCGCGTTTGCGGCCCTGCGCTTTCTGGCGTTCAGCCTGGTGCAGGTCTTCGTTGCCTATGCTACCCATGACCTGCCCCGCCAGAAGCCGCCTCTGGCCTGGGCCGCGACCATCACGCGCCTGCCCCTGCTTGTTCTGCCTTTCTTCCTCTGGCACGCCGCCGACTCCCCGATAGCACAGCGCACCGCGCTCTGGGCCACCATCGTGCTGATCTCGCTCTGGGCGCTGGGGGACGGTCTGGGATACGTGCCCTGGATGGAAATTGTGGCGCGGGGCTTCTCTGCGCGCACACGCGGCCGCTTCTTCGCTACCACCCAGTCGATCTCGGGCCTGTGCTCCATCCTGATTGCGGGTCTGCTGGTGCGTGGCATTCTGGAACATCCGGCGCTTCCCTACCCGAAGAACTACGCCGTGCTGACCGGGCTCTCTGCACTCATGTTCCAGATCTCTCTGATCGGCGTGTTGCTGATCCGGGAGCCCCCTCCGCCACGGCGTCTGCGCGTGGCCTCAGGCGCGTCCACGTCCATTCCGCCCCGCCCCCCTCTGAGCACCTATTTCCAGAGGATCCCCGGGTTGATCCGGACGAACCCGGAGTTCCTCCGGTTGTCCGCGATACAGCTGCTCCTTGGCTTCGGGGCGGCAGCGGCCCCCTTCTACGTGCTCTATGCCAAGCAACGCTTTCACCTGAACGACAACTGGGGCGGGATCTATCAGGTGATGCTGGCAGTGAGCGTGGTCGTGCTCTCTCCGCTCTGGACATGGCTCTCGGAACGGCGCAGTCCGGCCACTGCGGTGCGTTGCCTCGCTCTGGTCTGCTTGCTGACCCCGATCGCTGCCCTGACGACCGGTTCTCTTTCCCCATGGGCATTCTGTCTCACTTTCCTGTTGATGGGAGGCAGCCTGGGATGGGGCATGTGGATTGTGGTCAACATCTACCTGCTGGCGCATATCTCGGAGGATGAGCGTCCGATGTTCCTGGCGTTGATCAATCTGCTGTTCGCTCCGTCGGCGCTGTACCCGGTCCTCGGGGGCCTGTTCGTCATGGACAACCGGTTCGTGAGTGTCTGGGGCCTGCCCGTGCTGTTTCTGGTGACCATGGTGGTGGTTGCAACAGGGTTCGTGATGACCCTGCGGCTTCCGGCTCCCGGAGCACCGGCGCGGGAGGGACGGAGCGGGTAGCATGGCCCTGCACGCCGATCTGCATCGTCATCTCGGGGGCGCGATCGTACCGCGTATCTTCTGGCGCTTTCTGCACCGGCAGGGCCATCCGCTCGCGCAGCAGTACCCCGTTTACGAAGATTTCGAGGCGTTTGTCGTGCGTCCACGAGCCAGCCTCACCGAGTTTCTGGAGCTGCACACCATGGTGGAGGCAGTGCAACGCCCGGAAACACTCCCCTACTTCATCTCCAAGCTGGTGCGCGGGGCCTATGTGTTCGAGGGGATCCTCTATCTGGAACTGCGCCATACACCGTTCTTTCGCACGAACCCGGCTCTCTCAGAGAGCGACCGCATTCAGCAGATGCGCGAGATCGTGCGGATTATCCACGAGGCAGCGCATCTCCCGGCATACCCGTTGCGTATGCGCCAGATCCTCTGCATGCACAGCCGACTGCCGGAGCACATTAACCGGGCGATTGTGGATCTGGCGGCGCGAGAGAGTCACGCGGTCTGCGGGGTGGATCTGGCAGGCCCGGATGCGCTCTACCGCGGGCGTGTGTCGGAGTTCATCGGTCTCTTCCAGTACGCCCGCTCTCTCGGGCTCAAAACGACCTGTCATCTGTTCGAGACCCCAAACGGGTTCTATCCGGAACTGCTGCCCTATCTGGACCGGATCGGACATGGAATTTATATCCCCATGCAACGCCCGGACCTGTTGCCACAGATCGCAGAGCGCGGGCAATGTCTGGAGGTCTGCCCGACCTCCTATTTGAAGACGGGCACCCTGGCAGATTTGAACGCCCTGCGCACAGTGTTCACCCGGTGTGAGGCCGCCGGAGTTGACATCGCCATCTGCACGGATAACCCCGGCCTGCACAACGTGCGTCTGCCCTTCGAGTACGAGAACCTGCTGACACTGGATATCATCGACTTTCAGCAACTCCGTCGCTGCCAGGACGCTGCGTTCCGGCACGCATTCGCCTGGCCTCATCCCGACCCCCCCATCAATCTGCTGCATCATCTCACAGCGGCCAGCCCGGCCCCCTTCACAGCACGGGGCTAGCCTGCTCCCTGCCATCTATCACCCCGAGCAACCCCACGTCCCCGAGACCACTCAGCAACAGTGTGCAACCGGTACGGCCCGGCACTTCACGCGGTATGAAATCGCGTCGACCGCGCCCGGAACAGTGCCGGATCAGGGGCATTGCATTCAACTCCGCAAACACTCCGGGGTGCCGCGCACAATGTAGAGGAGATCCCGTTCGGGAGCATAGAATACTTCTATCGGTATCAGAAGGAGATGGCAGAAGAGACGGTACTGGATACGGCGTTTTTGAGACGATTGGAACGTCTCGCCCTGCGGGTGCGGCGCCCGATCCCCGGGCAGATGAAGGGTGCGCAACGTTCGACCCGCCGTGGTGCCAGCGTGGAGTTTGCTGACTATCGAGAGTACGTGCCCGGCGATGACCTGCGGCACGTGGACTGGAACCTGGCAGCCCGTCTGGACCGCTTGTTTGTGAAGCTCTTCGTGGAGGAAGAGGATCTACTTCTGGCTCTTTTGATCGATGCGAGCCAGAGTATGGATTTCGGTAACCCCACGAAGTTTCAGTGCGCTATTCCGATCGCCGCAACTCTGGGATACATCGCGCTCACAAACTACGACCGCGTCCGTGTGCACCTCTATGCGGGACCACAGGAGCCCCCTTTGCCTGCACAGCGCGGCCGTTCCGGCATCATCCCGTTTCTTCGCTACCTTGGTCAGCTGCGCCCGACCGGGAGTGCCCGCTTTGCTGCATTTCTGCGCCGGTACGCTGCGGACACACCCCATCGGGGCCTCGCTGTCGTACTGTCCGACTGCCTTACTCCGGACTGGCCGGAGGGGCTCAAAGCTCTGCTGGCGCGCGGGCATCAGGTAGCTCTGATCCATATTCTCGCCCCGGAGGAGATCATGCCACAAGTTACGGGCGATCTCCGTATCATAGACAGCGAAACCGGACAGGCTCTCGAAATCAGTATCACTCCGGCCGTGCTGGCCCGTTATCGGGAGTCTCTGAATGCCTTCCGTGCCCGGGTGGAGCGCTTCTGTCACCAGCACGGCGTGCAATACCTGCATCTCACGTCTGACACACCGGTCGAGACGGTCATCCTACGTGCGTTGCAACGCATCGGACTGGTAACTTAATCGTTTTTTTGAACACAGGGTATATTTTTTTAGAAATCAGGGTACAATGTCCCCAAA
Organism: Chthonomonadaceae bacterium; assembly: GCA_025054835.1. Lineage (GTDB taxonomy): Bacteria > Armatimonadota > Chthonomonadetes > Chthonomonadales > Chthonomonadaceae > JANWZQ01. The sequence continues at coordinate 9,565 of JANWZQ010000015.1, forward strand.
ATCCGGGAACAAAGTGCGACTTTCAGTCTCTCTACTATTAGATAATCTGTGTCTGAAAGTGCCCGGACCCTGTAGCTCCCGAGTAACGGTCCAACAAACCGGTTCCCCCCGCGTGCGTTGTGAACCCGGTCGGTTGTAGGTCAAGGCAGACCCAAGGATACAGGCAGCAGAAACCCGCCTCATAGTGGCGGCGGTTTCTCAAGTTACTCAGACCAATCGTCTCGTTCCCTTGCGGTGGCTCACCCGTACCCACCGTACCTTTCTTCTATTTCTTGATGGAGGGTTACTACAACATGACTGGTTCTTCCAGAAGAGCGTTTACGCTCATTGAACTGCTCGTTGTCATCGCAATCATTGCGATCCTTGCCGCCATTCTGTTCCCGGTGTTTGCGCAGGCCCGGGAAAAAGCCCGGCAAACCTCCTGTCTGTCCAACACCAAGCAGCTGGGCACAGGCTTCATGATGTACATTCAGGATTACGATGAGCTGTTCCCGCTGGCGTTTGGCAAGTCGGCTGTCACCAATCAGTGGTTGTGGAACTTCAACCATGCCGTGCCAGAGAACTGGCGCCCGGACGTCGGCCCGTCGGATTTCCGCTTCTCGACCTATCCGGTGCACTGGTCGAACTCAACGCAGCCGTACATCAAGAACTACCAGCTGCTGGCCTGCCCCTCCGGTCCGGAAGTCCGTCTCAATGTCAACTATGCGGCCCTCGTCCCGCCTGCCCGGGTGTCCTACACTTACAACGGCCTCCTGATGCAGTACCCGCAGGCCGGCATCAATCAGGTCTCGCGCATCCCGCTGCTCTGGGAAGGGCGTGGTAAGGCCGCGGTGCTGGGCTTCGCGCTCTCCAACCCCGCACTGCGTTGCGCAGATGGCGACTGCCGCTACCAGCCAGCTGCAGCGGGCTGCACCAGCAACTTCACCGGTGGGCAGAGCGCGATGTTCGTGCTGTCCGGTACCATGTGGATCCACAACAGCGGGGCGAACTTCGTGATGTCGGACGGGCACGCCAAGTGGCGCCGCCTGGGTGCCACCCTGTCGCCCGGCAACACCGATCCGAACGTGGACCCGTACACCGGGTATGACGCCAATGGCTTCCCCGGCTTCTACTGGTGGGATGGCTGCCATGCATGGCTGTTCCGCCCGGATGCGGTTTTCCTCAACTAGAGCCTGAAAGAACCCGGCGCCCCTCACTCCTCTACTGCGGGGTGAGGGGCGTTCTCTGTGCCGGAGGACTGCTGTTATGAACAAAGAACTTTCCCCGCCTGTTACCATCGCGATCATAGCGGTCTTCATCGCGGTCGTGATCGCTTTCGGCTGGTACATGATCAACCGGAACCCCACGGTCCCGGCCAATGCGGGCACGCCAGGCGCCAGCAGCCAGATGCCGGGTGCCATTCCAGGGCAACCCGGTGGAGGCGCCACCACGCCCCCCGCCAACGCACCCTCCGGGTCCGGAGGTTCACAGGGCAATCAACCCCTCACACCCGACGTATAGCGCCTCCTGCCCGAAAGTACTTCTTCAGAAACACGTATCGCCCGGTAGCAGAGGTTGGTTGCAACCTCTCTACCGGGCGATATCGCTCTGCGTTTCACTACACAGGCCAGAAGCAAGCGGTCAGGAGTCGCCCTGTAACACGTTGAACTCCGCGGTTCCCAGCACATATGTGGAGTGCGCGTTCACGGTAGGATCGAACATGGCCGTTTCGTTATCCGTGAGCCTGTCTCGCAGGACCGGTTCAGCGATATGCGGGGCCACACTGTCCGGAGTAGTCGGGGATGTCACCGGGCGTACGTTCTCCTGCGACTCTGTTTCCCGATGCCCCCCCACAACAGCAACCGTGTCGTGCGCAGGAGGTTCCTGCTGTGTAGCAACAGGTTCCACCCCGTTGCTGGCGGGCAGCGAGGCGATCGGCGTGAGCGGATTGTTGAGCGCACTCATCTCCGCGGCGGACAGGTGCGCCGCAGGTGAAACGCTGGAGCCGGTCAGCACGCCGCGCACCTGATGGCGCAACTCGGAGATCTCGGCACGCTGATACTGCAGGGCCATATTGACCGCCTCTAGCTGCCGGCTATGCGCAGCGACCTGCTCCTGCAGCGACTGAAACAACTGCGCAACCAGACGCTGCGCCTCGGCCTCGAACGCCTCCTGACGCGTCCGTGCTTCCTGCTCCAGTTGTTCAATACGCTCGGCCTGCTGTTCGATCAATGCGTCCATCTCAGCGGCCCGGGCAACGGTAGACGCCAGCTGATTGTGGTGTTCATTTCGCAACACGTGCAACTCCTCCGCCAGACGATAGAGGCGCCGACGCGCGCCAGCAATGGTGAGCATCAGGACCAGCGTGTAGAGGGCGGTAAAGTCGATCAACCAGAGCATGGGGGACCGGCGATGCGCCTGTAACCAGACCTCCGGGTCGGCACTGTACCGCGTCTCAAAGGCGGTGCCGCAAACGATCAACATCACCGCAACAGCAAAGCTGAGGACCAGTTGAATTGCGTTACGTTGCTTCATGGCGTGGCGCCATCCTTTCACAACAGGAACTGCTGTTGCTGGAATTGCATGGACCCGTGGGGCAAACGCGTAGCAGCAGAGACGTCGAGCCGGGTACGCGCCGGGTGTGTATTTGACGGTATTTTACACTGCTGACAGGAAAAACGCAACCTTCATATCTATTATTGTCCCGGAAGAAATGCGGGCACAGGTGCAAATCGCATGGTTCTGCTTGCGATCGGTTCCCCCTCCGGGTAGCAGGTATCGAACAGAGCATCGCTGTTATCCGGGACCTGTCCCGTAGAAACAATCCGGGAGCGGTGTGCGGAGTCACACAGACAGAGAAACGGCGCAGGTGTGTCTTTCCTGCGCCGTTTCTCTGTCTTCACGAGCAGAACGCAACTACTGCGTTACGGTCAGTTCTGCTGGCGGGACTACCGCGACGCGCTCCGGATTGTAGTAGGGGTAGACCTTCGACAGGGGGGTGCGCGCCCGGATAGGGAATTTCGCCCGAACCTGATACGTGAGCTTCAGTTCCTGCCCCGGATCCAGCTTCTGCAGGTAAATGATCACCTGCCGTGCCGCCAGGGTATACTTGCTGATCCGCTTTTCAGCGACCGCCTTCTCGAGATTGTCGGGCACTACCGTGAAGCCGGGAGGCACACCCAGATCGATCAGAGGCATCTCTGCGATCCGATCGGTTACGTTCTTCACCGTGACGGTCACCGTAGCCATATCGTCCTGCGCCAGTGTGGTCTTATCGTACTGCACTTCGAGCTTCAGGGGCTCGAACTCTGGCGCCGGAGGCTCTACCTCCTTCCATGGCAGGTAGTAACGCCCCACGATCTGATAGAGCAAAGAGCCGTCGCCCTCGTACTCGAGCGTGATGGTGTTATTGCCCGGACGCACATGCGCGGCCAGATCAATCTGCCGCATCACGTCGCTGTCTTCCGGAGTGATCTGCAGCTTCGCCGCTTCCTTCCCGTTGGCCCGTACCACCACCGTTCCCTTGCCGCTACCCACCGCGTTGCGGCTGGCGAACAGCAGAGCTTTCATGGACCAGACGGTGCCCTGCGTGCTGTCCCATGCGCCGAAGCTGTTCTTGCTCTGCACCAGATAGGTGAGCACTTTGTTGACGAAGCCCGCATTGCGCCCCCACTTGACGAGCCCGTAGGCCGCCAGTCCGGTCGTCTCCAGATCGGCACCTGCGCGCTCGGCACCGGTAAAGGTACGGGTATCGCTCTGCCAGTAAGCGGTCTTGTCGGTAGTTGTTGCCATCTCGATGAGCCGGTTGGCCAGCTGTGCGGTCAGCTCGCCGTCCCGCTCCACCACGGTCAGCAGGTTGAGGAGCACAGCCAGCGTGTAGGGGTCCTTCGCTTCATTCCATCGGTTCCGGACGTACGCAACCCCCTTGCCGACCTCAGGCCCCTGATACCCGCTCTCAGCAAGCGCCCATGCGATGTAGGCCGTGGTGCGCAGAGCGCCGGTCTGCCGGTTGATAACGCCCTCTGCAATCCCGCCCTTGTCCTCTTCCCACGAGCCATCTGGCTTCTGCTGACCTGCCAGCCACTGCTGGGTGCGCGCGATGAGTGCGGGGTCCACCTCATGCACTTTCGCCATGTCGCTGAACTCCAGCAGACCATAGGCAGTCAGGACCTTGTGCGCCGGAGCGTCGCCAAACCAGGAGAATCCTCCTCCTTTCACCTCGAAGGTGACCAGACGCTGGTAGCCGACGTTGATGTACTGCTCGGCCTTCATCTGGATCTCCGGGTTGATCCGCTTGTTGGCTTTCAGATAGTCCAGCACCAGCACATTGGGGTAGGTGACAGAACTGGTCTGCTCGAAACATCCGCTGGGCATGCGGAGGAGACCATCCAGCCCTTCCACAACCTGACTGAAAGTGCCGGGATAGAGCTTGACCCAGATGGTGCTGGCCTCCGGGATTGCCTTTGCCGGGAGTGTGAGGGTCTTCTCCACCCTGCCCTCCAGACGATCGTTGATGGTAGGGCGGTACTCCTTCCCGTCTGGCAGGACATCGATGACGCGGCGAATCGCGTCAGAGAGACGGGAGCCCCTGGCAGTAACCTGCAACGCATGTCGGCCAATCGCCTTCACCGTGATGGGGTAGTGGATCACGCGCACCTGCCCCGGTTCCATCCGGATGGTCTGCTCCGCCTTGCCGTTGAGCGTGAACCATGGTTCCTGTTTGAGCGTGAGCGTCACCTCCTGCGGGCCCTGCAGGTAGTTGTAGACGGCAACGGGAATGTCCACCCTGTCGTTCTGCGTGAGCGAGACGGGCAGGTCGATATCCACGAAGAAATCCTGAAAGACCCTGACGGGGACCGTGGTGCTGCCCATCAGGCCCTGCAGGTCATTACCCGTCACGCTGAGGCGCCATGTGGTGATGGAGTCGGCCATACGTACGGAGAGCGTAGCACGCCCGCTGTCATCGGTGATGAGCGCGGGTTGCCAGAGCATCGTCTCCGGGAAGTACTCGCGCACACGGATCGTTTCCTCACGCCCGGCAGGAGCCCCATCGGCCTTCTTCTGGAATTCCGCACCCGGGGCACGCGCCAGTGCTCTCGGCCCCTCCTGCGCTGCCTCCTGCGCTACCACCCCGTCCGCCACAGGGCCTACTCCCCGCATCAGGAACATATTGCGTTCACGGACCCCTCCTCGCCCGCCAAATCCGACAACGTAAGCAGATACCTCCAGAACATCGTCGTTGGTGCCCCAGCGACCGTCCGGCCCGGCACTGCTGAGAGTGAAGCCATAGTGATAGGTCTTCTGGCCGTAGAGATTGGCCCGATAGGGGTTGCCCCAGCGATCCCGCAGATCGGAGGGTTTGAGATATCCCCTGTCGACCAGAACGCGCAGGCTCTCCGCAGCAGTCAGTTCACGCTTCTCGGCCTGGCGGAACTTCTGCAGGGCGTCCAGGATCTTGCGACACGTGGCCATCATCTCCTCGACGACTTCCTGACGCAACTGCTCCCATCGCTCCCGGTAGGTGTTGCGCCGGAAGTCGAAATCCGTGCGTGGGGGCAACGCGGCGAGGAGCATGGTGGCAGCGCGCTGTCGCTCCAGATCAGTCACAGGCAACGGGCGGGGCCGGGGTTCTACGAGGAACGTGGGGCGCAGGCCGTGGATCTCATACCGGGGCTCCATGAGCTCTTTTTCCAGTGTGAAGTAGATCTTCTCCAGGCCGGGTTGCAGCTCGGAAAGCGCGAAAACCGATTCGTCCACCATGGCCAGCCCGAGCGCGGCACGCAGGGGACCACTCTTACCCCGAACTGTGAAGTGCAACCTGCCCTCGGCGCCGGGTCGATACTCGTTCTGGTCGGCAGTCACCTGAATGTTCAGGTCATCCGCCTGCGAGACGACAACCGTGCGCGTGTCACGAATGATGTTCTCGTCCGGAAGAATGCGGTAGGCGTGCAACTCCAGTGTGCCGACCATGTCGGCGGTCACCGGAAGGGTACACTGCGCCTGCCCCCCTTTGAACGGTTGCGCGTGCGTGAGAATGGTCTGGCGATTGCGGATCACATCGATGTAGAGCGTACCGCCCTTCGTTGTGGAGAGCGCCGTCAGCGTAAGGCGGTCGCCCACCCGGGCCATCGGGCGGTCGACACGCAACAGTACCGCTTCCTGCCCCGGCGCGGTCGCCGTGAATGTGCGCTCCACCCGGGCTTTACGGCCCTGCCCGTCGGTCGCCTCGACGGCCACCCGGTACTCCGGCGCACGCACAGGATCCCCCGGCGCGTCGCCCGGCGCATTCTGTGCGGCAGCAGCGGGAAGCGCTGGCGGAGTGAACTTCATCTCTGCAATGCCGAGCCGGTCGGTGGTCAGTTCCTGCGTGACGGTCCGTGCGTCGGCACGAGCACCTCGCGTGGCCAGCTGCACACGCACACTGGCACCGGAGAGCGGCTGGCCATCGGGAGTTGCAACCGCGATGAAGATCCGGTTCTCCACACCGGGCACGATGGTCCGGGCCTCGGGCACGATCACCAGTTGAATGGGATCTTTCACGACCGGCACGGTGATGCGCGCCTCCTGCTGGTGATCCGCGGTGTCCTTGAGGGTGGCCACCAGCTCGATCACGGCCTTACCCTGCTCGAACTCCTGCCCTACAAGCGTTCCGGGTAACGTGTACCGGAAAGTGGCGGAGCCCAGTGGGTCAGTCTTTGCTTTGAGTTCTTTCAGTTTTGTGACGCCGATATCGAGGGTATTGATGGTCAGAGTCATCTCCCCGCCGGCTACCGGCTTTCCAAAGAAATACTTGCCGGCTGTCACCACCTTCACCACTTCGCCGGGCAGATAGTAGGGCTTGTCCGGAGTCAACGTAATCTTGAACTTTGGCAGAACGTAGCGCTCCACACGCACCTTCTTTTCGGCCTGCCCGTTCGGAAGCAGCGCACGCAGGGTGAACGTGCCCATGTTGACCTCATCGGCCAGCGCGAAGTCGGCGGATGCGATGCCAAACGGCGACAGAGTCTCTTTTTTCTTGAAGACCTTGTTGCCCCGCGCATCCTCCACCTCGAAGACAACCGGCTTGTCTGCCAGCGGACGCCGTGTCCCCAGGTCCAGGGCCAGTGCGCGCATGTGGATCACCTGTCCGGGCTGGTAGATCGGCTTGTCTGCCGTGAGCATCACCTGCGCTTGCTCAACAATCTGGACGTTCTGACGCACCTCGTCACTGCCAATCGGAGTTTTCACGTGCACCTGCAGTTCGGCAGGCCCTCCCGGAACGTCCCGCACCGGGAACGAGGCGTTCACAGTGCCTACGGCATCGGTCCTGCCCTGATAGAGCACATGGGTCTTCTGCCCGTTCGCGAGTGATTTCAACGCGATGGTCACGTCGGCACGCAACGGCCGGTTCTGCAGGTGGTCCGCCACAACCACGCGCAGGGATGCATGACTGCCGAGCAACCACTGGCTCTGACCGAGGACCTGTGTCTCCAGAGGAGAAAGCTTACTGTTCATACCGCTCTTCTCCGGGCGCTGTCCGCGAGCGCCCGCTTCCGTCTCCATCAGCAGACCTGTGCAGAAAGCAATCAAGACAGCAATCCATCCGAGGTATCGCATCGCTGGTCTCCTCCCGACGCACCGCGTCCACATGGTAATCTGCCCCTTAGACGGACACAGATGCAGGAACGTTACGGATGCCTCACCCCGTTGTGCCGGCGTTTGTGTCTGCGCGCGCGATCAGAGGACGTAACTCCGGGCACTCACGGAAGCGCCAGATCAGGCCATCCACATAGTAGTGGAAGAGCACCACCATGGTGAACGGCACGAACAACCACATAGCCCACCCACGTTGCATCAGGCCATATGTCTCAATCACTCCAACAACCAGCCCATAGAGCATCCCCACAGCAAGCCACTTCAGGGCCACATGCCGCACTCCGGGAAATCGCCGCCGCTGGTAGTGCCACATCCACCCCTGATACTGCACGTCGTGATAGGCGGTCTCCAGAGCCTCCGCCACCAGAAACGGAGTGGCCGTTGCAAAAAACACAAAGTAGTGCGTGGAGAGTGCAGCAGCCATCAGCAGCACTTTCGGCACGTTGATGGACCTGCCCTGCATCACGCGCCAGACCTGACGCGCCCCGAACACCATCAGCAAGACCAGAAACGCCCCCCATCCAACCTCCCCGATGTCTGCTGGCAACGACGGGAAGGTAGCCTGCAGGTCGCGATAAATCACGACCGGTCCCCGGATGTCCGCATAGTCGTTCAGCAGGCAGGCGAACATGCCAGTGTAGAACGTCGCAAAATCGATCCAGTCGTCCAGAGGATCCGTATCGTCGTTGAGCCGCTTGTAGATCTTGAGAAAACCAGCGTGTTGCCGGATAATGTGCCAGGTGCCGTAGATCGCGGCAAACACGATCAACCGGGCCTCCCAGCCCAGCGCCGTGATCACCAGTCCTGCTGCCAGGAACGCTCCCAATCCCCATGTGTACAGGCCAGGACGACGGGCGAACTCGGCGCCATCATAATGGGTGCGGGAGAAAGTCTGGAAAATATGCGGATGATCGAAGAACGCGGTGAAGAAGAAGTAGGTGATCAGAATGCTGTCGCCATGCAGCAGAAAGCCCATGTGGTGCGCGAGGCGGTAGACCCCGTAGAACACAAACGTGAGCACTCCGCTGCAGATGAAGAACCCGAGGTCATAGCGCGCGCTCACGATCCACCGGGGACCAGAAGGCAGCCGATCCCGTGCATCTCCTGAAGACGCAGGTACGGAGGACACAGAGGGAGACATGGGATCCGGAACCACCATGGTATCCTCAGGGTGCGTGCGCTACGCTCATTATACCTGCATCGGGATCAACGCAGGATCCGCAACCGGCCCCGGCCAGGGTGTGGCTCGCAGGGAAAATCCTGCCATTTGGAGTATACTGTTATACGGCTTCCGGTACGAAGCGAAGAGGAGCGCGGGAGAACGGAAAGGCGGATACCTCTCATGAACATCGTTATCCTCGGTTGCGGGCGCGTCGGCTCGACGCTGGCGCGCATGATGTTCAAAGACGGCCATAATGTCACTGTTATTGACCTGCAGGGCGAGGCGTTTCGCAGGCTGGGCCCCAGGTATAAGGGCAACCGCATCATTGGCAATGGCATCGACGAGGATGTTATGCGACGCGCAGGGATCGAAAACGCGGACGTCTTCGTCGCCGTCACTCAGGGCGACAATCGCAATATCATGGCCTCTCAGATTGCACAGCACGTGTTCCATGTGCCCAAGGTGATCGCTCGCATTTACGACCCGGTGCGCGCGGATCGCTACCGGCAGCTGGGGATCACGACCCTGTGCACTACCACCATCGCGTCGGGACTGATCCGCGATTTCGTGACCAGAGATGAGTGGGGTCTGAAGAGAGACTATTCCCGTGACTATCTGGAAATGAACGTGTAGCCACCCGCCTCCAGAGAGGACGGACATGTACATCATCATCGTCGGTGGAGGAAACGTTGGCTACTATCTGGGCAAGCAGCTGCTGGCAGCCAGGCATGAAGTCCTGATCATGGAGAAAGATCGCCAGCGCTGCCGCACCATCAGTGAAGAGCTGGGCGAAGTCGTCATGCAGGGCGACGGATGCGAAGTCGCAATGCAGACCGAGGCGGGGTTCGGCCGGGCCGATGTGGTCGTAGCGGTTACCGGGAGTGACGATGACAACCTGGTGGTGTGCCAGATGGCCAAAATGGAGCACAACGTGCCTCGCACAATCTCACGCGTGAATGACCCGCGCAACGAGAAGCTCTTCCATCAGCTGGGCATCGACGCCACGGTTAGCTCGACCAAAATCATTTACAACCTGATCGAACAGGAAGTGGGCGGCGGAGAGGTGATCCCGCTGGCCGCGTTGAACCGGGGCAACATCGAGATCGTAGAAGTCGAGATCGGCGCGAAATCGCCCGTCCTGAATAAAACGATCAGCAGTCTGGCCCTTCCAGAAGAAGCGCTGGTCATTTCGATCATCCGCGACGGACACGCGATCCTGCCCAGCGGAGACACGCGCATCCAGCTGGACGACAGCATCATCGCGCTCGTCAATGCCGATCGGGAGCCCCAGTTGCGCGAAGTCTTCGCAGAAAGAGCCGAGTGAACACCATGTCTCCGACCACCACGTCGCCGGAAGCTGCCGCCGACGCATCCCCGTTTGCACTGCGCGCCTACGCGATCGCATTGATCGAAGAGCGACTGCGGCGGATGGTCGCGCAGATCCCGGGCGTTCGCTCCGGACGCGACATCGAGGCGATCCATCAGATGCGCGTCTGGTCCCGCCGGTCCCGGGCTGCGCTGGAAGTCTTTCGTCCCTGCTTCGAGGGCAAAGCGTTTGCTGCCATCGAGAAGCAGGTGCGCCGGGTCACACGGGCTCTGGGCGCCGCGCGCGATCTGGATGTGATGATCGCAACGTTGCAGAAGCGCGAGTCCGCATTCCCGCCGGAACAACAGGCAGGCATCGACGCATTCATCGCCGCTCTGCGTCGGCAGCGCACACGCCGGCAGAAGGATGTGGAGGCGGCGATGCGCGCACTGGAGCGTTTCGACGTCCTGACACGCTTTGCTGAAATCGCCGCGCGCGAGGGAGTGGTCATCACAAAAACGCGGCGCCAGAAACGGGCTTCTATCACCGTAGATCCAGCTGTATCCCTCGTGGCCAACGCCGAGCGGGTCATCGCAGCGCGTGTGGACGCCCTGCTCCGTTACGAGCCGTTTCTAGCGCACCCCGAGTGCGTGACCGAATTGCACGAGATGCGCATTGCCGCCAAACGCCTGCGCTACACGCTCGAAGTCTTCGAAAAAAGCGTGACACAGGAGGAACGCTTCGCAAAGCCCTATGCGCAGGCCATCGAAACCGTGCGCCTCCTGCAGGAGCATCTGGGCGAGATCCATGATGCCGATGTGCTGGTGCCGCACCTGACCGAGCACCTGTGTCATCTGCTCGCGCCCGGCTACGGCGTCGACCTGCACGGTCAACCGGTAGCCGGTGTCGCGCTGGTCGATTTTGAAGCCTGCCAGGGCCTGCTGACCCTCTGTCGGGATACCCGTGACGCCCGGCAGGAACGTTACCACCGTCTGGTGCAGGAGTGGAGCCGCATCCAGAGCGAGGGCATGTTCGACGCGCTACGCGCCCTGCTCCATCAGGTAGCTCATCCCGCTTCGCACGAAGCTCTGGCAGAAGGTGTGCCTGCGCAACGGCCCCTTCCAGATAACGGGCCATCTCCCGGACACGAACATGAACGAGGACAGGACCCTGCCCACGCCCATCACAACGCCAGCACGCCCGGGAACCACCGGAGAGGGCAACGAGGCACCTCCCCGACGCATAACGGACATTCCGGGCCTGGGCCCGATCCGGATCCGGGCGCTGCATAAGGCCGGCTTCCGAACGCTCTCCGCGTTACGCGCCGCTCCGCTGGAAGCGCTGTGCGCTGTCCCCGGCATGAGCGTGGTCAAAGCACGTCACATTCAGGAGTATCTGGCGCGCTTCCCCTGCCTGCCCGAACCGGATCCGGAAGAAGAGACCCCTATCACACCTGACTCGACACTGAGTCTCCAGACCGCGGGTGCGCGCGCCCTGAAGCAAACCATCGACCTGCTCGTCGCACACATGGCCGTTGGACTGCGCCCGCGCCTGCTGCGGCAACTGCTCCGGCTGGCAACCCATGCCGAAGCGGTCGTGCAGAGCGCCCCGCATCTTTCTGAAAAACGCGGGGAACAGATCGAACGCATCCTGCGGCAGGCTGCCGCCCTGCTCGCAGCAGCAGATCACCACTGCAACCGCAAAGAGCAGGCCCGGCTCGCGGCGGATCTATCCGCCCTGATCGATCAACTGATTTGAAAGAGAGGAGTTCACGCACCCCGTGACCCGGGCTACCGCCTCTCCACACGCGTTACGCTGTGCGAGCATCGACGTGGGCACCAATACCGTCAAACTGCTGGTCGTCCAGCAAGTCGCCGACCGGCTGGAACCGCTCTACGAGCGCGCCGGTACCGTGCGACTGGGCGAGGGCATGCAGGCCAGCGGTATGCGCCTGCGCGAGGCAGCCATGCGCCGCACGCTGGACCTGCTGGACGAGTTCGTTGCGCAGGCACGGGCACAGGGCGCCGACCCGATCGTCGCTGTGGGCACCGCGGCTTTGCGTGAGGCGGTGAACCGCGAGGATTTCCTGCAACGCGCGCGAGAACGGTGCGGTCTGGAGATCACGGTGATCTCCGGAGAGGAAGAGGCCCGCCTCTCCTACCTTGCTGTGCGTCGGGACACCCTCTGGCGCGACTGTCCACGGCTCGTTGTGATCGACATCGGCGGAGGAAGCACTGAGGTCATCCACGGCGAGATCGGCACCGATCGAATCGCGTCGCGTGTCAGCGTGGGGCTGGGCGCGGTCAAACTGACAGAAAGCGTGCTGCGCTCCGACCCGCCCACCGTTCGAGAACTGACGGCCGCGCAACAACAGGCCTCCGGGGCTCTGCAATCACTGGAAGCAGCGACCGGACCGGCATGCGTGGTGGGAGTGGGCGGCACTGTAACGACCCTGGGTGCCATGGACCTGGGCGGCGTGGCCACCCCGGAGGTCCTGCACGGGCATACACTGTCACTGGCCCGTCTGGAAAACCTGATTGCCCTGCTGGCCTCCCGCACGATAGAACAACGGAAGCAGATCCCCGGTCTGGATCCGGCTCGGGCCGACATCATTCTCGCGGGCGCCATTCTGCTCGCGCAAGCGCTCGCCCATCTGCATGCCCCAACAATCGACGTCAGCACGCGCGGATTGCGGTGGGGCGTGCTGTATGACCGGTGCCTATCATCATCTACGAGGACCGTATGAACGCGAAACTCAATGCCATTCTGGAACTGGCGCGCCGCTACAATTACGACGCCGGACACGCTCATCAGGTGGAATGCCTTGCGGGAACGCTGTTCATGGAGACCGAACCTCTGCACCAGCTGGGTCGTGAAGATCGGAAACTGCTGGAATACGCGGCCATCCTGCACGACATCGGCTACTACGTCAGCGCACGCGGGCACCACCGGCACACATTGCAGATGATCATGATGGAACCCCTGCCAGAGTTCTCACGGGAGGAGAAAACGGTCATCGCCAACATCGCGCGCTACCATCGTAAAGCCCTGCCGACGATCGAGCACACTGCCTTTGGCATTCTGTCCGATGAAGACAAGCGCCGGGTCAGCCTGCTGGCCCCATTGCTGCGCATCGCCGACGCGCTGGATCGCTCCCATCAGGGGCTGGTGCAGGAGCTCTTCTGCGATCTGCGCGACGACGCACTGGTGATCTACGCAGGCTCCAGTACTGAAATGCCGGTAGAAACAGCGGCGCTGGACCGTCGGGCCGACATGTTCCGACAGGTGTACCGCCGCGATGCGCAGTTGCGCGTGTTGCGACCCCGCCTGCCCGAAGGACGTCGTGAGGCCAGCTTCGCCTTCGAAGCGGCCGGAAGTCGCTAGGCTCTCATGACCACACCGCACGAACACCGTCACAGCAGAGAGAGAAACACGCCCGGTGTGTTCGCGGCCATCGATATCGGCACGAACTCCATCCGGATGGTGGTAGCGCGCGTCGAGAACAATCAGCGCCTGACCACACTGGCACAACACCGGGAGATGGTACGCCTGGGCGAAAACGAGTTCACAACAGGCCGGATGACGCCCGAGGCCATTGCCCGGGGCGCACTGGTGTTCGAACGCTTTGTAGAAGTGGCGCGCGGGTTCGGAGCACAGGAGATCGTCGCGCTGGCCACATCCGCCGTACGCGAGGCCGAAAATCGCGAGGAGTTCATCGAACGCGTGCGGCACGATACAGGCGTCGAAGTGCGCGTGATCTCCGGTGTGGAAGAAGCCCGCCTGATCTGGCTGGGCGTTTCCTCCGGGATCGACCTGGGCGACCGGCGCGCCGTGCTGATCGATATCGGCGGGGGCAGCACAGAAGTGATCGTCGGCGACGCCTCCGGCTACATCATGCTGGACAGCCTGAAGCTGGGCGCAATCCGGCTCTCCAATCAGTTCTTCCCGGACCCCGGACCCGTTAGCCCGGAGAAGTTCGCACGCGTTCAGGCGCACGTGCGGGGCGTTGCCAGCCAGGTGCGGCGCAAGGTCCGTCAGCACGGCTTCGATCTGGCGCTGGGGAGCGCCGGCACCATCACCACCCTGGCCGACGTGGTCGGACGCCGGCTGGGAGAGCCCCCCTTCGCACTCCAGCGCCATCCCTCCTTCCGCTTGACCGACCTGCAGGAGACCGTCGAAACGCTCTGTCGCCTGCCACTGGAAGATCGGAGACGCGTTGCAGGCATGGATCCGGGTCGCGCCGACATCATCCTGGGAGGCGCGGCCATTCTTTTGACCCTGATGGAACTGTTTGGCGCAGACCGGCTCACCGTCAGCGAGCGAGGACTGCGCGAAGGCATCCTGCTGGATTACCTCCTGCGCGAAGAGGCCGTAGAGCAACGGTTCCACGCGCTCGGCGTGCGCCGCAGGAGCATTCTGGAACTCGCCAGCGCATGCAACTACGAGGCAGAACATGCCGAGCACACGGCCTACCTCGCGCTCCGCCTCTTCGACGAGTTACGGCGACTGGAGCTCCATCACTACGGCAAGGTCGAGCGCGAGCTGCTGGAGTACGCCGCTCTCACCCACGATATCGGCACGTTCCTCTCCCACTCCAACCATCAAAAGCACGCCTACTACCTGATCCGCAACTACGACCTGCTCGGCTTCAACGACACAGAGATCGACATCATTGCCAACGTCGCGCTGTACCACCGCAAGGGCTTCCCCAAGAAAAAGCACCCCAACCTTGCCCACCTCAGCCGCTCAGAACGACAACGGGTCAGCGTGCTGGCTGCCATCCTGCGTGTAGCCGAGGGATTGGACCGCGGGCATCTCGGCCTCGTGAAGGACGTACGGCTGGAGCTCGCGCAGAACCCGCGCCGCTTCATCCTCACCATGTACTCCGACGCGGACTGCCACCTGGAGATGTGGGGAGTAGAGAACAACCGCGACCTGTTCGAGCACGTCTTCGAGGCCCCTCTGGACGTACAGGTCGCGCCCCTGCACGTCCGCTCGCTGCACCTGGCCGTATGATCGCTCACAGAAGGTCAACCCTCCCGATCAGGACAAAAGCCTGTTGCCCGGCGTAGAATAAGGTAGCAACACGCTCAGATCCTGCGCCCGTCAAATACAGGCCATCTGGAACCAGAATGCAAGCATTACGCGTCACACGCCATACTTTCCGTCGGTCGCTGCTGATCACCATCGGGGTACTCTGGCTGGTCGGCGGCGCAGTCATCGGCCTGCTGCTCTGGAACAACCACCGCGATGCCGCGCTCACACTGAACGTAGGCGCTGTCGCCCCTGCATTCGCCCTGCAGGACCAGTACGGACACGCACACAGACTGGAAGATTACCATGGCCGCCCGGTCGTACTGGCCTTCCTGCCCGACCTGCAACAGACCTCGATCCGGCAGTTGCGCTCCATGAATGCGGCAATGCGACAGTTCGACACACTGGGCGTCAAAGTGTTCGCCATAACCCCGACGGACGCCGGTACCGCCCGTCAGATACACGATGCCGAGAAACTGGACTTCCCGATCCTGCTCGACCCACACCGGCAGGTCGCCCGGGCCTATGGCGCCCTGTCGTCCCCGGACCACATGGAACGCGTCTCCTACGTGATCGGGCAGGACGGGCGTATCCTGCTTCCCGTGACAGTCGTGCATACCGACACCCACGGCACACAGCTGGTGGAGCTGACCGGGTGCTGCCTCGAGGAAAAGCCGCAGGCCCCCTCGCGGTTGATCGGCAAACCTGTGGCGGACTTCCGGCTCCCACGCGTGTCAGACGGACAGATGGAAACGCTCTACGGCAATCGAAAGCAACGCCTGACCGTGCTGTTCGTTGTCTCCGCAACATGCCCCTGTTCCGGCAAGTACGACGCGCGCATGCGAGAACTGGCACGCCTGTACAGCCCTCAGGGAGTGCGCTTCGTCGCCATCAACTCCAGCGCCAATGAGCCTCCGGAAGAGATCGCAACCCACGCGCGCAAAGCCGGATGGCCCTACCCGGTCCTCAAAGACGCAGATAATCGTATCGCCGACCGACTGGAAGCACGCGTGACCCCCGAAGCATTCGTGATGGATGCGCAGGGTATTCTACGCTACCACGGTCGGATTGACGATAGCCGCGACCCGGCCCACGTGCAATCCCATGACCTCCGCAACGCACTGGATCTCCTGCTGGCAGGCAGGCTTCCCTCCCGACCGGACGTTCCCGCCTTCGGATGCGCGATCTACCGCGCACGCCGCAACACGGATAATGCCCTGTGACACCACAGATTTCCAGCCAGAAAAGTATACACATGTCTTCATAGTGTCGAAACTTACCCTATGCAAGCCGCGTAGATTATGATATACTTCTGCGTGAGCGAGCCCGCAGAACAGACCGTCCCTCCACCCGTATGCTTCTGTGATGGACAGGACCGATCAGGACAGTAAGGAGCCGCCTGATGCGACGCGATAGAGACAGGGAACGCCCCGACTCCTTCGAGAACGGCGATGAATCCTATATCCCCCCCGACAACGCTGCCAGCGACCCGGAACCCCGGGACATGCAGTTGCGCGCCCTCTGGCTGCTGGATGAGATCATCCGCATGACCCCGCGCAACGACGTCCGCCTCGGCTACATGTTGACCCTGCGGGAGCAACTGGAAGCCGACGAGGCCATGATGGAAGAGGCGAAAAAAGTGATCGCCGAGTTCGAGGAGGCCTACGCCAAACTGACCGCGCCGGCCAACCGCATCGGAGTCTATCTGGGCCGGCCCGCCCCCGCCGAAAAAAAGCCCCGACCACGCCCCCGGTTCGGCCAGACACAGGAGCCAGAAGAGAAAGCCGACAATGTGGTGCGCATCGCGGTAGGCGATCAGGAATACATCGCTAACGTGGACCCCAGACTGGAGAACCAGGACTTCAAAATTGGAACGCAGGTCAAGGTCAACGAGGCATTCACCGTAATCGGCGATCTGGGCTTTGCAGAAGGCGGCCCCATCGTGAAAGTCAGCGAAGTGCTCCCCGACGGCCGGTTGCGCGTCTCCATGGATGCACAGGGCCTGCAATCCCGCATCGTCTATCGGGGAGAGCCACTGAAAAATGAACCGCTGAAAGTTGGCTCGGAAGTCCGGATGGAGCCCAACTTCAAAGTCGCTCTGGAACACTTCGCCCCGAAAGAGACCACCGATTACTTCCTGGAAGAAGTGCCCGTTCTCCCATGGGATCGGATCGGCGGTCAGGAAGAGGCGATCAGCGTCATCAAAGACGCGATCGAACTGCCCCTGCTCTACCCCGAGCTGTTCGAACGCTTCGGTAAGCGCCCCCTCAAGGGCATCCTCCTCTACGGTCCCCCCGGCTGCGGCAAAACCCTCATCGGTAAAGCCACAGCCTACAACCTGACGCAGGAGTACCGCCAGCGCACAGGCCAGAACGTCAGAGAATACTTCATGTACATCAACGGCCCCAAAATCCTGAACATGTGGCTGGGCGAGTCAGAGCGACAGGTACGCGAAATCTTCGCGCAAGCGCGGGAAAAAGCCCGGGAAGGCCACCTGGTGTTCATCTTCATCGACGAGGCCGAATCCCTCCTGCGCACGCGCTCCTCCGGTCGGTGGTTGAACATCTCCAACACCCTGGTGCCACAATTCTGCGCAGAAATGGACGGGCTGGTCAGCCTGGAAAACGTGGTGGTGATGCTCACATCCAACCGCCCGGACTACATCGACCCGGCCATCCTCCGCCCGGAACGCATCGATCGCAAGGTCAAAGTGGCCCGCCCCGACCGCAAAGCCTCCCGGGAAATCTTCAGCATCTACCTGGGCGAAGTGCCGATCGACCCGGAGCTCCTCCGAAAACACCGGGGCGACTGCACCGCCGCCCTGAACGAAATGCTCGACCAGATCACAGATTTCACCTTCCGCCGCGACGAAGAGACCGAGTTCCTCGAAGTCTACCTGCGCAACGGAGGCACAGAAACGCTCTACTGGAAAGACCTGATCAGCGGCGCATTGATCAAATCGGTCGTGGAGCGCGCCAAAGATTTCGCAATCAAGCGCAGCATCGAGAAGAAATCCCCGAACGAAGGAATTACCATGGACGACCTGCAGCGGGCCGTCCGGCTCGAGTACAAGGAGAACGAGATCTTCCCCAAAGGGGACTCCCTGGAAGACTGGCTCAAGCTGCTCGACTACGAACCGGAGAACGTGGCCACGATCAAACCAATCCGCGCCCGAAAACACAAAGACACCCGCCGCAACATCATCTGATCCCGCGCCCACACAACCACCGGTACTGGCCGGCGCCAGAGATCAAACGGATGAATACGGCGGAAAGACCGTTGTCTCCTCAGGACTGTGGCCACTCATGGATAGACTGGTCGGAATCGAAACCGAATACGGAATCATAGTCGATGGTCGCGGACCAAACGACTGGATCCACGAGAGCATCGCGGTCGTGCAGAGCTACTCCGGACCATCGGTCCGCGGATGGAACTACCGGGGTGAAGATCCACGCCGGGACATGCGAGGCTTCACCGTGCAACACCTCGCCACCAACCCCGACGACGCGCAGTTCGACACCCCGGCCATGAGTCGGGAGGAAGAACGCACCGACCGGGTCCTGGCCAACGGAGCACGCCTCTACAACGACCACGGTCACCCGGAATACGCCACCCCGGAATGCCGCTCCCTCCGCGATCTGGTAGCGCACGATCGCGCCGGAGAACGCATCGTCCTCGCAGCCGCACAACGCCATGCAGCGCACACCGGACGCGCCGTCACTCTCTACAAAAACAACACCGACTTCCACGGCGCCAGCTACGGAACACACGAAGGCTACCTGATGCGCCGGGAGGTCGCCCCCGAAACGATCATCCAGACCCTGCTGCCCTTCTTCGTCACACGGCAGATCTTCGCCGGAGCCGGCAAAGTCGGCGTCGAAAACGACGGCTCCACCCGCAACGTAGACTACCAGATCTCGCAACGCGCCGACTTCTTCACCGTGGAAGCGAGCGTAGACACCCTGCACAACCGGCCCATCGTCAACACCCGGGATGAACCACACGCCACCCCCTCACGCTACCGCCGCCTGCACGTCATCTGCG
Source organism: Chthonomonadaceae bacterium (assembly GCA_025054835.1). Lineage (GTDB taxonomy): Bacteria > Armatimonadota > Chthonomonadetes > Chthonomonadales > Chthonomonadaceae > JANWZQ01. The sequence goes on from JANWZQ010000015.1 coordinate 28,725, forward strand.
GCGACGCCAACATGAGCGAGTACGCAACCGCCCTGAAAGTCGGAACCACCTGCCTGGTGCTGGCCCTGATGGAAGCCGGCTGGAAAGCGCCCGTGCGACTGGCAGACCCCGTCCGCGCAGTCCGGCAGGTCTCACGAGACCTGACCCTGCAGCAAAAACTCGACTGTTTCGGAGGACAGTCCCTGACCGCCATCGAAATCCAGCGCCTGTACCAGCAGGCAGCCCTGCAGGAGTTGCGTGGCCGTGACGAAGATACAGACTGGACGCTGACCGAATGGGCCGCAACGCTGGATGCGCTCGAGCACGATCCACTCACCCTGTCAGACAGTCTGGACTGGGTAGCCAAGTACTGCCTGCTCAACACCTTCCGACAGGAAGAAGGCCTGGACTGGAAGGCACCCCACCTGCAGAGCCTGGACCTGACCTACCACTCCGTGGACCCGGAGCAGGGACTCTACTACGGGCTGGAACAGGCGGGTGTGATGCGGCGCCTCGTCACCGAAGGACGCATTCAAGCAGCCATGTCCTGCCCGCCGGCAGACACCCGGGCGTTCATCCGCGGACTCTTCGTGGAACGTTTCGGGCAGGCCGTGCGCAGCATCGGATGGAACGGTATCCTGTTCGAATACCACGGCGAAAATCTGCTCTTCGACATGAACCCTCTGGTCGAAGCAAACGTATCGTTGCTTAACGAAGAACTCGCCGCAGCGGAAACGCTCGATGAGTTCGTCGCCGTGATCCAGCGCAAACCAGAACAAGACTGATCCCGGAAGCCGTTTCCCGGAAAACGGCGCCGGATAGTTGAAGGAGCCTGCACATGATATTCACTGCAGAAGAACGTCGACAGATGCCCGTCGTTCCCACAGAGCCACTCCGCAAAAGCGGAGACGGCGATGGACCGGGAAAGCCGGATGTGAAACGCCCGGACACCAGCGACCTGCTGAAGCGCATGCGGCGCGTCGACCCGGACGCCGCACGACGCTACCGACAGCGCAGCGGACAGTAGGCGCGGCAAACCATGGAACTGGCCAGAGACCTGTGGAGCCTGCTGCAACAGAGCGGGCATCCACTCACACGCCCCGCGGTGACGCCCCTCACGCAGCAAACAGCAACCCCGCCGGCAGGCACCGGCGTGGTGGACACGCACGGCACAACAGTCATCGCCGTCAAGTTTGATCGCGGCGTCATCAACGTGGGCGACCGCCGGGCCACCGCCAACTTCGCCGTCATGTACGACCGCGCAGAAAAAGTGCTGCCCATCGACGACTACACCCTGCTCGCGATCTCCGGATCGTTCGCACGGGCCATGGAAGTGGTACGCTACCTGCGCACCGCGTTCAAACTCTTCGAACGCACCTACCTGCAACCGATGAGCCTGGAAGGCAAACTGGCAGAACTGGCCAGAGTCGTGCGCGCCGGCGTGCCAGAAGCACTGCAGGGCATCGGCGGCTTCATCCCGCTGCTCACCACATACGACCTCGAAGGCCAGGAAGGACGGATCTTCTTCTACGATGGCATGGGCGCGCGCTTCGAAAGCACCGAATTCGGCGCAGCCGGCAGCGGGTCGCTACAGATCCGCGGCGTCTTCGACTACATCGTCAAAACAAAAAAGCCCTTCCACCAGATGACCCGCGAAGAGGCACTGCGCGAAGCCCTCCTCCTGCTGGACATCGCCGCAGACCTCGACGCAGCAACCGGCGGGTGGCAGAAAGTGCTGCCACTGGCAAAAACCATCACCGCCGACGGCATCGAGGACGTCTCCGAAGAAGAATTGCGCACCCTCGTCGCCGAAATCGATCGCACCACCCGCGAAAACGCGTCACCCCATCGTAATTCCTGACGAGGCCCCCATGTACACACCCTTTGACTTCAACGAGGCCATCGGACACAAAAAAGAATACATCGAAGACAACCTGCGCGAGGGCAGTCCGGTCGTCGGAATGGCCTACGACGGTGGCCTGCTCCTGCTCACAATGCGACGCACCCAGCGCAAAATATACGAAATCTACGACCGACAGATGTTCTCGGCCATCGGCAAACAGGCCGATATCGAGAACGTCCGCCTCAGCTCCATCCAGTACGCGCACCAGGAAGGCTTCGAACGCAGCCCGGACGACGTCTCCGTCCAGCGTCTGGTCGGGTTCTACCTCAGCCCCGCACTGAAGAAAGCGTTTGGAGACCAGTGGGCCGCGCCATTCATCATTCGCTGCCTGTTCGCAGAAAGCGGACGCACACCGGAGCAGGATGTGTTTCTCACCCTGAACTACGACGGCGAATTCCGCCAGCACAGGCGCGTGGCCGTCATCGCCGGCACCCAGCGCGCCGAAGACCGCATGCTGGAACGCCTGAGTGATAATCGCCCACCACTCTCACGCGACGAGGCCCTGCGCCAGGCCGTGTGGGCCTGGACGGCCGGCGCGCGTGAGTCACTCAAAGCCACAAGCCGTATCAGTCGCGACATCGAGGAAGAAGAACCGATCCCTCTCTATGAGATAGACGAGGCAGAAGCAGACCGCGTCTTCCTGCGGGATGAGCTCAAGACCGCACAGCTGGAAGTAGGCCTCCTGGAACGCCGGGCTAACCGCGAGAGCCGCTTCCGCCTGATGCGCGAGGACGAACTGCAGGACCTGCTGTCCACCATCATCTGAACCGCAGTGAAGGATGCTGCCCGCCTGCGCTCTTCCTGTAACGCCCGACGCGCGCCAGCAACCATCCTGTACAGGCCAGGCCACCAAGCACCATGGTAATGAGAGCAGGTTCCGGCACAACATGCACACCGCCCCGGGGGTTCCCGTCCAGAGATATTCCGCCCCCTCCCGGCAACAGGACCCAGCCTCCGGGCCCCGGTCCCACGCCCCCCGGGCCGCTCCCGCCTGCCCCGCCGCTACCCCCGGCAGGCCCCGCAGGCGTATCCGCTGCTATGCCGCTGCCGTCACCCTGTGCAACACCATGGGCCCAGTCCCGCACCGGATTATCAGACGCGGTGCCGCCCGATGCAGCGGCACCGGGCCCGACGCCAATCCCTATCAGGTCCGGCGCCTGCCGATCCGGAAGCGCCACAAAGTCATTCCCCGGCAACGGCGCCCCGCGTCCAAACAGAAAAGGCACCAGACCGGAAAGGAGTGTAGCAGGCCAGAGCGCGATACCGCCGGGCGCCAGCGCCGTCACCAGAGCCGGTGGAACAACCGGAAGCCCGCTACCCGGGTCGCAAGCCCCCTCGGGCTCCACAGGCGCCTCCGGCTCAGACAGCACAGCCAGCTGCAGAGGAGGCAGCGCGGTGCGCAACGGCCCCACAGCCAGCGTAAGGCCAGAAGACTGCAACGGAGGCAGAGGCTCATCAGGTGTGAAATCCAGAATACTCAGGCGTTGCAACGGAGGCAGCAACATCTCCGGCACAGGCAACGCAACCTGCAACGGATTGCCGCATACCTGCACCAGAACCGGCGTGCCATCCCGCAGGGCGTACACCGGCGTACCCCGACGCACACGACGCACACGGTAACCGATCACCTCGCCCCGATGCACATAGTGCACCCGAAAAACCCGGTCCTGTGGCAAACGGATCAGGCGCAACTGCGCGAAAGTGGCACGCAACTCCTGCGCAGACACCTGAAACGTGCGCATGTACCGCTGCGCCACCACAGGATCCGTGCGCAACGCATGCTGCAACGCGCCGGCACCGGGCGCCGGACGCCGCAGGAAGGAACCGGGAGGCAGGGGGCGCGCCACGGAGGTTCCAGGCAACATGCACAGAACAATAGCAATACCGGGTACCACCCCCGCACGAACAGGCCGGACCATCAGAGAGTCAATCCACTGTAGAACACACATGGCACGTCCTTTTCAACCGCCAGCTGCAGGTGTTACGTGGCCCGGTATTGCCCCGGAGCGCGCACATTCACGCATCTTGACCTTTCATACTCTCCCGTTTGTTCCCCCGAAACACTGTAATTCTGTCAGAATTGAGCCTGAAATCCTCAAAAACTGGTATCAGTACGGGCTTTCTTCTGGCATATTCTTGAGGCACTCCGATGGAAAAACGCATTTTCGGCATTGAGACAGAATTTGGTTGTATGGTGCGCGATCCCTCGGCCGGCACGCCAGAAGAGGTGGTGGAGCGGGTGAAAGACCATGCCTTCTACGAAAAGAAGCTGGGAGTGATCGACCTGCACGCCCGCGACTACGCGTTCGAGCCCGCACGGGCCGGAGGCTTCCTGCGCAACGGTGGACGCCTCTACATCGACGCGGTCGGTAGCCACGAAGAGTACGCCACCGCCGAGTGCACCGACCTGCTCGACCTGGTCCGCCACGACCGGGCCGGACGCATCCTGCTCGCGCAACTGCTGGAAGACCTGCATCTGGATCAGGTAGCCAGCTTCCACAACAACAGCATCGACCACTTCGGCGGCCACACCTTCGGATGCCACGAAAACTACCTCGTGCAGATCGAAGACCGCTTCTTCGCCGACGCGCTCACCTTCCTCCTGCCATTCCTGGTCACCCGCCAGATCTTCGCAGGCATCGGACGCGTGGGAGGACACCGGCTCACCCGGCCAGGCAGCAAAAACAACATCATGACGATCGGAGAGCACGAAGTCGACTACGTCTGGGTCGCCAACTTCTACGGCGTGGCGATCGACCCGACCGTGGACTTCCAGCTCTCACAACGCGCCGATCACATCGTCAAGACCATCGCCTCCCGCGTCCGCTTCAACCGGGCGATCATCAACCCCAAATGGGACAGCTACTACTCATACAGCAACCTGCATCGCCTCCATGTCCTGTTCGGGGAGAGCAACATGAGCGAGTTCGCCTGCATGCTCAAGGTCGGCACAACCAGCCTCGCGCTCGACCTGATCGAAGAAGGAATCGCCCCGGCAGACGTGGAGCTGGCGGACCCCCTGGAGACCCTGCGCTCCGTCTCCCGGGACCCGGAGATGAAGTGGATCGTCCGCCTGCGCAACGGCAAGACGATCCCGGCAGTCGACCTGCAACGCCGCTACCTGGACGCCGCCAGACGCTACTTCCAGCGCCGGGACGCGCAAACGGACATGGTGCTGACCGAGTGGGAACGCGTGCTCGATGACCTGGAGCGCGATCCCCTCTCCACAGCAGACCGGCTGGACTGGTCGGCCAAGTACGTGCTGTACCGGCAGTTCATCGAGGAGAACGGCCTCTCATGGCAGGACGACATCCTGCAGTCCATCGATCTGGAATACCACAACGTCAACCCGCGAGACGGCCTGTTCTATGAACTGGAGCGCTCCGGGGCCATGCGCCGGATAGTCACCGACGCGGAAGTGGAAGCGGCCATCCACACCCCCCCGTCCAACACGCGCGCAGCCGGACGCGGCCAGATCGTCTCCCAGCTCATCTCCCGACCCGGCGTGCGCTACGTCATCGATTGGGACGCCGTCTACATCGAACGCAGCCGGCAACTGGATCTGAAAAACCCCTTCCACACCTACGAAAAAGAAGCGGCGCGCTTCCTGCGCGGACTGTAACGCCAGCACAACGCCGCCCCGGAAACACGCCACTCCCCTGCCACATGGCAGGGGAGTGGCGCCCGCGCCCCCTTCCTGCTCCCGCTAGTCGCGTGGAACCGCCTCGTAAGACCACCCGCCCGGCAACGCCTCCTCCCGCCGGAACGACTGCAACGTCTTCATGTAATTCGCGCGTTCAAAGGCCGCAGGCTCCGCCACATACTGCTGGCTCATGCTCCCCCGCATCTGCCGCACCGAAATGTACTCATGCTCCTCCATCCAGTGACGCATCTCGCGCAGGATCGCGCCAATCCGGCCCGGGCCGTTCTGCAACAACTCCGACGCCATCATGGCCACGCTGGCACCCGCCATCAGAGCCTTCAACACATCGCGATACGTATGCACGCCCCCGGTAATGGCAAAATCGACCGGAATGCGCCCGTACAGGATCGCAACCCACCGGAGAGGCAAACGGAGCTCATGCGACGTGCTCAGCGTCACCGACGGCCGAACCTCCAGCGCCTCTATGTCCAGATCAGGCTGATAGAACCG
>JANWZQ010000023.1 GCA_025054835.1 Chthonomonadaceae bacterium
CGCCGGCTGGCGCGGGAGTTTCAGGCGCGACTCAGGGCACAACTGGAGTGGGTTGCAGAAGAGCTTGCTACCATACCGTCTGCCCGTGAGGAGCTGGAAGGAGCCGCAGGAGCCGGGGAGGCTGTTGTCGGCACGGGGGAAATCAGGACCGTGCTGCACGGCACGCAGAGCTACACGGCGTACTCCCTGAAAACTCCGGAAGACGACACCTTCCAGAGGGGGACTGCATCCGGGTCTTCGACTGCTGCAGAAGGAGCTGCGTCTCTCCTTCGGTCGGAGGAGCCGGATCATCTGCCTGCGAATTTCTCTGGCGAGCCACCTGTATCCCGCGGGTGATTGCTCGCGTTTCCTGTCATGGATCTACCCCCTGCATCGCCTGCTGATACATCCCGGGAGGCGTCTCCTCCGGAGAACACATCCGTGCGCATCGAAGGGGTGCAACAGATACCCGCTGCACGCCTCCTCTGGTACGTCGGCGTTCTACTGCTGCTCTTACTGCTTGCGCGCCAGTCGCTCTCCGTGGATCCGCAGGCGCGGGCGGCAGCAGAGCGTCTGGAAAAAGTACACGCGGCGCTCCGGGCGACCAAAGTGGCGTATCTCTTCGGACCCGGCGGATTTTCAGGCGCAGAAGCGCGTGACATTCCGGATCGGGAAGCGATCGCGCAATGGAAAGCGCTGGTTGCTTCCCGGTGGGCGCACGTGCAGGACTGGCGGCGTCTGGGGATAACGCAGATGGTGTTCGGTCAGCGCAATGCCGGGCTTGAGACCCTACGGGCCATTGCTGGCCTGCCTTCCGGGATGCGCTCAGGGGCGTCGTGGTCGGGAGAGCCTCATTCAGAGGCAGCAGACCAGATCTCCGCGTCGCAGGAAGTGCAGTTCTGGGAGCGAGTCTATGCGGAGGGAAAGCTCACGCCTTCTGAAGTGTCTTCCCTGCTGGCGACCCTCAATCGCATGGAGCTCCGCTGGTTTGCACGGCTGGTCCGGCAGCAGATCTACACGAAAGCAGGAATGCAGGAGGAGGCGCGCCAGGAGCAGCGCGCCGCTCTGGCTTCCGCACAGGCTGTTCTGTTCTGGAACCTGGTGCAGATCCTGTTGCTGCTCGGGGGAATTGTCGGAGTGTCGCTCTGGAGCGTGCGCGCTCTGCAACGCCGAGCACAGGATCAGGCCGGTGTGCGTGCCCTGCCCGTGCCCGCTGCCCCCTTCTCCTATCGGGCCCGGATGAGCGCCTTTCTGGCCTATTTCGCTCTGCCCCTGATCGCATTGCCCCTGGGTGTGGTGGTGCGTGAAGGGAACATGAACGGCCCGACTCTGACCCGTCTGAGCGTCGCGCTGTATCTGATGCTGACCGCGCTTTCCGTACTTGTGAGCCTGCAGGTGCTGCGCGCCGTGGTTCAGAAAGAAGAGCAGAAACGGCTCGCATTCTATGAGGCGTTGCGGGCGCTCGGCTTGCGCACAGCGCACTTCTGGCAGGATGTGGCAACAGGCGTGACACGGTATGCGATGCTCCTGCCGCTCCTGCTGCTCACCGCATGGCTCTCCAGCATCGTGTTTGCCCGTTTCAAGACGCCGCCACATCCCGTGCTGTACCAGTTTCTGGCCGCGCCGTCGCTGGCCGATCAGGTTCTGCTGCTGTTCCAGACGGCAGTGGTAGCCGCGGTGGTGGAAGAGCTGATGTTCCGTGGGGTGCTGTTCCCGGCGCTATGGGCGCGATGGGGCGTGTGGCGCGGCGCAGCGATCGCCTCGGCCGTTTTCGCGCTGGCCCACCCCACGTTGCCCGCTGGTTTTCTCTCCCTCTGGACGCTCGGGATGGGGTTCACGTTCGTCTTCCTGCGTTCTGGCTCGCTGGTTCCCGGCATTGTCATGCACGGATTGAATAACGGCCTGCTGCTCTGCATCCACTTCGCCGTGTTCGCAGAATGAGCGGGCACTCAGAGGGCAGCGATGATGGCCTCGGTCATCTCCGTGGTGGTTGCGTTGCCGCCGAGATCCCCTGTTCGAACTTCTCCGGCCTCCAAGACCTTTTCTACCGCACGCTCGATCCGATAAGCGGCCTGATCCTCGCCGATGTGAGCCAGCATCATGGCGGCGGAGAGGATCAACGCAATCGGGTTGGCCAGGTTGCGCCCGGCAATATCGGGGGCTGAACCGTGAACCGCTTCGAACATCGCGACGCCCGTCTCACCAATATTGGCGGATGGAGTCAGTCCGAGCCCGCCGATCAGGCCGGCGCATAGATCGGAGATGATGTCGCCGTACAGGTTCTCCATGACCATGACGTCGAATCGCTCCGGGCGCATCACCAGTTGCTGGCAGGTATTGTCCACGATCATCTCCTCGTACTCGATCCCCGGGTATTCCCGGTGCGTGCGCCGCATGCACTCCAGAAAGAGGCCATCTGCCAGCTTCATGATGTTGGCCTTGTGTACTGCAGTCACTTTCTTGCGCCCGTGCTTCACGGCGTACTGGAAAGCGAACCTCCCGATGCGCAAACAGGCAGCCTCGGTGATGATCTTCAGGCTCTCTACAACCCCGGGAACCACGATGTGCTCCAATCCGGAGTAGAGGTCCTCACTGTTCTCACGGATCACCACCAGATTGACGCTGGGGAAGGGCGTATGAATCCCCTTGAGCGATCGCGCAGGACGGACGTTGGCGTACAGGTTGAGACGTTTTCGCAGGGCCACATTGGCGCTGGCGAACCCACCGCCAATGGGAGTCGCGATCGGGCCTTTCAAGGCCACACGATTCCTCAGGATCGAGTTGACTACCTCATCGGGCACGGGGGTGCCGTATTTGGTCATGACCTCGGTGCCGGCTTCCATCTGTTCCCAGTCCACCTTGACTCCGGTGGCTTCCACAACCCGAACAGCAGCCTGCGTGACTTCCGGGCCAATCCCGTCGCCCGGTATGAGCGTGATGGTGTGTCGCATCGTCTGCCCCCTGCACCCGGAGTAGTCTATCACCTCCTGTGCCTGTGCGTGTCAGGAAGGTGCGGTGAGACAACTGTTCACCGCAGGGCCCGAATTTTCCTGTCATCCCGGAGGCAGCTTGACGGAGGGGATGTTTGCGAATAGAATGAAGAGCGGATTACTCCTGCGGGATTTATGAGCAATGAGAAGGTATCAGGCAATGCGCGCGCATCAACTGGCGCTGGGAGTATGGACGGTAATCGGGTGCCTGACGGGTGGATCGGTACGATCCATAGCGCAGGAAGGGGTAATGAGCCTCTACCGTGATGAGATCCAGCAGGCGTCGGTCAAGTTGAAATGGCGTGGAGAGCGTCTGACCGACGACACACTCTACGCGATTGCGTTAACAGGTCTCTCCTGGGAGACCTGCTGGGGGAAGGATCCGCTCTTTTCGCTCTGCTGGGGTGATCTGAGCAAGGTACGGCAGAAGCGTGAGACAGGGGAGTACGACCGCCTGCGGAACGCAGTCGTTGCCTCACACAGTGCGCAGGATCATGTGCGTGCGGTGACCCTGGCCGAAGAGCATTTCCGTCCGGAAGAGATCCAGTGTGATCCTGTGCTGAAGCAGGCAGTCGGGAGGAGCTGGATGCAGATCGGGCAACCTGCCCGGGCACTTCAGGTATTCGCGGCGCCGTTCGACATGAAGGCACCGGGAGCAATCGAAGCGGATCGGCGCTTCCGACAGGAGGCCTTTGAAGCCGCCCGACGCGCCGGACAGACACAGAGGGCCATTGCGTTTGCCCTCTCACTGGTGCTCGAACCGGGTGTGGACCCTCCGGTTCCCGATCCAACGGCCATGGCTTTTCTGCAGGAAAAAGGAGTCGACCTGGACCGCGTGCTGCTGGGCATCCTGCAGGCGCCGGAGCGCCTGCGCGGGTTGCCGCAGTACGTCTACCCGGCTGCAGACCTCCTGGCGTTGCGGGCAACACCACGCCTGCTTCCGTTTTTCATGCATCTGGCACAGAGTGATGATGTGCATCTGCGCAGCCGTGCCGTCTTTGCGCTGGGTGTGCTGGCCTACCAGGTGCGGCCAGGCGATCCCCCGGGCTGGTATGCGGGGCTCCTGCCCTTCCCACCCCGGGAATACGGGTTATCCGCAGGGGAACGGCAACTGATCCTGCGCGAGGTCCTGGAGGCCGCGCGGAGTGATCGCTATCGCCTGCGAGCCGCCGCCGCGATCGCCGCCGCACTGATCGGTGACGGGGACACGGTGCCGCTGCTGCAAAAACTGGCGCGAGACAGAGCCTATCTGATGACGAAACCTGCGGGCGGGCGGTCCAGCACAGTGAAGATCTACTTTCCAGTGCGGATGGCGGCCTGCGCCGGGCTGGCGCGATTTGGCATCGTGGCGCAACCCGGTGGAGGGGAGCTCTCCGGGAAAGCGTTGCAGAACGCCCGACGCGGGGGAAACGACGTAACTGGCGACACACGCGGACTACGCAGGGACGCGCGTCGGTCGCTGGTAGTACTTCCTCAGGAGGTTTTCGTCGCGACGGCCATGCTGCGCGAATAAGTCTGCTGGAAAGGTGTGGACCCGCAGTGCGCACAGGATCAAGAAGCGCGGCAAATCGATCCCATGTAACAGGCGCCCGTGCACGAAAAGTGCACCGTGCTGAAGACACGCTGGAATTCCTCTTTGGTCCGGAAGGACCCCTGGCGGAAAACCTGCCGGGGTACGAGTGTCGGCAGGAGCAGGTGCAGGTAGCCCGGGCCGTGGAGCAGGCCATGTGCGAGGCGCGACCCTGCCTGGCAGAGGCCGGAACCGGCGTGGGCAAGACGCTCGCTTATCTGATCCCGGCAGTCCGTGCAGCACTGAGGGGGCAGACGACGGTCATCAGCACGCATACGATCAACCTGCAGAGCCAGTTGATAGAGAAGGACATCCCGCTGGTGCTCCGTCTCTTTGCCGGTGCTGCCGATCAGATAAGCGCCACGCTCATGAAGGGCAGGGGAAATTACCTGTGCTTACAGGCCCTGGACTACGCACAGGGGGATCTGCTGCTGAGTCAGGAACCCAACTTCGAACGGCTCAAACGCTGGGCGCGCCGGAACGGTTGTACCGGGGACGTCGCCGACCTGCCGTTCTCCTTCGGCGCGTGGAGTGATCTCACATCAACGCCGGAGACCTGTCGGGCACAGCAGTGCCGTCACTACAACGATTGCTTCTACTACCGGATGCGGTGGAAAGCCAGCGAGAGCAACCTGATCGTGGTCAATCACGCGCTGTTCTTCAGCGACCTGGCGTTACGACTCTCCGACCCCAATGCGGGTTTCCTGCCCAACTACCATCATGTGATCTTCGACGAGGCGCATCATCTCGAGGATGTTGCTTCCAAAGCCTTCGGGATTGAGTTCGGCTCCCGTCGTCTGGTCACACTTACCGAACGGATCAAGTACCTGAAAGGCCTGGATCTGGACAGGGAGCGGCTCAGAGCGCTGGAGGATCTGAATGCCGGCCTCTTCGCTTCCTTTGTGCAGGGAGGGCGGAACGAGTGCTCCTTCGACGAGGTAATACAGGGCGAGGTCCGTCAGAACGTTGAGGAAACAGCCAGTCGTGTGTGTACGTCCATTGCAGAACTACAACGGGTCCTGCTGGAGACCGCGCGGGACGACGAAAACCTGCGTGATCATCTGGAAGGCATTGCGCGCGTGTGCGGCCGTGCGCGGGAAGAATTGCATCAACTCTTCTTTGAGCAGGACGCGAACGCAGTGCGCTGGGCGGAGGTGAGCACGGCCAGTCGGGGTGCGAAGAAAGATGTGCGCGTCACGCTGCGCCTCACGCCGGTCTCTGTAGCCACCACGCTACAGCGAGCGCTCTGGAGCCGGACGCGCACTGGTGGCATGATCTTCATCTCCGCTACGCTGGCCAGCTCCGGAGGGTTCTCCTACTTCCGCAACCGGATTGGCGTGCCCGACGATGCCATCGAGTGCATTGTTGGCAGCCCCTTCGATTACAAAAGGCAGGCGCTGCTCTACGTGCCCGGGCATCTGCCTGCGCCGTCGACGACGCCCGGGTACATCGAACAGATTGTAGCCGAGATTGAGCGCCTCCTTCTGCTGACCGGAGGGCGAGCGTTCCTGCTGTTCACTTCCCGGGCGATGCTCAACGCGGTCTACGAGCGTCTGCGAGACAGACTGCCGTTCCCGTTGTTCCGGCAGGGCGACGCGCCCCCGGCCCGGCTGGTCGAAGCCTTTCGGGAAAGTGGAAACGGTTGCCTGTTCGGTAACCAGACCTTCTGGGAGGGAGTAGACGTTCCCGGGGACGCACTCTCCTGTGTGATCATGGATCGCCTGCCTTTCGCTGTCCCCGACTCACCGGTCACCAGAGCGCGCGAGCAGGCGATCGTGGCACAGGGAGGTGACTGGTTCCGCGACTACACCGTCCCGCAGGCGCAGATCCGGCTCAAGCAGGGGTTCGGTCGCCTGATCCGCACGCGCACGGATCGCGGGATCGTGTGCATTCTCGATAGCCGGCTCATCACACGGGACTATGGCAAGGAGTTCGTCCGGTATCTGCCTCCGGCCTCGCGCGCCAGCATCTGGAGTCGGGTGGAGAAGTTCTGGTCCGAGCAGGCGCGGTCAGATCCCTGAGTATGCAGCGGCGTTCCTCAACCAGACAGACGACGATAGAGTTCGCGCTGGCGTTGTAACATCTCCCGGTACAACCTGTGGCGTTCGGGATCCGGATCGTACGTGCGCCCCGGTGCAGGGGGCAGTTCCTGTGCCGAACGGATGTGACCGATCGCCTCCATGGCCAGCAGGGCCGCTCCCCGGGATGTTGCCTCGGACTCCGCGAGGAGCGTCACCGGGCACCCCAGCGCATCGGCCAGCATCTGCGCCCAGTATGGCAGCTTCTCGAAAGCGCCTCCGGACGCGACATACTCCTCCGGCTCTCCAAAAACAGCGCGGAGACGCTCCGCGCCCTCACAGAACTGCAGCGTGACGCCCTCCAGAGCGGCGCACAGAACCTCAACGGGTTCCGTGTGCAGGCTCATTCCAGCAATCACAGCCCGGCTCTTCGGGGTCCATCCCGGACTGCGCTCACCGGCCAGAAAGGGCAGGAACGTCAGTCCGTGCGCTCCGGGCCTCCTTGCCTCCAGTTCTACCTGCAATGCGGCAACGTCCTGCGTGAGGTGAAGCATCTTTCGCATGAAGGCCAGCACGTGCCCGCCGTCGCTGAATGCCGCGCCCATGATGGGGCGCCGGGAGTCCACACGATACCGCCACAGGCCGGGAGGCGGTTGAGGGTTCTTGCGTTGCGGGCCGGTATCCTCCTGCCAGACCACACGCATGGCCCCGGAAGTGCCCAGATTGATCGCAGTGCGGTCCGGTGTGAGACACCCGCTGCCTACGTTGCTGCAGGCGCCATCGCCGACTGCCGGGAGGAAGGGGGTCTGCTGCAGAGCAGGCCAGCGCCGTGCATGGTCCGGTGCCAGACCATACACCGTGTGCGACAGATCAATGATGGGCGAGAACTGCTCTGGCGTCAGGCCCAGTGCCTCCAGCATCTGACAATCCCACTGACAGGTCTCCTGGTCGAGCAGTCCGGTCCCGGAGGCCATTGATACTGATACCTGCATGGCCCCCGGTCCGAACAACTGACCGTAGAGGTACTCTGCCGGAGAGACCCATCGGGCGACCTGTTGAAACTGCGCGGGGAATGTCTCTCGCAACCAGATCAGTTTCGCCGGATAGTACGATGCGTGCAGAGCACATCCGGTACGGCGGTGGACTGTGGAGGCATCCAGATGTCCCCGCAGGCGCTGCGCCACGTCGCCCGCCCGGTTGTCCGCCCAGGAGTAGATCGGGGTCAGGGCATCGCCTCTGGCATCCACGCCCAGCAGTGAGTGCCAGAACGTGGTCACACCGACGGCCCGGATGGTGCCCGCTCGGTGCCCGAGTTGCGCCATGACAGTATCCAGGCATTCAACCACGAGATCCAGCAGGCGTTGGGCGGACATCTCCACGCCCCCGTCCGGGGTTGTGTCCATCTGGTAGGGGATTTGCACCCGCACATCATCCCGGGCGCGGCCTGCTTCATCCCAGAGCAATGCCCGCACCGAAGAAGAGCCCGCATCAATGGTCAGAAACATGGTCACTCGTTCTGCACAGGTGATATGTGCCGGGTCTGGTTCCCGGGGGAAATCGCTGTAACATTACCCGGTCCGGCTGCGTCCATGATTAGCAGAGGGCTGCTGCCATCGGTTCACCCGGATGGCTTACAGGATGATACGCGCTGAGAGAGTTTCCGCGAGAATGGAGGACCGTCCGGTGTACGCTTTCGAACAACATGTATCTGTTCTCCTGCAGTTTCGTGCGATGTCCGCGCCGGTAGAGATATCCGTTCCGTTCTACGTGCTCCGTTATCTGGACACGCACGCCGAACGCGGTTTCACCCCGGATGGTGCGGTCATCTACCGGCAACCGGCTGCGCAGCGATGGTTGCCTGAACTGCGTACCCGACCAGCAGCCTGAGCCTGTGGGCACCGGCCGCCATACCTGAGAAGGATTCCGCATGGGGCGTGCGGAATCCTTTCCTGCACTTGTAATCGCACGACCATCCACCACGTTGCCCATGAGCATGCATCCCGACGCCCCGGAGAGCACGCCGGCGCGCTGGCGTTACGGAACCATCGTCCTGCTGGCGATTGCCCTGTTTACCTGTTGCTGGCGTCTGGGCGACGTTCCCCTTTTCGATCTGGATGAGGCGCTCTACGTCGCCTGTGCCCGGCAGATGCTTCTGCGAGGCGACATGGTCACCCCGCGACTGAACTCTTATCCGCCGGGGCGCCCGGATGAGGACACCGCGCCGTTCTTCGAGAAGCCGATACTGGTCTACTGGATGGCAGCCGGTGCGATGCGTCTGTCCGGGCAGAGCGAAGGCGCGGCGCGTGTTCCTGCTGCCGGGGCTACGCTGATAACTGCCGGTCTGATCTTCTACGCTGGCGTGCGATGGTTCGGCAAGCGCGCTGGCTGGCTGGCCGCACTGACGTTTGTTACCGCGCCACTTACCGTCATCAATGCCCGGCAGATGACAACCGATAGCCTGCTGGTGCTCTGGACTGCTCTGGCCCTGATCGCGTGGTGTTTCGTTGAGGCGAGGGGCCCGCAAACGCGATGGGGCGTGCTGCTCTTCTGGATCGCCTGCGCGCTTGCGGTACTGACCAAGGGCGCGATCGGCCTCCTTCTGCCAGTCCTGGTGATTCTGGTTGCGTCTCTCGCGATACAGGGGCACGGGCGCCTGCGCTCCGGGAACATCACACTCCGGTTCTGCTGGCGTCCGTTGCGGCAGGCCCTTGCTGCCATGCGCATGTTGCGTTCTGCGTCTGGCCTGCTCTGCTTCCTCGTCATCGTAGCGCCATGGCATCTGGCGGTCTGGCGTGCCGGCGAACGTGATGCGCAGGGGCGCACTTTCGTGCAGGAATACCTGATCCGGCAACATGTCGGTCGGTTCCAGGGGGGTGACCGGGTGCACAACGCCCCGCTGCCGGCGTATCTGATCTACTTTCTCGTGGGTTTCTTCCCATGGTCCTGTTTTGCTCCGGTGGCGCTTCTGGGGCGTACGCGCCATGGCAATCCGGATACGTCCGCACAGCGAGCCAGTTCTCCGGATAGTCACGGGGAGAGCATTGCTCGCTTCCTGAAAATCTGGTTCTGGGTAGTGCTGGGGTTTTTCTCACTGAGCGCGGCCAAACTGCCCTCCTACATCGCCCCGGCCTACCCGGCAGCAGCGTTGCTAACCGGTCGGTGGATGGATCAGGCGCTGTCCGACCTGACTGTACAGCGAACGCTGGCGCGCGGGATGGGTGCTGCGGCGCTCATTGCTGGCTTGCTGGGTGTTGCCGTGCTGGTAGCGCCGCGCTTCATCTCCCCGACGTCGCCGGTGCCCGGGGAGGTACTGCGGCTCAGTCAGGTGCTCGTGCTGGTGCTCGGTGTCGGGTGCTGTATGGCATGGTGGTGCGTGCGGCGAGTGCACGGGCCCCGTGCGGCACAGACTGGTGTTGTCGTGCTCACACTCACGTTGTTACTGTGCTACGGGGTAGCAGTCACCGCGGGCTACGACGTTGCACGTCGCACGGTGCTGGAGCCCTACCAGCAGCTGGCGGCCGCGGCCAACCCGGACGCTGCCCGGGGAGTGCCCGTCATCTACTACCATATCGTGCCGCGTCGCCCCAGCATGCTGTTCTACGCCCGCTACTCGGCCTACGAGCGCAAGGAGAGGCCCCTGCGCCCGCTTCTGGACCCGTTGATCGCCAGATATCAGAGTGCGTTGATCATTACCTCCCGGCACACTCTGAAGGCGCTGCTGGAGCCAGAGCTCTCCGGTAGTCCCGACCTGCGGTATCAGGTGGAACGAACTACCGGAGAGACGCACAGTGGCTGGGTGCTGGTGCGTGTGCTGCCAGCATCAGTGTCCCGGATACCACGGGGGGATGCCTGAAGTCCCGAAACGGTCCGGATCGGCGTTCCGTATCTCTCGGAGAGGGTTGGCATCGGAACGATCCGCGGTGGCTGGAAGGAGGCGGATATGTGGAAGCTGGCTCTGCTGTTCGTGCTCTCGGGAGCGCTCATAATCGGACTGGCGATACCGATGATCCAGCGTAAAGTGGCTCCCAATCCTGTCTACGGGTTCCGCACCCCGAAAACGCTCAGCAGCCCGGACATCTGGTACCCGGCCAATGAGTACTCGGGCAGGCTCATGGCTGTGGCCGGAGGGGTGACCATTCTGGGAGCCATTCTGCTGGCCCTGTGGCCCGGGCTGACGGCAGAGCAGTACCTGTGGGGGGGTACTGCAGTGCTGCTGAGCAGCCTCGGCTGGGCCGTATGGAAGAGTTTTCAGTTCCTCAACCGGCTTTAGACGGGGCAGCAGGCATGGCGCCTGCTGCCCATCCGGACTCAGATGTCAATGCCAGGGATGGGAAACTGGCCACTCAGACACAGATCCCGGACCTCACCACGGATCTGACGCAGGGCTGCCTCGTCGAACGGGTAGTCCTTGCCATCTTTGCGGCAGCAGGCGGCCACGCGATCCATCCACTCCGCAATCTGCTCCATCTGCTCCTCACGGAAGCCGCGCGTGGTGACCGCGGGCGTACCGATCCGCAGTCCGCTGGGTGAGAAAGGCTTGCGCGGATCATTGGGCACGGCATTGAAGTTCGTCTCGATGCCAGCCTCGTAGAGGGCACGTGCGAAAGGCTTCCCGGGGATCCCCCGGGAGCGCATCACATCGATGAGGATCAGGTGGTTGTCGGTGCCGCCGGTCACCAGTACGAACCCGCGATCCATCAGGGCACGGGCCAGCGCACGGGCGTTGGCCACGATCTGGCGGGCATACTGCCGGAACTCCTCGGTCATGGCCTCGCGGAAACAGACCGCGAGAGCAGCTATGGTGTTCTGGTGCGGGCCACCCTGCAGGGTCGGAAACACGGCCTTGTCGATACGATCCGGCAGGCGCTGGGCCGGGTCATCCTTCATCGGGCGGTCCTTGCAAAGGATAAATCCTCCGCGCGGCCCACGGATCGCCTTGTGGCTTGTGGAAGTGACCACATCCGCGTAGGGTACCGGGTCCGGGTGCACGCCACCCACGATCAGCCCGTTAATGTGCGCGATATCCGCAACGAGGTAGGCGTCTACCTCATCTGCAATCTCGCGGAACTTCGCGAAGTCCCACTGCCGGGGATAGGCGGTGCCACCGGCGAAAATCACAGCGGGGCGTTCCCGCAGGGCGATCCGCCGGATCTCCTCGTAGTCCAGCATACCGGTCTTCGGGTCCAGACCGGTAACCCCCTGCGCCTCATTGTGGCCGTAAAACACAGACTGGTACAGAATCCCGCTGAAGTTGACGTTCCACCCGTGCGTCAGGTGTCCTCCACTGGGCAGATGCATGCCCATTACCTTCTGGCCGGGCTTCAGCAGAGCGAAGTAGGCCGCCATGTTGGCCGGAGAGCCGCTGTGAGGTTGCACATTGGCATGGTCGGCGCCAAACAGCTTGCGGGCCCGTTCACAGGCCAGCGCCTCAAGGGCATCAATCAGCTCATTGCCCTCGTAGTAGCGGCGACCCGGGTAGCCTTCCGAGTACTTGTTGCAGAATACGGTTGCCATGGCCTGCATCACGGCGGCCGTGGTGTAGTTTTCGGATGGGATCAACCGGATGATCTCGGACTGGCGGCGAGTCTCCTGCACAGCGATCTCATAGACCTCCGGGTCGACAACCCGAAGTTGCTCGAGGTTGGAGGCCGTAGCGATGAACGCTTCCTCCGGACGGAGGGGATTGGCAGACGGTAGCGTGGACACGTCGTCTCAACTCCTTGGTAACAGGGTGCTCCCGAAATGCCCTATCACGAGCACCTGCAAGTGCCTGCACGGATCCCGGAAGATCGCATGCCAGAGCATTCTACCTGCCCGGGCCGCAGGAAGTCAATCCGGGGGCCGGTCCGGTATACTGCTACACGTATGCCATAACGGGGGAGCAAGCCAATGCTACTGGCGGTTGATGTCGGGAACACGAACATTGTGCTCGGGGTCTACACAGGGCAGGGGCAGGACGCCCGGATGGTAGGCAACTGGCGGATCCGCACGGACCGGGAACGGACAACAGATGAGCATGGCATGCTGCTTGCGGACCTGCTCGCGCACTGCGGACTCAACCTTGCCTCCATTCAGCACGTTGCCATCTCCAGCGTGGTGCCTACCATGAACGAGACACTGGCCGAGCTCTCTCGCAAGTATTGCAGGGTTGAGCCCTTCTTTGTGGGTCCGCACACGGACACCGGTATCACCATTCGATACCAGCCTGTGTCCGATGTGGGGGCCGATCGTATCTGCAATGCCGTTGGCGCGTATGCGAAGTACGGCGGGCCGGCCATTGTGGTGGACTACGGGACTGCGACCACGTTCGATGCGATCGCCGCCAACGGAGACTATCTGGGCGGAGCGATCCTGCCTGGCGTGGGCATTTCCATGGATGCCCTGTTTCGACAGGCCTCCCGGCTCTATCGGGTGGAGTTTGTGGCACCTCCCGCGGCCATCGGGCAGAACACCGTGCACGCCATGCAGAGCGGCCTGGTGTTCGGTTTTGCCGGGCAGACGGATGCCATGGTGGAGCGGTTTCAGGTGGAGCTGGGTGGAGGGGCCGTGGTGATCGCGACCGGGGGACTGGCCGAACTGATCCGCCCGGCCAGTCGCACGATACAGTTCGTGGATCACCTGGTGACGCTGGAGGGGTTGCGCCTGCTCTTCGAGCGGTCGCTACGACGGTGACTCCCGGGGCCAGCAGCAATTGGTGCTATAATCACATGCGGCGTGCACGACCGGCACGCCCTATTCTGTAGAGCGGGAGATACGTGCATGGAACGCACTTACATCATGGTCAAGCCTGACGGAGTGCAACGACGGCTGGTGGGTGAAATTATCCGGCGCTTTGAAACACGCGGACTGCGTCTGGTGGGCCTGAAGATGCTGGTGCCGACCCGTGAGATCGCAGAACAGCACTACGCGGTGCATCGGGAAAAGCCCTTCTTCACAGAACTGGTGGACTTTATCACTTCCGGGCCTGTGGTTGCCATGGTCTGGGAAGGCCCGGACGCAATCAAACTCACCCGCACTATGATCGGCGCGACCCGGCCCACAGAGGCGTTGCCGGGTACCATCCGCGGCGACTTCACCACGGAAATCCAGACGAATCTGGTGCATGGCTCCGACGCCTTGGAGACCGCGCAGGCAGAAATCGCTCTCTGGTTCCGTCCCGAAGAACTGCTCCCTCCAGCCTGAGCCCTCGTTCTCCTGCCATGCAGACAGGTGCCATCCACATGCGTGCTGTGCTCCTTCTACTGCTGCCCTGGGGGCTGGTGATGCCTGCAACGGCGCAACAGGGCACGCCGCAGGAGAGGCTTCCGGCCATGCGAGAGG
>JANWZQ010000184.1 GCA_025054835.1 Chthonomonadaceae bacterium
ACACCCTTGAGGAATCGCCCCTTCTCCGCCAGCATCCGATCCAGCCCTTCGGCCTGCGGGATCGTGCGGGGGAAGCCATCCAGCAGGAAGCCCGGCTTGCAGTCAGGCGCATCAATCCGGGCAGAGACCGCTGCGATGACCACATCGTCCGGCACAAATTCCCCCTGATCGATCCGGTAACGTTGAATGATGCGCCCCAGCTCGGTGCCCTGCGCCACGGCCTCACGGAACATGGCTCCTGTGGAGATTGCAGGAACCCCGTAGTGCAGGGCTATGCGGGCAGCCTGCGTTCCCTTGCCAACTCCCGGCGGCCCCATTAACGCCAGTATCATGCGCATGCATCCTCAACGAAGACTCGCTTTCTGATCTTCGATTTGCGAGGCAAGAACGCAGACCGCCCTGACGGACAGGCGGAAAATCGAACATCCAGAAAACGCGCAGTTAACGTCCTCCTATGGTGCTGCGTTGCCCTCCGGACTTGATGAAACCCTCGTAGTTGCGCATCAACAGCTGTGCCTCGATGGCCTGCATGGTCTCAATGGCCACGCCTACAACGATCAGGAGCGAGGTGCCGCCGATCAGCGAGAAAGAGCGGAACTGACTCATGCCGGGCAGGATGTACTGCAGCACAGCGATCAAGGCTAGAAAGACGGCGCCGGCCAGCGTGATGCGAGAAATCACGCGCTCCAGATACTCGAACGTCGGCTTGCCGGGACGAATGCCGGGAATGTAGTTGCCGTACTTTTTCAAGTTGTCCGCCATCTCCTGCACGTTCATCACGATGGACGTGTAGAAGTAGGTGAACCCGATCACCAGCAGGGCGTACAGCAGGGTGGCAAACGCATTGTTGCCCGGTTGCAGATAGTTCACCGCTTCCTTCAACCACCCGATGAACCCGGTCTGACCCGGAAAAGCGTTCACTACCGTCGCCGGGAACAGCAGCAGCGAGATCGCAAAAATGATCGGGATCACGCCGGCCGAATTCACTTTGATCGGCAGGTACGAGGCGCCGGCCTGAGTCTGCCGCATGCCGATCACGCGCTTGGTGTGCTGGATCGGGATCCGCCGGGTACCCTGCGTGATGTACACCACTGCGTAGATCGTCGCGATGAACACCGCGATCAGGAACAGCACCATGAACCAGCTGACAGTACCGGCGCGCAACTGCGCCACAATCTGATTCACCTGATACGGCAGGCTCAGCAGAATGCTCGCAAAGATCATCAGCGAGACGCCGTTACCTACGCCCTTCTGCGTCACCTGCTCACCGAGCCAGAGCAAGAACATGGAGCCCGCTGTGAGCGTGACGACGATCTGGATGCGTGCCGTGAGCGGGATGTTCACACCGCCGGAGGCGAACATCACGGTCAGACCGAAGGCCTGCATGGCGGCAAGCCCGACCGTGAGACGGCGCGTGATCCGTGCCAGACGCTTCCGCCCGGCCTCGCCCTCTTTCTGCATCTGCTCCAGTTGCGGGATAGCGATCGCCATCACCTGCATGATGATCGAAGCGTTAATGTAGGGCGTGATACCCATGGCGAAGATGGAGGTGCGGCGCAGAGCACCCCCGGAGAACACATCGACCAGACTGAGCAGACCGCCCATGCTGCTCAATACGCCCTCCAGCTTCTTGTGGTCCAGCCCCGGCACCGGAATGTGAGCCCCGATGGCAAACACCATGAAAGCGCCCAGCACAAAAAGCAGACGCTGGCGCAACTCCGGAATGCTGAAGGCTCGTTGTAACGCCTCGATCATCGATACATTCCTCCAGACAGCTTCCTATCGGGCACTTACGCGCGGCGCCGCAGAGGGGGCAACACCTGCACCGACCCGCCGGCTGCCTCCAGTTTCTCCTGCGCGCTCTTGCTGAAACGGTGCGCATGCACCGAGAGCGGCTTGGTCAGGTCACCGTCACCCAGTACTTTCAGGCCATAGTGCAGTTGCCGCAGGAGCCCGCGCTCCAGCAGCACATCCGGCGTGATCTCCGCCCCTGCCTCGAAGTGCTCCTCCAGCACATTCAGATTGATCACCGCGTAGCGCCGATCGCGAATGACCTTGAATCCATGCGGATTGCGACTGGGTACGCCGCGCAGATGGGGCAGGCGACGATGCAAGGGTGTCTGCCCCCCCTCGAAGTTCGGGTTGATCTGTCCCCGGGCCTTGTTCCCCTTGGTGCCTCGCGTACAGCTTTTCCCGTGGCCCGACCCAATTCCACGCCCCACACGCTTGGGCCGGTGCACAGCCCCCGGTGCCGGCCGGAGGTTATGAATGCCCACAGGCTCATGGTTCTCAGACATGATCGCCCCCCGTGCTCTCTGGCGCATCATCGGTCACCGGTTCTACCGTGACCAGATGCCTGACCTTATGGATCATCCCGCGTACGATCGGCGTGTCCTCGCGAATGACGCTCTGATTCAACCGCCTCAGGCCCAGAGAGCGTACCGTGTCCCGTTGCGATTGCGCGTAGCCGATCGTGCTCTTCTTCCAGGTGATTTTGAGTTTAGCCGACATGCGTGGTCTCCTGCAACTTACGCACCCACGGCGTCAGTTCTTCCACCGGTTTGGCGCGCAGATGCGCCACGTCCTCAATGCGCTTCAATTGCCGCAGGGCCTTCATGGTCGCCCAGGCGATGTTCGCCGCGTTCGAAGACCCCAGCGACTTGCCCAGCACATCGTGGATTCCGGCTAGCTCCAGAATCGTGCGCATGCTGCTTCCGGCCACGATGCCGGTTCCCGGAGAGGCGGGCTTCAGCATCACCTCCGCTGCTCCCTCGGTCACCACCAGCTCATGCGGGATCGTGCCGCCAACAATCGGTACCGCAATCAGGTTCTTCTTGGCGGCCTCCTCGCCCTTGCGAATCGCATCGGGGATGGCCCGCGCCTTCCCGATACCGCAACCGACATGACCGTTCCGGTCACCCACAATCACCAGCGCACTCCAGCTCAACGTCCGGCCACCTTTGGTGGTTTTCTGGCACTTGTTGGTGCGGATGGGGCGCGTCTCTAAATTCAGTGTGTCCGGGTTGATCCGTGCCAATGAATGCTCCTTCAGTTAAAACACCAGCCCGGCCTCGCGCGCGCTGTCAGCAAGAGCCTGCACGCGGCCGTGATACTTGTAACCTCCGCGGTCGAAGACTACCTTCTCAATGCCAGCGGCTTTCCCGCGTTCCGCGATCAGTTTCCCGACCGCACGCGCGGCCTCCACAGTGCCTCCGTTCTTCAGAGAGGCCCGGAGCTCACGGTCCAGCGTGGACGCTGCAGCCAGCGTATGACCTGCGGTATCGTCAATCAACTGCGCGTAGATGTGCTGCAGACTGCGGAACACGTTCAACCGCGGACGCTCCGCCGTCCCACGCACTTTTGCGCGGACACGGCGATGACGCCGCAGGCGCAACCTGCGCTTCTCTTCTACCTTCATGATTTTCCCTCTGGCGCTGGATTGCCGACCCAGCGCCTCTCACGTGTGCGCGCACCGGGTATCGGCGCGCGAATAGTCATTATACCACAGACTAACGGTACACAGGGCAGGGCAAGAGCCCTACTTCTTCTTCCCGCCCTTCGCGCCCGCTTTACCCTGCTTGCGCCGGACGTACTCGCCCTTGTAACGAATGCCCTTGCCTTTGTAGGGCTCCGGCTTGCGTAGCTTGCGGATCTCGGCAGCCGTCTGCCCTACGCGCTCCTTATCAATTCCTGCTACCGTGATGATCGGATTGCGTGTCTGTGGATCGTTGCCCACAGAGAACGTGATGCCCTCGCGAGGCCACACCTCAATCAGGTGCGAGAAGCCTACTGCAAGTTGCAGGTTGTTGCCGACCATCTGTGCGCGGAAACCCACGCCCTGGATCTCCAGCTGCTTCTCATAACCCCTGGTTACGCCCTCCACCATGTTGGCCAGCAGGGTGCGTGACAGGCCGTGCAACGCGCGATGCTCCTTGCTATCGGACGGGCGCTCGACAATCACATGCCCGTTCTCCTGACGGAAGATCAGGTCCGGATTGAAGCGGCGCGTCAGTGTGCCCTTGGGGCCTTTCACCGTGACCGTGCCATCCGGCTCCGGAGTCACCGTGACTCCTGCCGGTATCGGAATAGGTCTTCTGCCAATTCGTGACATCTCTCCAGCCTCTTTCCTGCCCGGTGCGCGGTCGGCAGAGCGGGCAGGCAACTATGCATCAGTAGACATAACAGAGGACTTCGCCGCCAATGCCGCGCTTGCGTGCCTCCCGGTCCGTCATAACCCCCTGGGATGTGGACAGGATCGCAATCCCCAGGCCCCGCAGCACACGGGGAATATTGTCCTTGCCACAGTAGACGCGCAGCCCGGGCTTGCTGATCCGCTTCAGATTGGTGATCACCTTCTCGCGCTTCGGGCCATACTTGAGCACGATCTTGATCTTATCCTGCGGGGCCTGTCGGATCACCTCATAGTTCTTGATGAAGCCCTCGGCGTGCAGGATTTTCACGATCTCCAGCTTCAGTTTCGAGCAGGAGATCTCCAGTGAGTCATGATTGGCCCGGTTCGCGTTGCGGATACGTGTGAGCAGATCGGCAATGGGGTCCGTGGTGTACGCCATGCGTGTTCTCTCCTACCAGCTCGACTTGGTAACCCCGGGGATCAGCCCGCGGTGGGCCATCTCGCGCAGACAGATGCGGCACAGGCCGAAGCGGCGGAAAACCCCCCGTGCCCGTCCGCAAACATTGCAACGCGTGTACGCGCGCACCGGAAACTTCGGCTTGCGCTTCTGTTTCATAATCAATGCTTGCTTGGCCAAACGCTTGAACCTCCGATCGGATAGTCGGGACCAGTGCCCCTGTCACGGCGGGCCAGAGTGGCCCGCCGTCCCAAGAATGTTACGGGCTAGTGATGGTGATCGCCCGCCTCGCGCTCCTTCTTGTGGTTCGCGATGATGTTCTGCGCCAGATGCGCGGGAACTTCCTCGTAGTGCGACATACTCGTTCGAAAAGTGCCCCTGCCGCGCGTGATCGAACGCAGGTCAATGGCGTAACGCAGCATTTCCGCCTGTGGCACGGTGGCTTTCAACAGCACCTTCCCGTTGCCCAGCGCTTCCGTGCCAAGAATGCGCCCACGCTTGCCGGTCAGGTCGCTCATCACATCGCCGAGCATCCCCTCCGGGATCTGTACCTCCACGTTCAGGATGGGCTCCAGCAGCACCGGTCCAGCCTTGGACGCCACGTTATTGAACGCGATGATCCCGGCCATGATGAACGCGGCCTCCGAGGAATCCACCTCATGGTAAGAGCCATCGTAGCAGGTAACCTTGAAATCCACCACCGGATATCCGGCCAGAATCCCGGTCTCTGCCGCTTGCCGGATGCCCTTCTCCACGGCCGGGATGTACTGCCGCGGGATGGCACCGCCCACAATCTCATCCACGAACACAATACCGCCGCCCCGGTTCGGCTCCATCCGGATGTGACAATCACCGAACTGCCCGCGACCTCCGGTCTGCTTCTTGTGGCGTCCCTGCCCCTCGGCTTTTTGCGTGATGGTCTCGCGATAGGGGACCTTCCGATCCACGACCTCCACGTTGGCGCCGAACTTCCTCATGCGTTCCACTACAATGGCCAGGTGTGTCTCACCGGCTCCGGCAATCACCGTCTGCCCGGTCTCCGGATCGCGGTAGTACCGGAACGCGGGGTCCGACATCGCCACACGTTGCAACGCCGGACCCATTTTGTCCTCATCCACCTTGGTCTTTGCTACAATGGCCTGTTCAAAAACCGGCTCCCCGAAGTCCATTCGGTCCAGAGCAATGGGCCTGCCCGGGTCGCAGAGCGTGTCGCCGGTATGGGTATCCGTTAGCTTCGCCGTAACCCCGATATCACCGGCATGCACCTCGGCGGTGGCTTCCTGCGTTTTACCCCGCGCGTAGTAGAGCTGGCCGATCCGCTCCTCCTTGCCCGTGGTGGCGTTCAACACGGTGGCACCGCTTTTCAACACCCCGGACATCACCCGGAAGTAGCTGAGCGTGCCCAGAAACGGGTCCGCGAGCGTTTTGAAAACCAGCGCGGCCAGCGGGGATGTATCCGTCGCTTCGCGCACCTCCTCATTGCCCGTCTGCGGGTTGACCCCGTGGAGTGTACCCACTTCAACCGGGTTCGGGAATTCATGCACGATGATGTCCAGCAGATCGGTCATCCCGATATCTTTCAGGGCGGAGCCGCAGAGCACGGGGAAAACCCGGGCCGCGTCGATCCCTTCATGCAACCCGCGCACCACGTCGTCGTGCGTCAACTCCTCCCCGTCCAGATACTTCATCATCAGCTCGTCATCGCCTTCTGCCGCGGACTCTACCAGCAGGTCCCGGAACTTCTGTGCCTCAGCCATGTACTCGGCCGGAATGTCGACACACTCCACAGTCTTGCCTGCACCGAGGAACGCCTTCATCTCGATCAGATCGATGACACCCCGGAAGCTCTCGGCAGAACCAATAGGCAATTGCAGCGGCGCAACCCCGTTGCCGTAACGTTGCCGCAGGGTTTGCACGATCTGCGCGTAATCGGCGTTCTCCCGATCCATTTTGTTGACAAAGATCGCGCGAGGAAGCTTGCGTGCTGCCGCGAGATCCCAGGCAATATCGAACCCGACCTCGGGATCTGTCTGCGCTGGCGTCACCAGAATGGCAGCCTCCACAACGTACATCGCGCTGCGCGCCTCGCCCTGGAAGTCCAGATATCCCGGCACATCGACCAGATTGATCTTGGTTCCGTGCCACTCCACGGGCGCAATGGCGCAATTGATGCTGATGCGTCGTTTCTGCTCCTCGGGGTCGAAATCGCAGGTTGCCGTGCCGTCGTCAACACGGCCCATGCGATCAATCGCACCCGCCGTATACAGCAGCGCCTCAGCCAGCGATGTCTTCCCACTGCCCTGATGGCCGAACAGACCGACGTTGCGGATCGCCGTGATCCCGTAGGTTTTCATCTCAAACTCTCCTCGCCTGTATTATTCGCTGACACGCCACGCAGCCGCGGACGCGGTGCGGCGGAATGTCCTGCATCGTGGGTGAAGGTCTCTCTCTATCTCGTCCTCAACCCGAACGTCGTCGCGTCCGCGCCACGCTCACTGGTTGGGACGCGGCGGCGAAGGCAGA
The DNA here is from genome assembly GCA_025054835.1 of Chthonomonadaceae bacterium. Classification (GTDB taxonomy): domain Bacteria; phylum Armatimonadota; class Chthonomonadetes; order Chthonomonadales; family Chthonomonadaceae; genus JANWZQ01. The sequence goes on from JANWZQ010000184.1 coordinate 7,113, forward strand.
GTGCACGTCTCTATTCACTTGTCAGGGAAGCAATCACCCGCAACACGCACGGAGCAATGCTATATAGAGGGCTTAAGACCCGGCATTATTTCTGCCGGAAGGGCATGCCCAGCGCCTGCAGCAGGGCACGCGCTTCCTCATCGGTGCGTGCGGTGGTGCAGATAATGATATCCATCCCACGCACTTTGTCGATCTTATCGTAGTCGATCTCCGGAAAGACCAGCTGTTCTTTCATGCCCATGGCGAAGTTGCCGCGCCCGTCGAATGAGCTGGGAGAGACCCCCTGAAAGTCCCGGATGCGCGGCAGGGTCACGTTCACCAGGCGATCCAGAAACTCATACATCCGTTCGCCCCGCAGGGTGACCTTGCACCCGATCCGTGCTCCTGCACGGATCTTGAAGTTCGAGATCGACTTGCGAGCGCGCGTCACCACGGGCTTTTGACCGGTGATAACAGCCATGTCGCGCACCGCGCCATCCAGCTCCTTGGCAGCCTCACCGGCCCCGGTCTGCCCGGCGCGACCAACGCCCATGTTCAGAACAATCTTTTCCAGCTTCGGAACCTGCATCACGTTCTTGTAATTGAACTGCTTGATCAGTTCCGGCACCACTCTGGTCCTGTACAGTTCTTTCAAGCGAGCCATTCTACACTATCCCTTTCCCGACCACCGATTGCCGACCGGTGGTGTGGCCTCACCCGATGGACTCCCCGGAATCTCAGTCAATGGGCTTCCCGCAGTCTGGATGTTTGCAGACCCGGTACTTTCGTCGCGACAGCTTCTCGGTACCCTCTTTGTACGCGTAGCCGACACGGGTCGGCCGCTGACAGTTAGGGCAGACCAGCATCACCTTGGAGGCGTACAACGGCGCTTCCTTCTCGATCCGGCCTCCTTTGATCACCTGCTCCGGGCCGGTAGCACCCGGCTTGCGGTTCGGGCGGTCCTTCTGATGCTTGATAACGATGTTGAGGCCTTTCACAGTCACCTTGTTTTCTCTGGGATGCGCCGCGATGATCTCGCCCCGCTTGCCCGCATCCTTGCCGGAGATCACTTCCACAATGTCGCCCTTGCGAACCCGTAACTTCACCGGCTTCGCTGGCGTATCCGCTTTCGTCCTGGGCATCTCAGAGCACCTCCGGGGCCAGCGACACAATCTTCATGAAATCGCGCTCCCGCAACTCCCGCGCAACGGGGCCGAAGATGCGGGTGCCGCGTGGCTCCAGATTGTTCTGGATCACCACGGCCGCGTTATCGTCAAAACGAAGCACCGAACCATCCTTGCGTCGGATGGGCTGACGGGTGCGCACAATCACGCACTTGACCACGTCACTCTTCTTGACCTGCTGGTTCGGGGTCGCCGACTTGACCACGCCGACAATAATGTCCCCGACGTAGGCGTAGCGCGTGTTGGAACCCTTCAGAACACGCACGCACATGATCTCACGTGCGCCCGAGTTGTCCGCGCACTTCAAACGCGTATATGGTTGGATCATCGCTCTGTGCCTACTTCGCTTTCTCCACGATGCGGACCACGCGCCAGCGCTTCTCTTTGGAGAGCGGGCGCGTCTCCATGATCTCGACGGTATCGCCCTCACCGCACAGGTTCTGCTCGTCATGCGCCTTGAAGCGTGTGGTGCGACGCATGAACTTGCCGTAGAGCGGGTGGCGAACGCGGGTCTCGACCACAACCACAACCGTCTTCTGCATCTTGTTACTGACTACCTTGCCGATACGCACCTTGCGCCGGCCTCGCTGTGGCGATTGTCTGGCGCTGGAGCCCGACGGGGCCGCCTCTGCAACCGCAGCAGGCGCGGTGGACGCTTCAGGCGTGCTCACTATCTCGGGCACCGACGCGTCTGGCGTGACCGGGACCGCAGCGTCCGGAGAAGGATCCTCCGGGGCCGGCGTCCCGGCAGTATCTGACATGGTTTCCGGGTTCACGGCATCATCCGACATCACTGCTTGTTCCTCTCGGCGGCCAGTTCTCTCTCTCGGAGAATGGTCAGGGCGCGGGCAATATTGCGCCGTGCGTCACGAATGGCCGCGGTGTTGTCCAGCTGCTTCATCATGTTGCGCTGACGCAGATGATACAGGGCAGCGCGCTGCGCGGCGATTTCAGCGCGCAACTCCTGATCACTCATGGCGCGCAGCCGCTCACGGATCTGACTCTTCTTAAGCTCCGCCATCGGTCTCCTCCGTGCTCTCCGCAACGTTCGAGGGCGTTGCCGGTTCCGTTACTGCAACATCAGCGGCAGCAGGGGCCGCAGGAGCGCTGGTTGCCTCCTCCGGAGCTGGAAATGCCGGGGCTTCTTCCAACGCTTCCGGCTCCACAGATGCCCCGGATGGCATCGGAGCAGCCGCTGCGGGCGCAGGCTCCGCACGCTTGATGAACCGGGTGGCAATCGGCAGCTTGTGCGAGGCCAGTCGCATCGCTTCACGTGCCTGCTCCTCAGTCACCCCTGCCATCTCGAAGAGCACCCGGCCGGGCTTCACCACCGCCACCCAGCCCTCCGGAGAGCCCTTGCCCGAACCCATCCGGGTCTCTGCCGGCTTCTTGGTGAACGGCTTGTCCGGGAAGATACGGATCCAGATCTTTCCCTGACGGCGAACATAGCGGTTCATTGCGATGCGAGCGGCTTCGATCTGATTGGCCGTCATCCAGCAGGACTCCATGGCCTGCAGGCCATACTCCCCGAAGCTGACGACGTTGCCACTCGTGGCCTTCCCGCGCCGCCGTCCCCGATGCTGCTTGCGATATTTCACGCGCTTCGGCATTAACATGGTGTCACGCTCCTGAAAAAAGTCTCACTCCTCTGCAGGGGGCGCAGAGGCCGGGGCCTCTGCCGGAGGCGTCTCAGCACGCGCCGCACCGTCTGATGCTGCAGGACGCCGTCCGCCACGCCCACCACCGGAGCGCGTACCACCACGCCCGCCACGTCCGCCGCGCCCGCCACGGCTAACACGCTCCTCAGAACGGTCCGGGCGGCCCTCGCCGCGCGCGCGTACCGGCTCCGGTTCTGTCTGCCGCGGCTGACCGGGCAGGATATCACCCTTGTAGATCCAGACCTTGACACCGATGTTGCCGTAGGTCGTCGCGGCCTCTGCAAAGCCATAATCGATATCTGCGCGTAACGTGTGCAACGGAATCTTCCCCTGACGGTCCTGCTCCCGGCGCGCCATCTCGGCGCCTGCCAGACGGCCGGAGCACATCACCCGGATCCCGCGCACGCCCAGTTTCATGGCACGCAGGACCGCCTGACGCATCGCCCGCTTGTAGGCCACGCGCTTCTCAATCTGTTGCGCCACAGACTCCGCCACCAGCTGAGCATCCATGTCCGGGTAGCGGATCTCCTGCACGCTCAGGTGCACCTCATTCTCTTTTTTCTTGGTGAGCTTGACCAGTTCGGCCTTCAGCTCCTCCACACCCTTGCCGGCGCGCCCGATGATAATGCCTGGCTTGGCCGTGTGCAGAGTCACCTTGACCCGGGTGCCCGCGCGCTCAATCTCGATACGCGAGACCGCCGCATTCGCCAGCCGCTTCTTGATATAGCGGCGGATCCGATAGTCCTCGTACAGCGCCTCCGCGAACCCACGTTTCGGCAGATACCACTTGCTATCTGTATCGCGGATGATACCAACGCGCAAACCGATAGGGTTGACCTTCTGTCCCAATCTGCTTTCCTTTCTCTACTTCGTCTCCGCCTCGGGCGTTGTCGCGTCCTCTGTGGCAGAGGCAGAGGCGTCCTCCCGGGGAGCTGCGCCCGTATCTGCCTCCACAGGGGCAGCAAGCTGCTCTGCAACAGGCTCCACAGCGGCAACGGTCTCTACAGGCGCAGAGGGCGTCACATCGGCAGGAGGCGCGGGCGTCTCCTCCGGAGGTGCCGTAGCCGCAGTGGGTGGGGTGAGGGGGGCAGCTGCAGCCTCACGCGCCGCGCGTGCGGCCTGTGCCCGGCTACCGGGTTGCCCCTTCGTCGCACGTGGCTTGCGCGGCTTCGGACCTACTTCCTCCAGGATCACCGTCAGGTGACTGGTGCGCCGCAGGATGCGATACGCACGGCCCTGAGCGCGGGCACGGATCCGCTTGATCCGGGGGCCCTCATCCACACGGGCCTCCACCAGCTTCAGATGATCCGGGTTCAGGTTATGGTTGTTGGCCGCGTTCGCCATGGCGGACGTCAGCACTTTCGAGATGAAAACGGCAGCCCGATTGGGGATAAAGCGCAGGAAATTCAGAGCGTCGGTCGCGTACATGCCGCGCACCTCGTCCATAACCAGACGTGCCTTACGCGGCGGGACACGAACGTACTTAGCGACCGCCATCGCCTGATTGGTTGCTACCTTGCGCCCGAGGTTCTTCTTCCGGTTCTCCCGGTGCTCACGCGGGCGCTCCGGCGCATCGACCGTCGTATCGTTTCCCATCGTATGTGTCCTGCCTTCTACTTGATGCCTGAACGTCGCTCTACCTGCTGCCCGGCGTGTCCACGGAACAGGCGGGTGTGCGCGAACTCTCCCAGTTTGTGCCCGACCATGTTCTCAGTCACAAAAACCGGAATGTGCTTGCGACCGTCATGTACCAGAAACGTGTGGCCGATGAAATCCGGGAAGATCGTGGAACGCCGCGACCACGTTTTGATGGCCTTCTTCTCATTGCGTGCGTTCATCTCCCGGACTTTGGCCAGCAGCTTCGGGTCTGCGTAAGGTCCTTTCTTCAGTGAACGTCCCATGGTAGTCTCCAGCACGTGGAAGCCGACGGCGGCAGACGCAGGAGAACAGTGCTCCGGTGCCGCCGCAGCGTTCCAGCTTACTTATCTCCTCGGCGGCGCAGAATGAACTTGTCGGTCGCCTTGTTCCGGCGGGTCTTACGGCCCAGAGCCGGCTTACCCCACGGAGTCGCCGGTCCCTTCTTGCGCCCCACCGGGCTCTGCGCCTCACCGCCCCCATGCGGGTGATCGCGCGGGGTCATCGCCACACCGCGCACATGCGGACGAATGCCCTTCCAGCGCGAAACGCCCGCTTTGCCCAGCGAAATGTTCTCATGATCCGGGTTACCCACCTGCCCGACAGTAGCGCGGCAGGTGAGCAGGATCAGACGCGTCTCCCCGGAAGGCAGGCGCACCTGCGCGTACTTACCCTCTTTCGCCATCAGTTGCGCGCCCACGCCGGCAGAACGCACCAGTTGCCCGCCTTTGCCCGGATACAACTCAATGTTGTGAATGGTCGTACCTACCGGGATCGCACGCAGCGGCAGGCAATTACCCGGGCGAATGTCCGCCGTATCGCTGGACACAATCGTATCCCCCTCTTTCAGGCCGAGAGGCGTCAGAATGTAGCGCTTCTCCCCGTCCTCATACTCCACCAGTGAGATACGGCAGGTGCGATTCGGGTCGTACTCAACAGTCAGCACCCGGGCCGGCATATCCAGCTTATCCCGCTTGAAGTCGATCACGCGGTACATGCGCTTGTTGCCACCGCCGTGGAAACGGTGCGTGACGCGCCCCTTGTTGTTGCGTCCACCGGTCTTCTTGAGGGGGCGCAACAGAGGCTTGTACGGATCTACCGGCTGGTTCTTGCCCTCCTTCTTGGTCAGCTCCTCAAACGTGGAGACCGAACGGAAGCGGCGCGCCGGAGTCGTTGGTTTGTACTTTCGGACTGGCATCAGATCCCCATCTCCTCAAAGATTGAAAGCGGCGCTTCCGTGGTCACAATCGCTTTCTTCCAGTCAGGGGTATAACCGGGCTTACCTCCCCGGACCAGAGCGCGCTTCTTCTTCCCCTTCACACGCAGGGTGTTGACCGCCAGCACACGCGGGTTGTCCTTGGCGTAGATCGCCTTGACGGCCTGAGCAATCTCGTACTTATTGGCGTCCAGAGCGACCTGAAAGTGATATTTGTTCATCTTCGCCTGGTCACTGCTCTTCTCAGTAACCAGCGGCCGGATGATGATCTCATGCGGGTCGCGGCTCATGCGGGTACCTCCTCCGATTCCGGCTGTGCGACGTGAGCGGCATCCGGGGTCCACACCGCCTCAATCCGGGGCAGAGCGTCCCGAACCAGCACGATCCGGTGCGCCACCGTCACGTCACGTACCGAGAAATTTGGAGCAAAACGCAGCTCCACATTGGGCAGATTCCGCGCAGACTTCAGCAAGATCGGATCATACTCGGGGATCACGATCAGCACCCGGCGCGTCTCATGCAGGCCAAGCGCCTTCAGCAGGGCGAGCACCTTCTTGGTGCGCGGCACCGGAGTTCCCTTCGGGCCTGGCTCAAACCCCAGATCCACAGAGTCCAGACCGATCATGGCGCCCTCGGCCACTCTGGCCGACAGCACACACCGCATCGCTCCCCGGCGCATCTTGACCGGCAACGCCTTCCGATAAGAGCGCGGCGTAGGCCCGCCGTAAACACCACCATGCCGCCAGTGCGGAGCACGGATTGAACCCTGACGGGCGCGCCCGGTGCCCTTCTGACGCCACGGCTTGCGGCCCCCACCCCGCACTTCCGAACGACCCCTGGTATCATGTGTGCCCTGGCGCCAGTTCGCCTCCTCCGTAACAATCGCCTGATGCACCAGCGCCTCGTTAAAAGGCACACCAAAAATGGCGTCCGGCAGGGCGAGTGTCCCGATTTCCTGTCCTTCCACGTTATACAGAGGTATCGATGCCATCTTCCTTCACTCCTAACGCGGGATACGCTGGATGGTCAGCAGTCCGCCATCGGAACCGGGGACTGCGCCCTGCACAAGCAACAGATTCCGCTCCGGGTCCACCCGGACCACCCGCAGACCGCGCACCGTCACACGCTTGTTGCCCATCTGGCCGGGCTTCTTGGTGCCCTTGAACGTGCGCGCCGCATCGGTCGCGCCACTGGACTGCGGTTTGCGGTGGATCATCGAGCCATGCGTCATGTCCGCACCGTGGAAATGGTGCCGCTTCACCACACCGGCGAAGCCCTTGCCCTTCGAGATCCCGGTCACCTTGACGCGCATCCCCGGCTGGAAAATATCGCACCGGATCGTATCCCCGGGGTGGTACTCCGCCACGTCATCGGTGCGGATCTCCCGCAGGTAGCGCATCGGCGGCACACCGGCCTTCCGGAAATGCCCCGCCTCGGGTTTGTTGACCAGCCGCGGGCGGATCTCACCAAACCCGACCTGAATGGCGTTGTAGCCATCTGTTGCAACACTCTTGAGCTGCGTGACAATGCAGGGGCCTGCCTCTATCACGGTGACCGGAACAATCTCCCCGCGGTCATCAAAGACCTGGGTCATTCCGATCTTCCTGCCCAGAATTGTGTCGACTGCCACGATATATCTCCTGTTTTCATCTCATGCTGCCCGGCCTGCGGCGTGTGTGCCGGGACGTGTGAAGTGCACCGTCACAGCTTGATTTCGATATCTACTCCGCTGGGCAGGTCAAGCCGCATGAGCGCATCAATCGTCTTGGGGCCCGGCTCCAGAATGTCGATCAAACGCTTGTGCGTGCGTTGCTCGAAATGCTCCATCGACTCCTTATCGATCGTGGTGCCCCGGTTCACACAGAAGATCGCTTTCTCCGTCGGCAGGAGCACCGGCCCGGAGACCCGGGCCCCGGTGCGTCGAGCCGTATCCACGATCTTCTCTGCCGACTGATCCAGAATGCGGTGATCGAACGCCCGCAGGCGGATACGCACTTTATCCTGTCGAAACAGCGTTGCCATCTTGTTCGTCTTCCTTCCCCTGCTGCCCGGAGGCAGACACGGAGATCATGCAACAAAGAACCGGTCCGCTGCTACAGGAGCCAGCGACCGGCCCTCATAGATCCTACTCCAGAATTTTGGTGACGACGCCGGCCCCGACCGTGTGCCCGCCCTCACGCACCGCAAACCGCAAGCCCTCCTCCAGAGCTATCGGCTGCAACAACTCCGCCGTGATCTGCACATTGTCCCCCGGCATCACCATCTC
>JANWZQ010000181.1 GCA_025054835.1 Chthonomonadaceae bacterium
TCTTCGGGGCAGGTTGCCTACGTGTTACGCGACCGTTCGCCGCTAGGTGACCTACCGAAGTCGATCACCCCGCTCGACTTGCATTTCTTAGGCACGCCGCAAGCGTTCGTCCTGAGCCAGGATCAAACTCTCCATCAGAAAATGGTCCACACTCGCACAGGCGAGTGCTGTTTGCAGTGTGAGTGCTGTTCCCTGCAGAGAGGGAACACAGAAGGATCCTCGCTCGTGAAATCACTGTGGCACGCAAGACGCTCTGCAGAACAGAGCCCGCACAAAACGTCTGTACGCGACTTTTCAAGGTGCACTGCATGCGGCCCGGACTCTGCCGAACCGGGAGTGAAATATATCATACGGGTAGCAGCAGTGTCAAGAGGATTCTTGAGGATTTTCTTCGGATGGGGAATGCGAGGCGTTATCGGGGCGCGAGCGTTCCCTGCGCGTGTTGAAGCGTTGCATGGCTACCTCGAAACCATGGCAGAGGATGCACTCAACGGCATCGGCCGCGCGTTGAATGGCCTCTGCGATGAGCGGCTCCTCTTCCGGGCCAAAGCGAGAGAGCACATAACGGACCATCTGACCCGGGCGGGGTGCACCGACGCCAATGCGCACGCGCGGTACAGCCTGCGTATGCAGGTGGCGCAGGATGTTCTCCAGGCCGTTGTGGCCGCCCGAGGAACCGGCTGTGCGCAGGCGAAGCTGACCCGTTGGCAGGGCCACATCGTCAAGGATGACAAGGATGTCCTCGGGAGGAACCTTGAAGAAATGCGCGAGTGCGCTTACCGCCTGGCCCGACAGGTTCATGTAGGTCATGGGGCGGACCAGAAGCACCTTCTGGCCCGCGATCTGCCCGTCGCCGTAAACGGACTGGAAGTTCCGTCGGGCTACCGGGATGTGATGCCGGCGTGACAGCTCTGCAATGACTTCGAAGCCTATGTTGTGTCGGGTGCCTGCGTACTCGGCGCCCGGGTTGCCCAGGCCAACGATCAGTTTCATGCTGTTATTCTACCGTACGGTTTCCGCCAGGCCCGGAGGCGTGTCGCACATTGCGCGCATCATCTCGCGGAGGGTCTCCAGAGGGAAGTACTCTCCGGTCTGCGGATCCTGGTAGTACCAGTGTTTCCAACCGTTGAATACGGGCTTGTTCAGACACGCAGAACCGACCCGGTGGATGGACCCGCGGTGCCCATTGCAGGCAATGGTGCCATCGTCCATAACAATGGCAACGTGACCGGTATGCCCCAGGCGCAGGAGAGTTCCCGGGGCGATGAGCCCGTACTCGAGGAGCATGCCGAACGGGATGCGACGCCGGGGGGCATCCAGCGGGGGAGGCAGCATCGGAGCAGGGATCGGCAGGGGAACGACCTGTTCAATGCGGGCACGGGCCATGCGGACGTAGGTCTCGTCACACTCGATGCCGATCCAGCGTCGCCCCAGCCGTTTGGCGACAGCGCCGGTGGTGCCGGTGCCAAAGAAGGGGTCCAGAACCACATCGCCGGGGTTGCTGCAGGCCCGGATGATGCGGTGGAGAAGAGCCTCGGGCTTCTGAGTTGTGTGCGCTTTCTCTCCCGCGCTTTTGAGGCGTTCGGCACCGGTGCAGATGGGCAGGTACCAGTCACTGCGCATCTGCAGGTCATCGTTGCTTGCTTTCAGGCTCCTGTAGTGGAAAGTGTACCGGGCTGCTTTTCTGGAACGGGCAGCCCAGATCAGGATCTCGTGCGCGTTGCACAGGCGGGTACCGAGGAAGTTGGGGGTCGGGTTCGACTTGATCCAGACCACGTCGTTGAGGATCCAGTAGCCCAGATCCTGCAGGATACTGCCGACGCGGTAGATGTTGTGGTAGGATCCAATGACCCAGAGGGTACCGGTGTCCTTGAGAACGCGCCGACAGGCCAGCAACCATTCCCGGGTGAACCGATCGTACTCGGCGAAGCTGCTGAAGCGGTCCCATGGGTCGTAGACAGAGTCCACACAGGTCAGGTTCGGACGCCACAGATCCTTGTGCAGTTGCAGATTATAGGGCGGGTCTGCAAAGATGAGGTCTACCGTACACGGTGGCAGTGCTGGCAGGATCTCACGACAGTCCCCGTGAATGACGGAGTCCAGAATTTCCGGTGGCAACGTGGCAGATTTCGCAGACATATCTCTGTGAGCCGTATCCGGTGTGCAGAGTGCCCGGGAATGGTCGATCGGGACAAAATACACGTATCAGACGCCGTGAAAACCTTTTCCTTCTCCGGGCTATCTATCGGAAAATCTATCGTGCGGGCACAGAGGTTCAGGGAGCGCGTACGGTTGTAGCTACAACGCTATGCAGTGGCAGGAGGGTACAGAGCATCGTGCAGAGTACCACAGTTGCTATCGTTGGTTGCGGCATGGCAGGACTGAGCGCAGCACGCCTGCTCGGTCGTGCGGGGTATCAGATCGTCCTCTATGAGAAGAGCCGTGGTGTTGGTGGGAGGATGGCCACGCGCCGTGTGAACGGCTGCACGCTCGATCACGGAGCGCAGGTAATCAAGCCCGACGGCACGCTTCTGGCTGATCTGATGCTGGGCGAGTGCTTTTGCGAGGATCTGGTGCAGGTCACAGCGCCGGTGCGTCTTTACACGGCGAATGGAGAGATCCTGCCACCGGATCCGGAGCGTGCCGTAGAACGGCAGTTCGCGTATCGTTCCGGCATCACGGCTCTGCCCAAACGGATGTTGCAGATCATGCCCCACGAGAGAGTTACTCTGAAAACGGAAACGCGTGTCTCCCGAATTGAGGAGGCGGCAGGGCACTTGCTCCTGTACGGGGAGACAGGGACGCTCATCGGAGAAGCGCATGCCGTGATCCTGACGGCTCCCGGTCCGCAGTCCGCCGATCTGCTGGAGGCCTCCCGGCTACATGAGGATCGTTCGCGGTCCATCCGGGCGCTGCGGTCTGTGGAGTACACTGCTTGCCTGACCGTTCTGCTGGGATACGCAGGTCCGGCGCCGGAGCCCCCGGGTTACGCTCTGCTGGCTGCGGAACGCGAGACGCCTCTGCTCTGGCTGGCATTTGAGCACGTGAAAGCCAGAGAGCGCGCCCCGGGCGGGGAGGCGTTGCTGATCGCGCAACTGGGGCCGGAGTACAGTCGCGACCACTATGCGAGCCCGGATGACGCCGTGATCCGCACCACACTGGAGGCTCTACACGCTCTTTTCGGTGAGACCTATGCCGTTCCGCTCTGGGCGCAGGTGAAGCGATGGCGCTATTCACAACCGACAGGAGAGGTCGGCTTCGATGAAGTGAATCCTGCAGGATGCCGGGTAGTGGTTTGCGGAGACGCCCTGCGCCCGGGACGCGGACGCGTGCATCAGGCGTTTCTGAGCGGTATGGAGACTGCGGAGTATCTGATGCGCTCCGGAGTGGAGTGAGGCCAGCAGAATGCTCGCGTTCACTCTTCCAGTCCCTGCGTGGGGGCCGATTCCGGGGGGTGCTGCCGGGAGCGGGATGTTTTTGGTACCGGGTGTAGTAGAGGCCGCCCGGGAAAGTACATGCGAAACGCCATGGCTTCGCGATACGGATTGTAGTGGCACAACGCCTGCACGCCCAGAAAAGCTACCAGGTCGCGTGTGTCACGTTTGGTGCGCGGGTTGGCCTTGCCATCCAGGCACCGGCGCTCTGCCCGGTCGTAGCGCGGGCATCGGGAACAGGTCATGCGTCTGTCTGCCATGGTTACCAGATCCACGGTGGACCGGGTCTGCGGGCAGACCCGGGATCCCGGTCAACGTGCTGCCCGGTGCGGTGGGGACCCGGCAGGATCCACGAACACTCCGGAGAGTGTGGGGGGCTGCCCATCCAGCGCCACGATCCGCACCACAATGGAGCCGGTGAAACGATATCGGAGGTAGGCGCCGTTCTGGTAGCCCGCAATGCGCCGCGTGTCCAGTCGGTGCCCGTGCAGATCATACACGCTCACTTCCTGTGCTTTCCCCTGGCGATGGTAGTCCAGGAAGTACAGGCTCAATCGACGTGGGTCCCCATCCGAGGTGTCCACGCGAATCAGCATGGGGACGCCGTCGGTGGTGAACGCGGCCGGGGAGCGTTCTGTCAGGCCCGGACCACGCAGGGCGACACGCGGGTCATCGGTGGTCTCGGCGTTCTCCAGGTTGAGCATCATCTGCTGGCGTGCGTAGTCATCCTCGATCGGGGCGTCCACGCGGCGCTCCAGCCCGCTCCCGCGACGCAGCATCACACCCGGAGTCTGATACACCGAACGGCCCAGTCGTACAGGCACCATGAACGCCTGCGTGCCGTAGGCACCTACCCAGTTGCCCTGCGTGTGGTCATCTCGGCCCTCGAATGTTACGGTAGTGCCTGCCCTGCCTGGAGGCACCACCACGAAGAACAGAGAGTCCCGAAATCGCTCCCGGCCCGCTTTGTGGAGCGTCAGCACCAGTTCCAGACCGCTATTGTGCGGCACCTGCGGCACCCGGAGAGTAGCCGCGAAGACCTGCTTGCTTCCCGGGGGAACCGTCAACGTTGTCACAATGGGGGGCAGTTTGCGCTTTTCAGCAGGACTCAGATGTAGCGTGGGCGCGATCCTGACCTGCAGCCGACTTCCCCGCGACGTATCGTTGTAGATCAGAAGACGGCGGGCCACGGTTTGTCCGGCAGGCAGAGGGGGCAGGCGTCCGTGCCGATCGCCGCGCCCCATGGCGAGGCGCGTGCCGTCGTGGTACTGCGGATCGAATATTCCGATGATCGGTTCGGGCTTTGCCGTGCAGACGGTGCTGGCGATGCAGAGCGCCCCGGGAAGCAGGACAGCGCACGGGAAGACATGCATTGGCAGGTGGTACCGTGAGCGTCTGACGGACTGGAACATGATCAGGAAACCTCCCGGGAGGTTGTCAGGTCCTTGTACATGAAGCGGTGCTCGATGCCGGCGTCAATGAAAACGTCGCCCTCCGCCGTGTAGCCGAGCCTCTCATAGAACGGGATGACCGCGCACTGCGCATCCAGGACCAGACGGCACAACCCTTGCTCGCGGGCGTATGCCTCGATGAATTGCATCAGGCGCGTGCCCGCACCCATTCTGCGGAACGCTGCTGCCACAGCGACCCGGCCAATTTTCCCCGTATTCTCTCCTTTATTGATCAGGCGGGCTGTCCCGATCACTCCTGCCGGGTAGTCCGGGGGAGGCGGGGAGCAACGGATCACGAAGTGCGTCGCCGTCTGATCGCAGGCATCGATCTCTTCTTCTTCGGGCACGTGCTGCTCCTGCACAAAGACCTGCATGCGCAGGGCAAACAGGGCCTCGCGTTCCTGTGCGGTTCGGGCGATGTCGATTTCCAGTACGGACATGGTGGCACCTGTCGGTTCCAATGTGGTCCTGCCGACCGTCTATCCACGGTAGACAGGGGAGGAGAGTGCGGCAGACTCGATGGCCTCCGGGAAGGTCGGATAGGTGTGCATGGTGTCAGCAATCGCCTGAACAGGCAGATGATGCCGCATAGCCAGCGTGACCTCTGCGATGAGACTGGAGGCGTGCGGACCCACAATATGCCCCCCCAGAATCTGACCATCGGCCGCGTCTGCGATCAGCTTGACCAGCCCGCGCGCGTCGCCATGCAGAATGGCCCGGTCCGAGTGAGCGAAATCGAAGGTGTACACAGCGATCTTCCGGTTCTGCGCCAGCGCCTCCGGTTCTGTCAGGCCGACACTGGCGACCTCGGGATCGAGGAACGTGGCGCGCGGAACCACACGCAGGTCGACCGGTTCCGGAGAGTCGGCAAAGGCGTTATGTGCAGCAATGCGGCCCTGATAGCTGGCCACGTGCGTGTACAGATGGCCGCCGTTGATGTCGCCCGGCGCTAGAATATGGGGCACCCCGGTACGCAGGTAGGGGTCTGTCACGACAAAGCGGCGATCTGCAGGCAGGCCGGCAGCCGGCAGGTTCAACCGATCGATCGCTGCCCGCCGCCCGACAGCTACCAGAATTTCATCGCAGGGTATGAGGACGTCACCGGTTGCCGTGCGCACCTGCACCTGCCTGGCGCCACCAGAGCGAGTCACCTGTTCCATCTGCGCACCGGTCAGAACGCGAATGCCCTCGTCCTTCAGGTACTGCTCCACGCGTGCTGCGATCTCCGGATCTTCGCGCGGGAGCACGGTACTGGCGACCTCAACAACGGTTACTTCGGCACCGAAGCGACGGAACGCCTGCGCGAACTCCAGACCGATGGGCCCTGCACCCAGCACCAGCAAGCGGCCCGGCAGGGCCTTCAGATGAACAGCCTCGCGGTTGGTGATAAATCCGGCCTCCTGCAATCCCGGTATCGGAGGCACGACGGGCACCGTGCCTGTCGCAAGGATGATCTTCTCTCCCCGGATCACCCGATCTCCGACACGTATATCGTGCGGGCCTTCGAAGCGTGCGGTGGTGTGGAAGCAGGCGACCCCGATTGCAGAGAGCCCGGCATCCTCGGGGCCATCGCCACCAACCTTTCGCGTAGCCCGGTACCGGTACGCCATAGCTGCTGCGAAACGGGCGTGCCGAACCGACACTTCCAGACCAAAATCAGAGGCTTTACGTGCCAGGTGCCACACCTCTGCGGCACGGAGCATCGCCTTGGTCGGGACGCATCCAGCCCAGAAACATTCACCTCCCAGCTGCTGCTCTTCTACCAGAGCGACCCGATATCCCGAGCGAGCTGCAGTGCGTGCCGCTTTCAATCCGGCAGAGCCGCCCCCGATCACAACCAGATCGAAAATCTGCAATCCGCGTGCTTCCTCCTGCAGGATCTGTACGACGTTGCGTGCAGAACGAAATTGTACCTCAGGAGTACGCGTCAGGTCGTCTGTGCTCCGATCTGCTGTGCGATTTCTGGCAATGCGGTTCGGAAAGCGCGATCCCAGTAAGGCCACGTGTGGTGGCCGGGCATCTCGCGATAGGTGTGGAGGTAGCCGATAAAGGTCAGATGGTCTTTAAAGCGCCGGCTTGCAGGCAGTAACGGGTCGTCCTGACCACAGTCCAGCATCAGGCGTGGGCGATCGACCGGGTAGCGGCACAGGGCCAGTTCTGCCTGCGCGTAGACCGATTCCTGCATGCGGAAGTGCGCCTGCGTCTGCGGGTCACCGAAAACCGGGTGCGGTTCCGGGCGATGGGGCTCATCGAACGCGCCACTGTGACTGACGGCTAGAGAGAACAGATGCGTGTGCTTCAAAGCGATCTTGACCGCGCCATACCCCCCCATAGAGAGCCCGCCGATCGCCCAGTGCTTGCCCGGGGGCAGGAGCGGCAGGGTGCGTTGCAAGTGGGGCAGAAAATCCTGTATCAGATCGTCTTCGTAGCGACTGGTGCCGTCGAGAGCGTTGGTGTACCACCCGCTGTCCCCATCGGGAAACGCGATGATCAGGTGGAACTGGGCCGCGTAGCGCGCAATGCGGGTCTGCGCGGGCCAGTCCATGTAGCTGCCTCCCAGCCCATGCAACAGGACAAGCAGCGGTGCCGGTCGGGTACTGCTGACCGCCGGCGGAAGAAAGTAGGCGTAGGACTGGTCGCGTTGAAGCGCTTGCGAGAAGTACGTTCCCGTGTGCAACGGGCATTCCTTTGTGGCGATCATGTCTGCTCTACCCTTGTGTGCGTTTGCACTTCCTGTTATAATGAAGTCCCATGAGCCGGTACGCGTCCTCCATGCCTTCTGTCGATCCAGAGAAAACCACCGTGATCCCGCTGCCCCGTGCCGGGGAACCTTCTGTGCGCATCACACCTGGTGGCCTGCGCCCGGATCGGAGGGTAACCCGGCATTTCTGCCTGTCTCTGAGCGTGCTGGCAGGCGTACTGACGTGCATGGCTCTGGCGCCTCTGGCGTCTCCCGGGCCGCCACGCGCTCCGCGTCCTGCCAGCGTACCCTTCCGTTCGGTGCCTTTACCTGTTGCGCCGGCTCCTGTGCCGCCTGTGCCTGCACTCATGCCCCCGCAACGCCCGGTGACCATGCCCCCTGCAGGTGCTGCGCCTCTGGTAGTGCCTGTTGCACAGACCCCTTTCTACAACGCGCGTCTCCTCACTCCTCCTGTGCAACCCGGCTTCAGCGTCCCCCCGGCTGTGCCCATACCGGCGGATGGTTCCCTCATGGCGTGGTAGTCCCAGAACTCCAGCTACCGCTTCCTGCTACACTCCCCGGTAACATAATACGCGCCACGGTATCCGCTTTTTTGCGCCGGTCTCTTGACAACACTGTGATAGAGTGCTATGCTTAACCGGGGCCTAGATTTAGGCATATTTCTCCCATTTTGCACAATATCTAGTGTCCTGATAAGCCTGAAAGGGAACTGCCAGCACGTTCTCCTGCCGGTGCTTCAAGCCCGGCACGGCGGTCCGGCGCATCGTGTGCCTGCCTCGCGCTCACTATGAGATGTCCATTTTGCGGCTCTCTGAATCGGGACCGGGTGCTTGAAACGCGTACTCTCAATGACGGTGCCTCGATCAAGCGCCGCAGGGAGTGCGAGGTCTGCAAACGCCGATTTACCACGATGGAAGAGATCGAAGAGATGAAACTCATCGTGGTCAAGAGCGACAGCAAGCGCGAACCATTCGACCGCCGCAAGATCGTGCGGGGTATGGAGCTTGCCTGCAAAGGACGTCCGGTCAGTGCTGAGGCGCTGGAAGAGGCCGCCATGGAGATCGAACGGCTTCTGTACAATCGGCTGGAGAAGGAGGTGACATCGCGCGAAATCGGCGAGATGGTCATGGAGCGTCTCAAGACGCTGGATCAGGTCGCCTATGTGCGGTTCGCCTCCGTGTACCGGCAGTTTGAAGACGCCACTCAGTTCAAAGAGATCGTGAACATGCTCCGGAGGCAGAACCCGCCTCGCAAGCCCTGAGAGCGCGTGGAATGGCAGGAAGCGCTACGACTACCGGGAGATTGAAGGTGACACAGACATTCCGGTTATGTTACTTCGAGAGTAGTTTCCTTTATGATGTGTTGCGCCATGGAGTGCCTGCCATAGCACTGGTCGCAGGTGTGTCGGCGCGTTCCTCTGGCGGTTCGCGTCCGGCGACGGAAACTGACAACCCCTTCTTCTTTTCCGATATTCCGGATCCTCAGTTCCGTAAACCATCACAGAGGATCTCGCTGTCATCGCTCGTTGGAGGTATTCGAAGTTGAACCAGGAACAGACGCCCTACCAGACAGATATCGAGTCCGTGATACAGTGTGCTGAAGTGGATGGCTCGTCAGGTGCTGCCGTCAGTCGGGCCGGTCGGACAGCCAATGGCCGGGCCGTTGTGAAAACGCGCGTGCCAGCAGATGGACACGCAAAATCCCGCTCCCCCCGACCGGAAGGTGCGCCGGGGCTCACCGTGGAACGCCGCTTCACCCGGCCCGGCGAGGATGTGTACAGCACTGTGGAGTGGGAGTTACGTGACGCGGTTATCACCAACGAGCGTGGCGAGAAAGTCTTCGAGCAGAAGAACGTCGAGATCCCCAGGTCGTGGACACAGCTGGCCACCAACGTGGTCGTCTCCAAGTACTTCCGGGGGCACATCGGCACGCCGCAACGCGAGCACAGCGTGCGTCAGCTGATCGGCCGGGTGGCAAACACCATCGCGCGCTGGGGCCGCGAGATGGCCTATTTCCGCACCGAGGAAGACGCGCAGGCGTTTCAGGATGAACTAACACACATCCTGCTGTACCAGAAAGCGGCGTTCAACTCCCCGGTCTGGTTCAACGTGGGGTTGCCCGATCAACCCCGGCCACAGGCCTCCGCCTGTTTCATCAATAGCGTGCAGGATACCATGGAGTCCATTCTGGAGCTAGCCAAGACGGAGGGCATGCTCTTCAAGTACGGCAGCGGCACCGGGACCAACCTGTCCACAATCCGGGGATCCCGGGAACCTCTGCAGGGTGGGGGCACGGCGTCAGGGCCACTGTCCTTCATGCGCGGGTTCGATCAGTTCGCCGGGGCCATCAAAAGCGGCGGTAAGACCCGGCGTGCCGCCAAAATGGTCATTCTGAACATCGATCACCCGGACATCGTCGAGTTCATCACCTGCAAGGAGAAGGAAGAGAAGAAAGCCTGGGCACTCATCGAAGCTGGCTACGACGGCGCGTTCAATGTGCCCGGGGGCGCCTACGATAGCGTACAGTTCCAGAACGCCAACCACTCGGTGCGGGTCACCGATGAGTTCATGCATGCCGTGGAGAACGACGGCGCGTGGCAGACGCGTTACGTCCTTTCCGGTGAGGTAGCCGCGACGTACCGGGCCCGCGAATTGATGCAGATGATCGCCCAGAGCGCATGGGTTTGCGGCGATCCCGGTATCCAGTACGATACCACCATCAACCGGTGGCATACCTGTAAGAACACGGATCGGATCTACGCGTCCAATCCCTGCTCCGAATACATGTTCCTCGACGATAGCGCGTGCAATCTCGCGTCGCTCAACCTCATGAAGTTCCGCCATGCCGATGGAGAGTTCGACATCGAGGCGTTCCGCCATGCCTGTCGGATCATGATCACCGCGCAGGAGATCCTTGTGGATAACGCCTCCTACCCGACTCCACGCATCGCTGAAAACAGTCACGACTACCGGCCACTGGGACTGGGCTACGCCAATCTGGGCGCGCTGCTCATGGCGCGGGGTCTGGCCTACGACAGTGAGGCCGGCCGCGCCTACGCCGCCGCCATCACCGCCATCATGACCGGCGAGGCCTACCGCCAGTCCGCGGTCATCGCCCGGGACCACGGGTGGCCATTCCCCGGGTATCGTAAGAACCGCGAACCGTTCCTCGAAGTCATGCGGATGCATCGTGGAGCAGTAGACGACATTGATGCCCGGGAGGTGCCACAGGAGTTGCTGCAGGCCGCCCGTCAGGTCTGGGATGAGGCGATCGCGCTCGGCGAGGAGTACGGCTTCCGCAACGCGCAGGCCACTGTTCTGGCGCCAACAGGAACCATCGGCTTCCTGATGGACTGCGACACCACGGGCATTGAACCCGATATCGCGCTGGTCAAATACAAGAGCCTCGTCGGGGGCGGGATACTTAAGATCGTCAACAACACGGTGCCCGAGGCCCTGCGCAAGCTGGGCTACACACAGCCGCAGATCGATCGCATTCTGGCCTACATCGACGAGAAAGACACCATCGAGGGAGCGCCTGATCTGGACCCTGCGCACCTGCCTGTGTTCGATTGTGCCTTCAAGCCGGCCAATGGCGAACGCTCCATCCACTACATGGGGCATGTGAAGATGATGGCCGCGGTCCAGCCGTTTCTTTCCGGGGCTATCTCTAAAACGGTCAATATGCCCAACGATGCGACGCCCGAAGACATCATCGGCGTTTACATGGAAGGATGGAAGCTGGGGCTCAAGGCGATTGCGATCTACCGCGACGGGTCCAAACGCACACAACCGCTCTCTACAAAGAAAACGGATACTGCAGAGGCGTCTTCCAGCGACGGGAAACCGGCAACGGTCCAGACGCCTGCCACACCGCCGCTGGCCTCCCGGCCACTGCGTCGCAAACTGCCCGACGAACGGCAGGCGATCACGCACAAGTTCAGCATTGCCGGGCATGAAGGATACATCACCGTGGGGATGTATGAGGACGGCACACCCGGTGAGATCTTCCTCACCATGAGCAAGGAGGGATCGACCATCTCCGGGTTGATGGACTCTTTCGCCACTGCGATCTCGCTGGCCCTGCAGTATGGCGTGCCCCTGCAGACACTGGTGGACAAGTTCGCGCACACCCGGTTCGAACCCTCTGGATACACCAACAACCCGGACGTGCGCTACGCCAAGTCCATCATGGACTACATTTTCCGGTGGCTCGGCGCCAAGTTCCTCAATCGGATCCCGGAAAACAACCAGCCGTCGCTCTCCAACGGACACGCGGAAGAGCCCGCCTCCGACGGGGCACAGGCACTGTCTCAAAGGCCGACACTCCGGCTCTCCAGCAGTCGAGTGGCATCGCTGGATGAGACCGGGCAGGAAACCTTCCAGAACCAGTCCGATGCGCCCATCTGCGCCGATTGCGGCAGCCTGATGGTCCGGAATGGCGCCTGTTTCAAGTGCCTCAACTGCGGCTCCGTACTGGGGTGCTCGTAACACCATGTGGGGGCAGTTCCTGCAACAGGGGCTGCTCCCTCCCGCTCCACAGGAGAGTGTGACCGATGTTACGCGTGGTCGAAGTACACCCTGCTTCCAGTGCGCAGGGAGAGTACATCGTGTTGCAGAACCTCGGCGTGGTCGCGGTCAGTCTGCGTGGGTGGGCGGTGTGCACGGAAGCCTATCTCTCCGCGGAGGCACATCGAGTGGCCAGTGAGATGTACATCTTCCGGCAGGATGTGTCGATACGACCGTACACGCGCGTGGTGCTGTTCACAGGTCAGGGACGCGATGGGTGGGTTCCCACAACCGACGGTCAACAGGCCTATTGCGCCTACTGGCAACGCACCGAAAGGGTCTGGACGCATGCCGCGCGCATTCATCTGTTGCACATTGCGGGCACCAGAATGGTCTCGTCTGGACAGGCCGCGGCGATCTGACACCTGCCCCTACGCGCCGTCACGCTTCTCCAGATAATCCAGCGCACTGCGGGCCGCATTGTAACCGGGCGCGCCAAAAACGCAACCACCCGGGTGCGCTCCGGACCCGCACAGAAAGAGACCGGGAATATGTGTGCGTGTGCCCTGTGCGTGTGGAGCCGAGCGTCCCTGCCACAGATTAGGGGGCAGCAGGTCCCCGTGGAAGATGTGCCCTCCGGTTAGCCCGAAGCGTGCCTCCAGATCTCGAGGAGTCAGCACCTGTCGATGCAGGATCGATCCGGGCACGTTCGGGGCGTAGCGCCCGACGATCTCAATCACCCGATCAGCAAAGCGCTCGCGTTCTAAGTCCAGATCCAGTCCCGGCGCAAGATGATAGGGGAAGTACTGCACGAACAACGAGAGGATGTGCCGTCCCGGTGGGGTCAACGTGGGATCGGTAGCCGTCTGCAGGTAGATTTCGATCATCGGCTCGCGGGATGGATAGCCTGCCCGGGCATCCTGCCAGGCGCGCTC
>JANWZQ010000185.1 GCA_025054835.1 Chthonomonadaceae bacterium
AAAACTCCGAAGTCGGAAGAACCCGATCCGTTTCACGTGAAACGGGGGCCTATGTCGGAGAAATCCGGGATCGGAAACAACGCAACCGTTTCACGTGAAACGGTTCTGACCAGAGCACGTCGCGAGGGTGCAGAGCGATGGCTCGCGACGGGCCTGATGACAGGAGGTCGCAAACATGACGATCCGGTTCCGGGCAACATGTGCGCTATCCGCGTTGCTTTTCACAGGAGCCCCTGCAGCTTCCAGCACACCGCCCGCCTACGAAGCGCATGTGGAACGACGCGAAGGCATCCACGTGACACGAGCCCACATTCTGTATGACCGCGGCAAATTCCGCGAGACCATGTTTCCCGGTTCATCGCAGAACCGCTCTGCGGCAGGCCACGTCCTGCTGTATGACGGAAAGATGGTCTGGGAATACCGCCCCGGTGCGCAGAGCGCCACGCCGGGCCTTTCCGCCATCATGCATCGCCTGGTGGTGCTGACGCAACAGCTGGGGGTGAAGACCGTGGTGAAGCGTTATCAGGTTCCGGCCAGCCTGGTGCACCACTATGCCGGAGCCAGAGTGGTGGCCCCGGGCAGACCCCGCCCCGTGAACGGTCTGAGGACGCGTGCAGACATCCCGGGCCTCCCGGAGAAGCCAGCAGGCAGCGAGCAGATCGCCGGGTACCCCTGCCAGAAATACGAAATCCTTCCCCGGCCGGGAAGCCAGCAACCCACCATACGCGCATGGATCGAACCGCGCACCGGCCTCGTGCTCCAGTGGGAGCAGGTGACAACGCCCCTACCGGACTCCCCGGTGCCCCCCATGCGTATGCATTACGTCGTGAGAAAGCTGCGATTGCTCCGGTCGTTGCCACCGGAAACGTTCCACCTCCCCCCCGGCACCACCGCGCGCCTGCCGGAGATTTTCCGGGACGCCCCGCTGCCTCCGGGCGTGAAACGCGTCCCGCTCACGGGAAAAGCCGCAAAGACCGGGATCCTTTTCTAGAGATCGCACAGGAACCCCGGTACGGAACGGGGCAGAAAGGCAGAAGAGCACCATGCGATGCACCGATACTTCTGTAGCTCGCATCCGCGCTACTATCGGGATGCTATCGATCCTTCTATGCGTTGCCACACCGGCGCGTCCCCAGTCGCCCTCCCCGACGCCCTCTGCGCCGCGCACCGTCCCCACAACAGACCCGCGTCTGACCGCCACCCGCGTGACATTGACGGCTCGAAGCGAACCGCTGGACGCCTTGCTGGAGACGCTCTCCGAGAAGACCGGCATCCGGTTCACGGTCGATGTAGAGATCGCTCACCGGCGCGTCACGGTGTTGGCCAATCGCCTCTCCCTGTCGCATCTGCTTCCCGCCATTGCCGACACCATCGGGATGCGCTGGCACATCACCGAAGCAGAGACGGCTCTGATCTGCCGGCTCTACCGTCCCGAGGCGACGCGTGTGCAGGAACAGCGCAGCATGCGCGACTCCGAGATGCGCGAGCGGCGCCTGCTTCAGAAGGATCAGGAGGCGTTGCATCAGGCGCTGCTGGCCGCGGCCCGGAATCCCCGCACGGCGAACTCGAGCCTCGCCCCGTTGCTGGCGGAGCTCACCCCCGAGCAGCTGCATCGGATTGCCGGGGTGGGCGCCACGTCCACCGGCATCATTTCGGCCAGCGACCAGTCCCATTTCCACAATCACCTGCTGTTTGCCACGCCGTTCTCCCGGTTGCCTGCGGCGTTGCAGCAGCGGGATCGCTGGCATGACGAACCGCCCGGAGTACCGGCCCGACCCGAACAGGGCCATGCAGTACGCGCCGGCGGTCGACAATCCAGAGGATCTGCACCGTTGCTATGTCGGCTTTATGGCCTCCGACGGTGTCGTGCGTCTGGGCATTGTGGGCCCGGGAGGCAACGATGTGTGGGTCTCGCCGTTCGACTATGTCCACCGCGTGGTGCCTCCGTCGACGTCCCCGGACGAGCCCCCTCGAGAGGAGACCGCTGCAGAACTGGCGCGTGGACGCTACCTTGAGATCAGCGGGATCCCGGAGGGCGTCAGGAAAAAGCCCCTGCGCTTTCCCGGAGCCCTGGATCGGGTCAGCTTGCCTGCGATTCTGGAGAGTGTGGCGCAGCAGACCGGCCTGTCCATCGTGGCGGACGATTTCCTGCACAGCCGGGAGACGATGTACTACTGGCTGCTCACCGATCGGGACACGTACCCGTTGCGGGCCGCACTGGATCAGATTGCGCGCGCGTTCGGACACCGCATGTTTTACCGCCATCATGTGCTGTGTGTGCAGACAATGACTCCGGGCACCGATCTGCGCGCGGAACCCCCTCCGGAGATCATGGCGCGCCTGCGCGCACGCGCCGGGGCCGGTCAAAACCTGGAGTTTCCAGACTATATGGCCCTCGGACGGCTGTCGCTCCTGCAGATGGAAATGCTGGTCACGCGGCGCCATCCTGCCCGGAACGCTCTGGCGACTCCGCTCATGAACGCCTACCGCAAGCACCACATTCTTCGCCTCTGCGCATCGCTTACCCGGTCGCAGTGGGAGCGCGCGGAGTCTGAAGAGGGACTGCGCCCGCGCGCCTTGAATAGAAAGCAGCAGGAAGCCTTCCTGGCGATGGTCGGTGTGGGGCTCCCGGTGCGCATGGCACGGGCAGCGCAACCGGATCGCTCCGGTGTGTACATCCGGCGGGACGTGGTGCGCGGCAGGACGCGCGCGCTGACGCTCACGATTGTGCCCGAAAGCGGGCCATCCTATCTGGTATCGCATCGGGTGTCGTTTTAACCGCACGTTCCCCGCACGCTGCTCTTTCTGCTGCAGGGCACCGGCGCTCGATTGGAAGCCACGATCCCGGAGGCGCCGGTGCCCCCTGTCCCCTGCACCCGGCCTTCCGTAACGCTCCTGCCGCCAGAACACCTGCGGGAATGCCCTCCGGCACGCCGGCAGGTTCTGTCGCGGCTCGAGCGCCGGGTGCGCTCGGGAGGCGCATTCCTGCAATATCTGGATCTCGCAGGTGCTTCGATGCGTGCTGTTTTTCTGGGATCCCTGATCCTGCTCACGATCCTTTCGGTGATCGCATGGCGCCTTCAACCGACCGACTCTGCCGATGGCCGGGTCACGCTGGTCTGGGTGAGTGATGATAATCCGGCCCGCCGGGAGCAGATTGCGCTGTTTCATGCGCTGTACCCGCAGTATCGCGTTCAGCTCGATCCGAGCAATGGCGGGGTGGAGAAGGTGATTGTGCAGTCGCTGGGGGGTGTGGGGCCGGATCTGTTCGACTGCTATGACGGGTTTCAGCTCTCCGCGTACGTGCGCTCGGGGGTCGCGTGGGATATCACCGAGGAGCTTCCGCGTCTGGGTGTGGACATCAACGCGCTCTGGGAGCCTCTCCGGAGCTATGCGCTTTATGAGGGGCGGATCTTCGGGTTCGGCACCAATATCTCTGCGGACGCCATCTGGTACAACAAGGATATCTTTGATGCCGAGGGGGTTCCCTACCCGAAGGGGCCGTGGAAGTGGGATGCGTTTGTGAAGCTGGCGCAACGGATGACCCGTCGGGATGCCAGCGGCCGGGTTATCCGGTTCGGCTTTCTGTGCGACTGGTGGAACTGGCTCCATTTCGCCTATCAGTGGGGGGGCCGCATCTACACGCCGGATGGTACGCGCTGCATTGTGGATAGCCCGGAGAACATCGCGGCCGTGCAGTTTCTTCACGATCTCATTTACCGGTACCGGGTGATGCCCGGTCCGGTGGAGGAGGCGGCCATGGCGACCCAGGGGGGCTGGGGTTCGGGGACCATTACTCGCTTTGGCGCGGGCAAGGCGGCCATGGCGCTGGGTGGGCGGTGGTGGCTCTGCACCCTGCGGAGCTACCGGAATCTGCGCCTCGGGGTGGCCGAGTCGCCGCATGCGCGGTACCGGATTTTCCGGGCCTACGGGAAGGCGACGCTGATCAATCGTTACAGTCCCCGGCGTTATGAGGCCCTGCGTTTCCTTGCCTATCAGGCGTCGCAGGCCTACAACGATCTGATCAACCGGCAGGCGGACGGTATCGGGCCGGTGGCTCGGTACGCCTATACGGAGGCGTTCCTGCACAATCCCGCGCATCCCGAGGAGGATCAGAACCATGTGTGGCGGGAGGCGGTCGCCCATTCGATATCGGATCAGGTCAGTCCGTTTGTGAGCGGGCAGGTTGCGATGCGTATTCTTTCCCGGCAGCTGGATCTGGTCAAGAACAATCAGAAGTCTCCGGCGGAGGCTCTGCGGACTGCGGCGCGCCAGATCAATGCGGAGATCGCCCGCACTCTGGAGCAGGACCCGGTGTTGCGGGCGCGCTATCATGCGCTGGCGGGGATTTCTTCGGGAGCGGGCAGGCGATGAGCCGGATGGGGGGATCACGGGCGCGTCGTGAGGGGTGGACGGCGCTGGGATTTCTGTTGCCCAACCTGCTGGGATTTCTGGTGTTCACCAGTGGCCCTGTTCTCTTCTCGCTGGCGATCAGCTTTTCCAACTGGAATCTGCAGCAGACGGTGCCTTTTCGCTGGATCGGGGTGGAGAATTACGCGCACATGTTGCGCGACACCGAGTTCTGGCTCTACACGATCAACACGTTTTATTTTTTGCTGGGCCTGCCGGTGTCGATTGCCGGGTCGCTGTTTCTGGCGCTCCTGCTGAGTCAGCAGATCCGGGGGGTCGTAGTCTACCGGACGCTCTTCTACCTGCCCAGCTTCACCAGCGGCGTGGCCCTGATGATCCTGTGGAAGTCGCTGTACAATCCGGATTTCGGGTTGATCAACACGGTGATCCGCAACGTTTCCGACGCGTTTCATCTCGGGATCACGCCACCGGAGTGGTTGCTCTCCACGAAGAACGTGCTGGGTCTGGAGGTGGAGCGGATCGGTGTGGCGCGCGCGCAGTGGGGGCTTGGCGCGCGCGATGCGATCATCATCATGGGGATCTGGACGGCGATTGGTGGCAATAACATGCTGCTCTATCTGGCGGCGCTGACCAACATCCCGCAGGAGCTGATCGAGGCGGGCCAGATCGATGGGGCGGGGCGGTGGGCGTTGTTCCGGCACATCGTGTGGCCGCAGCTGGCGCCTACCACGTTTTTCATCGTGGTGATGAGTTTCATCGGAGGGTTGCAGGGGGGATTCGAGCAGGCTCGTGTGATGACGGGGGGTGGGCCGGCCGGCACGACCACCACGCTCTCCTATTACATTTATACCCGGGCGTTCGAGGAGTTTCAGATCGGGTATGCCTCGGCGGTGTCCTGGACTCTGTTCGCGCTGATCTTTGTGCTGACGTGGATTAACTGGCGTTTCGGTAACCGGGAGGTGCACTACTGATGGCCCGGATGGCGCGTATGGCCCTGCTGTACCTGCTGCTGACCCTGTTTGCCATTACCACGCTGGCCCCGTTCCTCTGGATGGTGCTGACCAGTCTGAAACCGCTGGAGGAGGTGGAGCGCCTGCATCCGTTCCCGTCGACGTGGCGGTTTGATAATTATCAGCAGGTGCTGGTGCAGATCCCGTTTGCGCGCTACTACTTTAACAGCCTCTTTGTTGCCGCGTGGGTTACCTTTCTGACCTGCCTGACGAGTGCCATGGCGGCGTTTGCGTTTGCGCGCCTGCGCTGGCGTTTTCGCGATGGGGTGTTTCGTCTTTATCTGGCGACGCTGATGGTGCCCGGCGTGGTGACCATGATCCCGAACTACACGCTGATGGTGAAGTTGCAGTTGCTGGATTCCTACGCGGGCCTGATTGTGCCGTCTGCTTTCAGCGCGTTCGGGACGTTTCTGCTGCGGCAGTTTTTCCTGACCATTCCTGCGGCCCTAGATGAGGCGGCCGAGATCGATGGGGCGAGCAAGTGGCAGGTGTTCTGGGATGTGGTGTTGCCTCTGGCACGGCCCGGGTTGATCACGCTGGCTCTGTTCACGTTTATGGGCAACTACGGTTCGTTTTTCTGGCCGCTGGTGCTGATCAAGAGTGAGCATCTGCGCACGTTGCCGATCGGCATGCTCTTTTTTGACTCGACGTACGGGCGTCAGACCAATCTGCTGATGGCCGCCAGCCTGATGAACATTGCGCCGCTAATCGTTCTGTTTGTTGTTGCGCAGAAGTTCCTTGTGCGCGGTATTCAGATGGGTGCCGTCAAGGGATGAGTCTGGACGGGTCCGCTGCTGCGGGGAACGCCCCCGGGGCGGATTTACGGTACAATAGAACGCGAGAGACTTCAGGCGCAGGAAGGTAGCCACACGTACCATGTCCACCGATGCCATGCCCGGTTCAGGCGCACCGGTTCTGCAACTCGGCCACAGTCCGGACTCGGACGACGCGTTCATGTTTTATGGCCTTGCGCAGGATCTGGTAGAGACCGAGGGACTCCGTTTCGTGCATATCCTGCGGGACATTCAGACGCTGAATGAGTGGGCCCGGGAGGGACGTCTGGAGTGCACGGCGATTTCTGTGCATGCCTATGCTTATGTGCACGAGCGCTACGCTATTCTGACGCATGGCGCGAGCATGGGCGATGGTTACGGTCCTCTGGTGGTGGCCCGTCGTCCGCTCACGCCGGCCGATCTGGCGCATGTGACCATTGCGGTGCCGGGCCTGCTCACGAGCGCGTTTCTGGCTCTTTCGCTGTATCTGCCATCGGCATTTGCGTACACGGTTCTGCCGTTCGATGCGATCATGCCAGCGGTGGCGCGGGGTGAAGTGGAGGCGGGCCTGCTGATCCATGAGGGGCAGCTGACTCATGGCGCTCTGGGCCTCACTCCGGTGGTTGATCTGGGCCGCTGGTGGAAGGAGGAGACCGGGTTGCCGCTGCCTCTGGGCGTTAATGCGATCCGGAAGGATCTGCCGGAAGAGATCCGACGGCGTGCCGGGCGCGCGCTCAAGGCCAGCATTGTGTACGCGCTGCAGCATCGGGAGCAGGCGGTGGCGCACGCGATGACGTATGCGCGTGATATGGACACGCAGACCGCGGATACGTTTGTAGGGATGTACGTGAACGCGTGGACGGTTGATATGGGTGAGGCGGGCCGGCGCAGCATTCAGCTGTTTCTGGACCGGGGTGCGGAGCGCGGTCTGATCCCCGCGGTGGGGGCGGTGGAGTTCGTCGAGTAAGGCGGTCATGGAGACGGTAGAGGAAGCGTTACACCGGGGGATGCAGTGTGCCAAGCAGTACCGGTGGAGTGCGGCCGTGGAGGCGTATCGCAAGGCGATTGCACTGGCTCCGGACAGTGTGGAGGCCCGGTTCCGCCTCGGGTGGGCGCTGTGGAATCAGGCGGAGCAGGAAAAGCCGACGCTGGCGGATATGGCGGTGGCTTACGGGGCTCAGGTGCTGGGTTTCGAGCAGGCGGCCCGGGAGAGTCGCCGGAAGTTTCAGATCTATCGGCAGCGTCTGAACGATGCGGCGCATTATCTGCGTTCGGTGATCGAGCGTGATGAGAACCATGCGCGGGCGCACCACTATCTGGCCCGGGTGTTGCAGGCGCTGGATCGGAAGGCGGAGGCGGAGCAGGCGGCCCGTCGCGCGGCCACTCTGGAGCCGTCCAATGCGGCTTATACGTCGCTGGCGCAGTCCTTCGAGGAGGACTCGGTGCGATCGGGGCGATCCGAGGGTGTGGAGCGCTGGACCTGGGACGATCTGGTGCTGGATCCGAAGACCAAGCGGGAGCTACGGCAGATGCAGTTGATGCTGGAGAAGCCGGATCTTGCCCGGCAGCTGGGTGTGCAACCGCCAACGGGGATACTGCTCAAGGGCCCGCCGGGCACGGGCAAGACGACGATTGCCCGGGTACTGGCCAACGAGGCGAAGTGCAACTTTTTTGCCATCACGCCGGCCGAGATCAATCAGATGTATGTGGGCGAGAGTGAGAAGCGTGTGCGGGATCTGTTTGCCCGGGCCCGGGCCAATCCGCCTGCCATTATCTTCATTGATGAGATTGATGCGCTTCTGCCCGTTCGACAGGGGGGGGTGGCCATTCACTCCGATAAGGTCGTCAATCAGTTTCTGCAGGAGATGGATGGCCTGACGGTCAATAATCGTGTTTTTGTGATCGGGGCTACCAATCGCCCGGACATGATCGACCCGGCCCTGCGACGCGGGGGTCGTCTGTCGCGTGAGATCGAGATCCCTCTGCCGGATGCTGCGGCACGGCGTCAGTTGTTCGCGCTGTGCACGCGCCATGCGACGCTGGCACCGGACGTTGACATGGACGCGCTGGTGGAGAAGACGGAAGGCTATTCGGGCGCGGATATCAAGGCGCTGGTGAATGAGGCGGGTTTGCAGGCGTTGATCCGGATCGCGGATAGCCCCGACCGGGACATTCCGCGTTCGCTTACTCAGGCGGACTTTCTGGCCGCACTGGAAAATCTGGGGTAGCCCCCACGGTACAGGAGAGAAGGATACCCATGGCCAAGTTGATTTTGCTCCGGCACGGACAGTCGCAGTGGAACCTGGAGAACCGCTTCACCGGATGGGTGGATGTGCCGCTGACGGAACAGGGGATTGAGGAGGCCCGGGAGGCCGGGCGGCGCATCAAGGCGGCAGGTCTGCGGATTGACGTTGCGTACACCTCGGTGCTCCGGCGCGCGATTGACACGCTGACGGTGTGTCTGGAGGAGGCAGGCATCACGGATGTGCCGGTGACCCGCGATCCGGCGTTGAATGAGCGGATGTATGGCGACCTGCAGGGTCTGAACAAGGATGAGACGGCGGCGAAGTTCGGGGCCGAGCAGGTGAAGCTGTGGCGCCGCAGCTACGACATCCGTCCTCCCGGGGGCGAGAGTTTGAAGGACACTGCGGAGCGCGTGTTGCCCTACTTTTTCGACAGGATCCTGCCGGAGTTGAAGGCTGGCCGGAACGTGCTGATTTCGGCGCATGGCAACAGTCTGCGCGCCATCGTGATGCATCTGGACCGGATGTCGGAGGCCGATGTGCTGGAGCTGAACATTCCGCACTGTGTGCCGATCATCTATGAGTTCGATGCCGAGGGCAATGTGATCGATAAGTACGAGTTGTAACCGTTCGGTTGCAGGCACAACGCCGGTGACTGTGACCCAACGGCGTTTCCCGTTTTTCGGGATATCTTTACCCTGACAGAGGAAATCGGTTTATGAGGTACTGCGGACGGATCGGCAGTCTCGCGCTTCTGTTGCTTGTTCTGACTGCATGCGGGCGCGCTCAGGTGCCCGGGGGAGGCAGTCCGGTCCACATCAAGGATGTGATTTATCATCACAAGCTGGGTGTGGCACTGACCATGGATGTGTTCAAGCCGGCGCGTCCGAGCGGGATTGGCGTGATCTGGATGGTCAGTGGCGGGTGGGTGTCTAACCACAATAACATCAATCCGGCTCTGGCCAAACTGTTCACGGACAGGGGGCACACCGTGTTTCAGGTGGTGCATGGGAGCCAGCCCAAGTTCACTTTGCCGGAGATTGTGGAGGATATCCATCGCGCAGTCCGGTTCATTCGCACGCACGCAGCCGAGTACGGGGTGGATCCCAATCGTCTGGGGATTGCAGGGGGTAGCGCGGGCGGGCATCTGTCGCTGATGATGGGGGCTTATGGCAGGCCCGGAGATCCCAATGCAAAGGACCCTGTGGATCGCGCTTCGAGTCAGGTGCAGGCGATTGCCTGTTTCTTTCCGCCGACCGACTTTCTCAATTATGGCAAAGAGGGTCAGAACGCCATGATGATCCCTCTGCTGCGTCCCTACTGGCCTGCGTTCGGGGTCAGCGATCAGACGCCGCCGGAGGAACGCGAGAAGCTCGGTCGGGCGATGTCTCCCATTTACGGTGCGCTGGATCGGATGCCTCCCACGCTGATCATTCACGGTGACGCCGATCTGCTTGTTCCCCTGCAGCAGTCGCAGCGGTTGATCCAGAAGCTGGAGCAGTTGAAGCGGCCGGCCCGGCTGGAGGTTCGGCCCGGGAAGGCCCACGGGTGGCCCGGGATCGAGAAGGACGCGGAACTATTCGCGGAATGGTTCGAAACGCATCTTGGCCGTTCCTGATCGGGGCGCTTGCGATCTCCGGGGGCGCGCCGGTGGCTCTTGCGGATGCGGTGCCGGTTCGCACCGGGCTGGATGTGCTGATCGCGCAGGGTTTTGCTCCTTTACGGGGGAAGCGTATCGGGCTTGTCACGCATCGGGCGGCCACCACCGCGGACGGGCGGGATGCTGCGGTTGTTCTCTCGCGGGCGCCGGGTGTACGCCTGGTGGCTCTGTTCGCCCCGGAACATGGCCTGCGCGGCGCGGTGCCGGCGGGCGTTCGTTTCGGTACTGCGCGTGACCGGGCGACCGGCCTGCCGGTGTATTCGCTCTATGGCGCGTTGCGCCGGCCCACGCCGCGTATGCTACAGGGCATGGATGCGCTGGTAGTGAACCTGCAGGATGCCGGGGTCCGCTCCTATACCTACCTGAGCACACTGGGGCTCTGCATGGAGGCTGCAGCAACGCGGAACGTTGAGCTGGTTGTGCTGGATCGTCCCAACCCTCTGGGCGGGGAACAGATGGAGGGCAATAGTCCGAACGTTCTGTTTCGTTCTTTTGTGGGCCGCTATCCCGTGCCGTACCTGCACGGGATGACGTTCGGTGAGCTTGCCCGCATGATACAGGCAGAGGGGTGGCTGGTGGGCAGGCGCCGGTGTCGCCTGACTGTGATCCCCATGCAGGGGTGGCGCCGGCACATGCTCTGGCATGCGACCGGAATGCGGTGGGTGCCGACCAGTCCGAACGTGCCGGATGCTGAGACCCCCCGATATCTAGCGGCGACGGGGATTGCCGGGGAGACTTCCGTTGTAGACGTGGGCGCGGGCACCCGGTTTCCGTTTCGTGTGGCCGGGATGCCCGGTCTGGATGGCCCTGCGATGGCCGCGCATTTGAACGCCCGGGGCCTACCGGGCGTTCGTTTTGAGCCGGCTGTCTGGACTGCCGCGCAGGGGCGTTATCGGGGTCGCCTGTGTGCGGGTGTGCGTCTGTACATTGCGGATGGTGCCCGGGCGCCCCTGACTCGCATCAATTTCGAGATCCTTGCGGCGGTATTGCGGGTGCGCCCGGGGGTCCGGTTATTCCTGCCCGCACGTGCCCGTATGTTCGATCAGGTCTGTGGCACGGATCGGGTGCGCCGGGAGTTGCACGCCGGTCACTCGCCGGAAGCCGTCTGGAGCCGCTGGCACACTTCCGGGCGTGCATTTGCTGTGCAACGCCAGCCTTACCTACTCTACTCTTGACCTGCGTCCAGGATCTGCGCGGTGTTGCTGCGCCGGGCAGTACCCGGGCGTATCGGGAGGAAGCATGCACGACACACTCTATCGCTATGCGATCATCGGTACCGGCCTGCCATGGAAAGAGGAGGGGCATACCGGGTTCGGCATGGCGCATGTACACTGGCGGGCTTTCCGCTCGACGGAACGCGTAGCGCTCGTTGCTCTCTGTGACGTGATCCCCGAGCGGATGGAGATTTTCCAGCAGAGGCACGAGGTGACCGTGCAGACGTTCACGGACTACCGGGCCATGCTGGCGGAGGTGCAGCCGGAGATTGTGAGTATTTGCACGTGGCCGCACCTGCACGCGGAGATGACGATTGCGGCGGCCGAGGCTGGTGTCCGGGTGATCCATTGCGAGAAGCCGATGGCGCTCACATGGGCCGATTGCAAGCGCATGCAGTCCGCAGCGGATGCGCACGGGGCTCTGCTCAGTTTCAATCACCAACGCCGGCACATTCGTCTGTTTCAGGCGGTGGTGGAAGACCTGCGTCAGGGTGTGATCGGCGATCTGGTCTGCATTGAGGCGGAATGTCCGAATCTGTTCGATTGGGGCACGCACTGGTTTGACATGATGCAGTACTATAACCGGGAGGAGCCCATCGAGTGGGTTATGGGTCAGATCGATGTGCGCACGGAGCATCGCATTTTCGGCGCTCTTCATGAGCACCAGGGGCTCTGTCACTGGAAGTGGGCCAATGGTGTGCGCGGCCTGATGGTGACCGGAGAGGACATGAAGATCGGTTGCGTGCATCGGATCACGGGCACAGAGGGCGTGATCGAGGTACTCTCGGAGCGGAAGTACCGCCGGATGACCGCCGGGGACGCCGGGTGGCAGGAGTTCGAGGTACCCCAGGGCGATCGGGATGAACATCAGGGGACCGCGGCCGATGTTGTGCGGCAACTGGATGAACCCGGTCACATCTCGATGCTGACTGTTCACAACGCGATCCGGCACACGGAGGCGATCTTTGCGGCTTATCTGAGCAGCCGGGTGCGTGGCCGGGTGGATCTGCCGCTCTCTTACGAGGGCAATGCGCTGGTGGATATGGTGGAGGCGGGAGAAATATCCCCTGCGTGAGGGAGCGCTTCCCGGTATGCGCGTGCGAGAGGCAGGAAAGGACAGGGTGCGGTGCGTGTGCTGGTAACAGGCAGTGCCGGCCACATTGGTAGAGAGCAGGTCAAGGTACTTCAGGCGGCCGGGTACGACCTGCGGACTACCGATCGCGTGGCGACGGTTCGCGATCATGCGTGGGAGCATCTGCCCGGGGATCTGCGCGACATCGATTTTGTGCGCCGGGTTGTTCAGGGGGTGGATGCGGTGGTGCATCTGGGCGCGATCCCCAGTGATCGGTATGGATCCGGGGATGAGGTGCTGACGGTTAACGTGCAGGGCACGTGGAACGTTCTGATGGCCTGTCAGGAGGCGGGGGTGGAGCGTGTGGTGTTCTTCTCCAGCATCAATGCGCTCGGGTGCGTGGGGGGGCATCGCCCGGCAGCATACCTGCCCATTGACGACGCCTACCCCCGGCATCCCATGTCGCCCTACCAGCTCTCCAAGCATCTGGGCGAGGAGATCTGTCGCTGCTTTTCGGAGAAGCATGGTATTGTGACCATTTGCCTGCGTCCCGGTTTTGTGGCGGCACCGGAACATTACGCGCACTTCGGTCATGGTTCACAGGAGCAGCGGGCCGCGTGGCAGAAGGACGAGTACTGGGGTTATGTGGACCGCCGGGACGTGTGCGATGCGGTTGTGCGCGCCCTGCAGGTTGAAGGGATCCAGCACGACGCGTTCCTGCTTTTTGCGGACGATACCACGATCGATCTGCCTACGCTGCAGCTTGTTGAGCAGCACTATCCGGACACGCCATGGAAGCAGGACAAGCTGGCCTATGTGGCCGACAATCCCTATCGTTCGGTATTTGATGCCTCCCGCGCCAAGCAGATCCTTGGCTGGTATCCCCGACACTCATGGCGCGAGGCGTTATGATTTCCCTGTGTGGTGCTCTCTGTCTGTGTCTGTCTGGCGGTTTCGTCGCTCCGGCAGCACAGGAGCTCCCTGCTCCGGGAGTGCGCATTCCGCTGAGCGGCGGGCACCTGTTTCTGCCGGCCGGGGTGTCCGCAAAGTCCGGGCGCATGGATCTGACGGTGCATCTGCACGGGAGCTCGGAAGTGGTGGAGCGCAACCGGGTGCAGTCTGGCGGTCAGGGCGCGTTGATCACAGTGGCGTTGCGCGGTCTTTCCGGGGTGTATACCGAACGTTTCCGTGATCCGGGTGTTTTTGCCCGGCTTCTGCGTGAGGCCGCAGAGGCGGTGGAGCGGCGCGGGCTTGCCGAGAATGTGCGGTGGGGACGTATCACGGTGTCCTCGTTCAGCGCCGGATTCGGCGGGGTACGGGAGCTATTGAAGTCGCCGGATCTTTTCCGCCGGATCGACGCTCTGGTGATGGCCGATTCTCTGTATTCCGGTTTCACGGGTGATCCTGCGGAACGACGCATCGCTCCGAGCCTGATGCGCGATTTTCTGGCTTTTGCCCGGGAGGCTGCCCGGGGGAAGAAGCGTTTCATTCTTTCCTACTCGCAACTGCACACTCCGGAGTATGCCAGCACGGGAGAAGTCGCCCGATATCTCGTGGCACAGCTGGGCGGGCAGCTGGAGCCCGTGCAGGAGCTGTGGCCCGGCGGCATGCTGCTGATCGCTCGCTATCGGTCTGGCGGACTGGAGATCTACGGGTTTGCAGGGGACGATGGCGCGGCGCATCTACAGCACCTGCGCCATCTGGCCTCTTTTCTGGCACGCGCAACGTTCGGTACCGGAGACATGCTTCCCTGAAACCACCGGTGTTCCGGCCCCGTCATGCTTTCCGGACAGAACGATACGGGTGCCATCTGGAAAGGAGTTTTGCAGGATGCGTTGTCAACGGGTGCGGGGAGTTTTCGCGATCGCCTTTCTTGCTCTCCCGGGTGTTGTCGTCGGGCAGCAGGCCCCGATCGTGCAGCGTTATCGCTTTGATGCGGATAACACCGGGTGGAACGTGGAGTCCACCAACGCGGCCACAGCGGAAATCACGCGTACAGAGGGCGAATTCAAGACAGGCGCAGGCGCGATCAAGGTGAAGTACACGATCGAGAAGGGGCAGTTCAGCGCTCTGTCGTTGCCTGTGGAGCCCGGGAAATGGGCGCAGGCGCGTCAGATCACCTTCTGGCTCAAAACCGATCGCGATACCGCGATGCTCTTTGCCGTGCATGAGAAGGACGGAGGGCACTACCACGCCACCATCTGGTCGCCCGGCAACGTCTGGCAGCAGATCACACTCACTTCGCAGGACTTCAGTCCGGGGATGGAGCCAACGGACCCGAAGGATCCCAATCAGCGTCTGGATATGGATCGGATTGAGAAAGTTTTTCTGACCGATCTGGCCAACCTGCTGATCCAGTCTGTGTCTCCGGACGATCCATTTCTCAAGGTCGAAGGCGGGTTGCGTACTTTCTGGCTGGATGAGGTGGAGGTTCGCTCGGATGCGCCTCCGGCGTCCCGGCTGCCCCGGGAGGGCGCCGTCCTGATCGATGCTTTTCCGTACGGTTATCTGAGCTGGCTCCCTCTGGGCACCGGAAGTCCGGTGATCCGGCTGGATCGCAGCGGGATGCCGTTCGCAGGTCCTGCGATGCAGATGACCTACACTCAGGAGCAGGGGAAGCCGGCCATTGCTGTGCGCGGCGTTTCGCGGGATCTGTCCGGATGCAAGAGCCTTGTTCTGGATATTGCTTCCGAGCAGGATGTACAGTTGTTGATTTCTCTGGAGGAGCACAACGGGGGTCGGTATCAGACCATTGTCACGGTGGCCGGTGGCAGGCAGGCGCAACAGAAAGTGCTGCCTTTCTCCCAGTTCCGTATGGCCGATGACTCTCCTCCGGATGCCAATGGCAAGCTGGATCTGGATCGCGTGAAGACCATGGGATTCGCCGATCTGGCGTTTCTCGGTCCTGTTGCGAAGAAGACCAACACGCTCTGGATAGCTCGTGTTTACGCTCTGCCTCCGGAGCAATCCGGGTCGTAGATCCGCACGGAACGCCTTCTGCGACAGGTGCCGGGCTCTATCATGCTGTTGTACCAGTCCTTTGTTCTGTTCACCCTTATTACCCTTCTGGTGCTGGTATGGATCAATCTGCGTGACTACGCGCCGGTTGCGAGCCCGACTCCCCCGCGCCCGGAAGAGCGCCTGTTTATCCTGATCCCGGCACGTAATGAGGCGCATCATCTGCGTTCCTGTCTGGACGGTTTGCTCGCCCAGAACTGGCGCTGTTTCACCGTACTGGTTCTGGATGACGCCTCTGAAGATGGCACCGGAGAGATCGTAGCCGAGTACGCCTGCAAGGACCCGCGTGTGCAGCTGTTGCAGGGCAGGCCGATAGAGCCGGGATGGGCGGGGAAGGTGTGGGCCTGTGCGCAACTGGGGGAGGCTGCGCTCTCTCAGGGGGCGGACTGGCTGCTGTTTCTGGATGCGGACACGCGCGCGCATCCGGATTTTGTCGGGACGATCCTGGCGTACGGGCAGACCACAGGAGCCGGCATGGTGAGCGGCTTTCCCTACCAGATCGCGCACAGCTTCTGGGAACGCGCTGCGATGCCCATGCTGCACTTCCTGATCACCACGTTTCTGCCGATCCGGCTGGTCTGGCTCACCCCCTTTCCGCAGCTGGTCGCTGCCTGCGGTCAGGTGGAACTGTTTCACGCGGAGACCTACCGGAAGATCGGGGGGCATGCGTCCATTCCGCTTTCTTTCCACGATGGCCTGCAGCTGGCACGGCGTGTGAAGGCTGCTGGCCATACGGTTCGCCTGCTGGACGTCAGTCCTTTGATTGCATGCCGCATGTATGATGGGGGCCGGGCTGTCTGGAATGGCTTCACGCGCAACGCGTATGAGGGTCTCGGGAGTTTCGGGGCGCTGGTTGTGATGACAACGTTGCAGGTAGTCCTGTTCCTGCTGCCGTTTGTTTTCCTGCTGGCGGCTCTTGCTCAGAGACCTGTGCACGGCTCCTGGCCATCGTGGAGCGCGCTGTGCCTGGCGCAGGTCGGGGTGATTCTCTGGATCCGTTTGCTTCAAGCACGGCGTTTCGGGCATCTGGATGCGGTCTGGATGCATCCCCTTTCGATTGCGCTGATGGTTGCCATTCAGTGGGCCTCCTGGTGGAGGACGCTCCGTCGCCAATCGATTGTCTGGAAAGGACGCATTTACGCGCTCTGTCTGCTTGTTTTCGGGGCACAAAGCTGCTAGAATTACGGGTGTACTGTGTGCTGCTGCACCGTTACAGATATCTGTTTCCTCCTCAGGAACACCTCACAACACTTCGTTTTCCAGAAAGGGAAAGGAGATCATGCGCCGCAACGTTCAGGGTTTCACTTTGATTGAGCTGCTGGTAGTAATCGCGATCATTGCGATTCTGGCAGCGATCCTGTTCCCGGTTTTTGCTCAGGCCCGGGAGAAGGCCCGTCAGACCTCCTGTCTGTCCAACATGCGCCAGCTGGGTATCGGGCTGACCATGTACATTCAGGACTTTGATGAGCAGTGCTTCTTCTTCGCACATGATCGGGATCTGAGCCGTGTTAATCCTTCGGCTCCCCTCGGGGCGACCCGGGAGAACCGCTGGTGGAATCAGATCCTGCCGTACACCCGGACGCAGGGGGCCCTGCTGGTCTGTCCCTCGGATAGCGGCCGGTTGCCTCACAGTACCGAGAATGGGCGGGACGGTAAGCCTCTGGTGCCTCGCTCGTATGTGGCCAACCGTGCGGCGGAGGGGCTCACGCTGGCTGCCGTGGAATTTCCTGCCGACGTGG
This sequence comes from Chthonomonadaceae bacterium, assembly GCA_025054835.1. Lineage (GTDB taxonomy): Bacteria > Armatimonadota > Chthonomonadetes > Chthonomonadales > Chthonomonadaceae > JANWZQ01. The sequence continues at coordinate 17,101 of JANWZQ010000185.1, forward strand.
TTCTGGTCACAGAGAAGAGCTCCAAGGCGGACGACTCGTGGTACGAGCCTCCGATCAATCTGTATGTCAAGCCCTCTCTGGGTGAGCCGGTGCTCGCCATGACCCGACATAATAACGGGGTGAACTGTATGTTTTTTGACGGGCACGCCAAGTGGATGGGGCGTCATGCGCTTCTTGCGCGTCCCTGCGGGGAGCCTTACTCCGGTGTAGACCTGATGCGCCGTTATCCTCTGCCGGGGGTGGTGCCCGGTGCAAAGCCGTGGTGCCCGGAGTGCCCGAACTGACCGCTTGAGACAGGAGCAAATCATCCGGCAATCCGGTCGTGTTACGGTGTGTTGCTGCTGCCTCGACCTATCGCATTCGGAGCCTCGCTGTTCGTCAGGGCGAGGCTCCGAATGCACCGGACGGATTGCGAGCCTGTATCGCTTCAGGTAGAATTCAAAACGAGAGAACTCAAAAACAAGCAGGGTAGAGGCAAAACAGGGCATGTTCGCACGCACAGTGTTACAGACAGGTATGGTCCTTCTGGGCATGAGTGCGGTTTCCGCACGCGCGGCGGATCTGGTTGCGTTGCAACCGCTCACGGAACGGATCCTGATGGTGCACGTGAAAGACGGGCATGTGGAGCACCATCGCCGCGGGCAGCCGCGCACGCAGGAAAAGGTTATCGCCGATCCGCTAGATACAGTTGCAGCCATGCGGTTGCAGGCCTGGTTGCTGCGATCCGAGAACGATCCTGCCTACCGAACGGCACGGGCTCCTGTCCGGGTCGGGCGCAAGAGCAAGGGCACGGAATTTGCATGGTTCATGGACCGCTGGGAGAACAACCGGGTCGTGAACACGCGTCCGGACCACGTGAAAGAGCACTGGATCTATCTGACGCTCCCGGCGCCCCTGCAGCCTGGCAGAACCTATCGTCTTGACACGGGTTCTCTACTCAAGAACGGTCGGATCTGGACGTTGACCTACGATCCCGCGCGTTCGCGCTCGGAGGCTGTTCACGTCAACACGCTGGGTTATGTGCCGCAGGCCCCGCAGAAGTTCGCCTACGTTTACCACTGGATGGGCGATCAGGGGGGCCTGGATGTGAGGCCTTTTGTCGGCAAGACCTTCGCTCTGGTCGAGGTCGCGACCGGCAAGCGCGTTTTCACAGGCAGAGTTGTGTTCCGGATGCCAGCGACGCAGCAGGAGACCGGACATCTCTCTGACACGCCCAACGGGAATTTCCTCGGTGCGGACGTGGCGGAGTGTGATTTTAGCGCGTTCTCGCGCCCCGGCCGGTATGTGGTCAGCGTGGAGGGGATTGGTTGCTCGTGGCCGTTCCGGATCGATCCGGATGTGTACCGGCCTGCCTTCGTCGCTACCATGCGCGCGTTGTACCACAACCGCTCGGGGATTGCGCTCACGCTCCCCTACACGGAGTTCACCCGTCCGGCTCCACATCACGTTCGGAAGACGCCTGGTTTTGCCGGGAAGCTGCGCTACACGCGGCTCCGGTACAGCGAGTGGGGCAGCGAGGGCGGCGATCCGAAGCGCCTGATGGCGGAGTCGCCCGGGGCGTTGCGCGAGACCTGGGGCTGGTATCAGGACGCTGGCGACTGGGACAGTTATGACGCGCACCTGCGGGTTGCGCAGGAGCTGCTGCTTGTCTATGCGATGGCTCCGCAGAACTTTCGGGACGGGGAGCTCAACATTCCGGAGAGCGGCAACGGGATCCCGGATATTCTTGATGAGGCGGCCTGGTTGCCTCGCTTCTGTCATCGGTTGCGCCAGGAGTTGCGCGCCCGGGGATGGGGCACCGGGGGCATCGGGTTGCGTGTTGCGGGAGACGCGTTTGGCAGTGATGAGAAGACTCTGGCCGACGGTCAGAAAGTCGGGCAGGGTTCCTGGGAAGACACCGATCGCATCTGGATGGTCTCCGGGGAAGACCCCTGGTCTACCTACTACTACGCCGGGGTTGCGGCCAATCTGGCGCGTTTCATCCCGCGCGATCCAGAGGGTGTGAACTGGGCCCGGGAGGCGCGAGAGAGCTACGCCTGGGCGCAGGCCAACACGCGCCCCGGTGATGAGGAACGCGAGGACCATCGCCTGCGCGGGCTCCGGGCGTATGCGGCTGCCAGTCTGTTTGCTCTGACCGGAGAAAAAGTTTATGAGGAGCAGTTGGCCCGGGATACTGCATGGTTCAAGCCCGATACGCTACTCACCAACGAGACGCTTCTGGCTGGTCCTGCGGTCTACGCGTTGCAAGGCAGAGGGGATGCACAACTGCGTTCCCGGATGCGCCGGCACATTCTGCTCACGGCGGACGAGACGTTGATCCGGACGCCCGCGCGACGCGCCCTGCGGTGGGGTGGGAACTTCTACTTCCCGATGCTGGTGGGGCATCAGACCACCCCCTGGGTTCTCGAGGGTGCTGTCGCCTATACGCTTACCCGGAGCAGTGAGCCGGAACGCGCGCGGCAGTACCTCGCTGCGCTCTACACGACCTGTGATTACTTTCTGGGCACCAATGCGCTCAATCAGACCTGGATCACCGGGGTGGGGCCCCGCTACCCGAAGGAGATTTTCCACATGGACGCCTGGTACAACGGGAAGGGCAGGTTCCACCCGGGCCTGATCCCCTATGGCCCCTGGCGCAAGGAGAAGGACTTCGGGCAGGGCCCGTGGGATGTGGACTGGGCCAACAGCACGGTCTACCCGGTGATTGACCGCTGGCCCGGCAATGAGCGCTGGTTCTCCAACCGGTGCTCGCCACTGACCTCGGAATTCACCATTCACCAGAACATCGGGCCTGCAGCGGCCATCTACGGCTTTCTCTGTGCCGGGCAGAGGGTTGCCCGCAGGCCCGGCCAGTAGGGCATCACGGACGGAGGTCAGGTCGCGTGGTTCTATCTGCCGGCCGATTTTGCTTCCTGCCGCAACGCATCGGCCGGCATCTGCCCGGCTGTTGTCGTGCTGGTTTTCTCTGTGAGATCCAGCAATGCGGGTGTCAGGGGAACTACACGCCGCAGGCGAGTGATGCGTGGGATGAGGTCTATGGCCTCCGGTATGTGGGTATCCTTGCAGTTCACCGGGTCCAGCTTGCGCGCTCGTTCCAGTGCTCCGAGCGCGGCGAGGTGCTGCCCGTCGTTGCGCTCCAGGTTTATCGCCATCATGAGGAACAGATCCGGGGCGGTGGGCTCCAGAGCTGAGAGTTTCGGAAAGAGTGTCTGCGCTGTTCTGTAACGTTTGAGGTGCAGGCAGGCCACCAGTTTGCCTGCAATGGCCGCGGCGTTGTCTGGCTCATGGCGGAGCACGAGGTCGAAGAGCTGGAGCGCGTGCACGAAGCGTTCTTCTGCTTTTTCATACGCCATGATCTCGAACGCACGCGAGACCAGTACGGGCGTGAACAGGGGCGCACGCACCAGCGCCATCTGGAAGTAGCGCAGGGAGGCAGCCATGTCACCGGTATCTGCGAGTGTGGCCTGTGCCACGTAGCAGATCTCTGGCATTTCAGAGAACCCTACCAGCTGGCGCGCCTGCTTGTAGGCTGTCGATTTTGCTCCCTGCGCCAGATCGGCCAGTGTTGCTACTATCAGTGCGGCAATGTTGCCCCGGGCGACGCCCGCACGCACCATCTCCCTTGCCTGCTCGTATTTCCGTTGACGGTAGAGAAGCGCTCCCAGAACAGCTGCGCTGGTCGCGTTGCCCTCTGGCCCTTTGAGCATATCGGTCAGAAGCGTCTCTGCTTCCCGATCGCGCCCGCGTTTCAGCAGCGCCATGGCCAGACGATGGCGGGCGCGCCTCCGGTCTGTTGTGCTGGTTGCTGCCTGCACCGCTTTCTCATAGCAGGGGATCGCGGTCTCTGATTGGCCGGCGATGAAGTAGGCATCGCCACGCACCAGATGGGCTTCGCAATCCTGCCGGCTCTCTGGCAGGGCGGCCAGTGTCTCGCGCAACCGGGCGGTTGCGCTGCGTCGTGCCGTTGCGAGGCCGATCTGGATATCGGGCAGCATCTGCTCGATGTTACTGGCTTTCAATCCGCGCACCAGATGCAGGAAGCCACGCACTTCGAGGGTCACAGGGTCTTCCGCCGGGATGTTGTTCTCCCGGTTGTCCAGCATCTGAAAGCCACGTTCTACATCGCCCTGAGCGCCTGCGCTCAGAGCCATAGCGCGGATTGCCTGCGGGTCACCGGGGTTGATCCGCATGGCCTTGCGCGCTGCCCGATGCAGGGCTATGGCATCGCCTCTGCGAAACGCCAGTAACGCTGCGTCCGCGTAGTATGCGATCCCACGCTCCAGCTCATTATGCACTTTCACCTTGATCCGCTGGACGCCGGTCTGTCCGTTCGCGTTGTAGGCAGTGACGGCAATCGTGTGCTCGCCGTCACTCTCGTTTAACGTATCCCATTCGTAGATGTAGGGTGGTTGCTTGACTTCAGCCCGGAACTGGTCATCAATCTCGAAGGTGACCCGGACGACCCCGGCCGGGCTGTCGGCGTCTACGCGCACACGTACTGTATCACTCAGTCGAGCCAGATCCTGAATGACCGTTTCTTTGTCCTGCGTTCCTGTCAGCAGTGACGTTCTCACGCGCACCTGTGCGCTACCGGTGATCCCCGCTATGGCAGTGAGGATCAGTGTCCACATCACGATCGGGAGCACTGTTTTCATCATCCTGTTGTTTCCCCCGTTCAGAACCCTGATCTTTATTTTCGGATGCAGGAGAGACGTCTCCTGCCGTATAACGCAAGGAATGCATTGCAGGTAACGTTGCATGTCGTATCCAATCTTGCATCAACGGCCGTATCTGCCCGGGGAACAGAGAGCCGTCCGGAGGCGTCTAACGGGATGTGTGATCTCCTTTTTGAACGTGTGTTTGCTGTACTCGCGCTCCGTGACGCATCCGCCTGCTCCGTTTGTGATAACACGCTGGAGAAGGCGGATTTTTTCATTATCTTCGTCTGATACCGCTTCCTTCTCCGGGCCCGTGACTGACATGTGAGGGAGTCGCTCTTGCTGGATCACCCACTGACACGCATCCCGATGCTTTTTGATCTGGGTGTTACCCTGCTTCTGTTCGGCCTGAGTGCCGGATGGGGCCATCGCATTCTGCAGTGGTTGCACGTTCGGGTTGAGAACCCGCTGGAGCGCGGGTTGTTCGCCATCACTCTCGGGCTGGGTGCCGTCTCTCACGTGCCTTTCTTCCTGTTTGCAGTCGGCGCGGGCAGGCCTGCGATTCTCGTCACGATGGTGCTGGCTCTCACCCTGTTGTTTCTGCGCGACACAATGCAGGTAGCACGTGGCGCATGGCGGGCACTGCGCGATGCCCTGCAAGACGCTCCCGCATGGTCTGCTGTGCTGCTGCTGGCCCTGTTTCCACTGCTGGTAGTCACGCTTTTCGGCGCGCTCTGCCCGCCGGCGGATCCGGACGGGTTGCACTACCATCTCACGGCACCGTTGCGGTATCTGCGGGAGGGCCGCTTTGTTTATATGCCCACTTTTCTGCACGTTCACTGGCCTCTCAGTGTGGAAATGTTGTTCGCCGTCGGGATGGCGTTCAAGCTGCACTATGCAGCTGCTCTGGTGCAGTACGGCCTCGGGATCCTGCTCCTGATCGCGACCTACGCGCTGGGCAAGCGGGCCGGCGGCTCTCTCACTGGATGGCTGTCTGCTGGCCTGCTGTTTCCCCTGATCCGGCCGGAAATGAACTGGGCCTATGTGGATCTGGGTATCGGTCTGTATACGCTGATGAGCGTCTATGCTCTCTACCTCGGATGGCTGCAACGCGAGAAGCAGGGAGAGGATGCGCGCTATCCCTCTTTCTGGCCCCTGTGGCGATTGTCGGCTCTCTGCGCTGGCCTTGCTGCGACAGCGAAGTTGCTGGGCATTGTGACCATTGTGGTGCTTGCAGGGGTTGCCTGTATGTTGTTGCTGCAGGAAGCATCGGCAGGAACTGGAAGCAGGGCGGATCGTATCGGGGCGTTGCAGTGGCCTGCGCGCATGCTGGGTATCGGCTTTCTGGTGGTGTCTCCGTGGCTTATTCGAACCTGGATCCTGACCGGTGCCCCCCTCTACCCGTACTTCGGGGGTCTGTTCGGCGCGAAAGACTGGTCTCCTGAGTGGCAGAAACGTGTGTCCGGATACTTTCAGATTTTCAACACGTTCCGATCCCGGCATCTCACAGCATCTCAGGTGATCCAGCTACGTGCTCTCACCTGCATAGGATTGATCCCGTTCGGGATCATGTTGTATCGCTGGCGATACACCGCAACTGTGCGTCCCCTCGTCGCCCTGTTTTTCGCGCTGACCATCGCGCAGGTCGCTACGAGCGGGATCTACACTCGCTTCCTGCTGCCACTGGCGCCTCTGGCATTTGTTCTTCTGGTCTGGGTCGTTCGGGTTCCATTGGAGCAATGGGGGGTATTGCGCTGGGTGGCCGTGGCTCTGGTTGCCATCAATCTATGGCTCCCGTACCAGCTCTGGCAGATTGCGCGTTTCCCTGCGCAGATTGAGGGTGAGGTCGAGAAAGCAGAGCGTACGCTTCCGGTTGCGCTGGGTCAGACATCACGCGATGCGTACCTGCGCGAGAGTGTTCTGCTCTATCCTCTGTCGCTCTGGTGCAACGCCCATCTTCCGCGTGATGCCGTGATCGTGCTGAGCATCTGGGATGCGTATGCGGCCCTGTTTGAGCATCGCACCCTGACCACCAACTATTACCTGCTGGGCGCAATCCGCTTTGGATCCGAGGAGGAAACGCTAGCCGATCTGAAGCGACTGGGAGCCACACATATGATCATTCAGGAGCAAACCCTGCCATACTTTCAAGCGGGAACGATGGATCAGGAGGCGCACGTGCGTTCACAGGTAGAGATGCCGAAGTTGCATCGTATCGCTATGCGCTATGGAAAACCTTTGCACTCGGAACAGGGCTACACGATCTATGCCCTGCAGATGCCCTGAAATCAAAAACAAGCTACGAAAAAATCGGCATGCTACCGAAGGAAGAGAATAGAAAAGAGCACGCCTTTCATGGAGTGCGGCCTGCATTGAGTGTGCTGATGCCCGTCTATAACGAGGTACGGACCCTCCCCGTTCTGCTGGAACGCGTGCTAGCCGTTCCCGTATGCAAAGAAGTGTTGATTGTAGACGATGCTTCTACAGACGGCACTCGTGAGTACCTGCGGACGCATGTAGAGGGGCATCACCCCGGGGTACGTGTGTTCTATCACGCGCATAATTGTGGCAAAGGGGCTGCCATTCGGACCGCCATACCACACGCGACCGGGCGCTACGTGATCGTGCAGGATGGCGATCTGGAGTATGATCCGCAGGATTATGTGGTGATCCTGCAGCGATTCGAACAAGAAGAAGGGATTGCAGCCGTATATGGCTCGCGTTTTCTACACGGGTGGCCGAAAATGCGCCTACCGAACCGGGTGATCAACATGCTTCTGGCCTGGATGGTACGGATCTTCTACCGCACTCCTCTGACCGATGAAGCCACCTGCTACAAGGCCTTTCGTACGGAGGTCCTGCAGAGCATTCCGTTGCAGTGCCGCCGTTTCGAGTTCTGCCCGGAGGTCACAGCCAAGTTGATCCGGCGGGGGCATCGAATTGCCGAAGTCCCGATCCGCTATGAAGCGCGCAGCATGGCCGAGGGAAAGAAGATCCGGTGGACTGACGGGATCGTGGCAATCTGGACGTTGTTGAAATACCGCATCATGCACTTTTAGTCTGGATGCCTCCCGGTCTCGCAACCGGTGGTTCCACCACGAAAGGGGGGGTACGTTGCTGCCGGAAGGTCCTTTGACGCGCATTCCTCTCGCGGTTGATCTGCCCATCACCCTGTTGATCTTCAGCACCGGCACTGCCCTGGGCTGGCACGTGTTGCGCGGGCTGCGCGTTCCTATCTCTGTTCCTCTGCAGAGAGGGATTTTCGCCGCGACTCTGGGTCTGGGCCTGCTTTGCTACCTGCCGTTTCTGTTGTTTGCAGCCGGCGTGGGAAGCCCCCGGGTTGTTGCGTCTGTGACGCTGTGTCTGTTCTTGCTCCTGCTGCCGGCTCAGTGGCGTATCTGGCGTGCGGTCATCAGCGTTTCGAGGCAAAGCCTGCACACGTGGGTCCGCAATGGCCCTGACTTCACCTGGCTGCTTGTGCTGGCGGTTACACCAAAACTCATTGTTGTTTTCCTGAAGGCCCTCTGCCCCCCAACCGATCCGGACGGTTTACACTACCATTTAACAGCCCCCTTGAAGTATCTGGATGCCGGGCGCTTCGAGTATCTGCCTACGTATCTACACCTGAACTGGCCGATGGCAGTCGAGATGCTCTTTGGCATAGGAATGGCCTTCCACCGCCATTATGCGGCCTCGATAGTAGAGTTCGGCTTTGGTGTTCTCTTGCTGCTATCCCTCTACTCTTTCGGAAAAAGCATTGCCTCACCCACAGCAGGGTGGATAGCAGCGGTAACAGGGTTCTACCTGTTCAGAGGCCTGATGTCTATGGCCTATATCGATATTGGCCTGAGCCAGTTCATTCTGCTCGCTACCTATGCTCTGTATCTTGGCTGGCATGCGCGGTCTGAAGAGAGTACCGGTGCTGCGTGCGTGCACGCCTGGTGGAACCTTTCGGCGTTGCTGGCAGGCATGACAGCTGCGACCAAGCTGACCGGTATCGTCTGGGGCATCGTACTGGCTGCCGTTGTATTCATGCTGGCACGACATGCACCCGCAGGCACTGCCCGGACAGGGCCGTGGCGCATCGCATTCATACAGGCTGTGCGCTATGCGAGCATCTGCATCCTGTTTGTTGCCCCATGGTACGTTCGCGCCTGGGTGATGACCGGCGATCCCATGTACCCATTTCTGTGGAAGTGGTTCCACCCGATTGATTGGGACGCAGATGCGCATCGACGGCTCACCGAGTACCTGCGGGATTTCATCACCCTGCCATCGATGCGCCTCACCCCGGCGCAGGTTGCACAGGTGAAGTTGATCTCTGGTCTCGTAGTGTTGCTGGCAGGTCTGATCTTCCTGTCACGTCCTGCGACACACACGCTACGGCCTCTCTCTCTTTTCACTGTGGCTGCTCTGGCCCTGCAGGTGCTGCTGGGTGGGATTTACCTGCGCTACCTCATTCCCCTGTTGCTGCCCCTGATACTGGTCATCCTCTGGGTAGTGGACCGTATGCTGTTACGGCACACATGGGCACGCACCGTTGCGGGTCTTCTGCTGGTAGGCCTGCACTGGGGAGAACATCACCTGCTGCACTATCCTCATCGGGTCCTGGCAGAGATCCAGCAGGCGCTTCCCGTTGTACTGGGCCGTGTCTCCAGAGAGCAATACCTCGCGCGCCGTCTGCCCAATTTCCCGATCCTGGAATGGGCCAATCATCATCTGCCTCCCGGCTCCAACGTGGTCATGGGGCTCTGGCACGGAGTGTATGGATCGTTGTTACATCATCGATCCATGGGAACCAACCTGTGGTTACAGAACGCTTTGCGCTTCTCCAGCTGGAATACCTTGCTTTCTGATCTCGCGCGCCATAACGCCACGCACCTGCTCGTAGAGCACAGGCCCCCTCCCTCTCAGGAGCAGATCAACACCATGACCCGTGAAGAGCAACTGCGCGCCACTGTCGAGTTTCCCTTGCTGGAACGGTTGCGCACGGAGCGCGGCGAGTTGCTGGTAGAGATGGGTAACTTTGCTCTCTATCAATTGCGTCTGGGATCTACAAATCCCCCTACAAACCCCGGAACTTCTGTCCACAATAATTAGCTCAGGCACTACTGTTGTTGCGACAGGCTTTTCTGCAGCGCTGGCACAAAAATTGCTCGCCATCCCTTGAGGCTATCGTGATACGTTGTTGCGAGAAGGGGGTCGAAACGCCATGAGTACTGCCTCCCCCCTGCCTGAGCAGGCAGGACATCTCGATGCTCTTGCAGAGCCCGAGATCGAGCTCTCTATTGTCATGCCCTGCTTGAACGAGGCCGAGACACTGGCGACCTGCATCGATAAGGCGATGCGCAGTCTGCATGATAACGGGATTGCGGGCGAGGTCATCGTGGCTGATAACGGCAGCACCGACGGTTCTCAGGAGATCGCACTGCGTCATGGGGCGCGTGTGGTACCGGTTGCCCGGAAAGGCTATGGCAGTGCACTCCTCGGTGGCATTGCGGCAGCGCGCGGCAAGTACATTATCATGGGCGACTCGGATGACAGTTATGACTTCACCGATCTGATGCCCTTCGTCAACAAGTTGCGCGAGGGTTTTGATCTGGTGATGGGTAATCGTTTCCGCGGCGGGATCAAGCCGGGGGCAATGCCTCCGTTGCACCGTTATCTCGGGAATCCGGTACTTACCGGCATCGGGCGTCTGTTGTTCAAAAGCCCCTGCGGCGACTTTCACTGTGGCCTTCGCGGGTTCAATCGCGAGGCCATTCAGAAGCTGGATCTGCGCACCACGGGCATGGAATTTGCCAGTGAAATGGTGGTGAAAGCGACACTGCACGGGTTGAGGATTACCGAGGTGCCGACAACGCTTTCCCCGGATGGGCGGAGTCGCCCCCCGCATCTGCGCAGCTGGCGTGATGGCTGGAGGCATCTGCGCTTCCTGTTGATGTACAGTCCCCGCTGGCTATTCCTGTACCCGGGCTTTCTGTTGATGCTGGCAGGATTGCTGGTGTCCCTCTGGCTCCTGCCGGGTCCACGTGTTGTTGGCGGAGTTACTTTTGACGTCCACACCCTGCTGTTTGCGGCGATGGCTATCGTTGTGGGGTATCAGGCAGTCATCTTTGCCCTGTTTACCAAGGTCTTTGCCATTAGCGAGGGGTTGTTGCCGGAGGATCCACGCCTGAACCGCTGGTGTTCCATCATTACCCTGGAAACCGGGCTGATTGCCGGTGCTCTGCTGATCCTCGGCGGCATCACCGGGGCATTGCTGGCAGTCAATCTGTGGGGGGCACAGTCCTTCGGTCCGCTGGACGTCTCCCGATCGCTCCGTCTGGTTATCCCCTCGGTCACCGCGATCACGCTGGGAGTTCAGACCCTGTTTTCCTCGTTCTTTCTGTCCATTCTGGGATTGCGTCGCCGATGACCCGAGAAGCGCATTTCGATCGTTATGCAGAGTCCTACGATGAGGCGCTGGCTCAGGGGCTCGCCATCTCCGGGGAGGACAAGCATTACTTTGCCCGGGGCCGCATAGCCTTTCTCGCCAATCAACTGGCTGCAGCCGGGTTTCAGGCCCGGACTGTGCTGGACTATGGATGTGGCACCGGCACAGCGACACCGTATCTGCTGGAACATCTAGGCGCCCGGAAGGTCATCGGGGTGGATATCTCGCACCGGTCGATAGAAGTCGCCACCCGGGCTTACTCTTCCCTCCCGGCAGAGTTCCTGCCTCTGGAGGCGTTTCGCCCCTGCGAGCAGGCCGACCTGGTGTACTGTAACGGGGTGTTTCACCACATTCCACCGGCCGAGCGGGCAGATGCGATTCGCTGCATATGGCGGGCGTTGCGCCCGGGTGGTTACCTCGCCCTGTGGGAAAACAACCCATGGAACCCTGCTACCCGGTATGTGATGCGTCGCTGTCCTTTTGATGACGACGCGATCACACTGACCCCACCAGAGGCCAGACGTCTGGTGCAGCAGGGGAGATTTACCCTGATCAGCACGCGCTTTCTGTTTATCTTTCCGCGTGCCCTTGCGTTCCTGCGCTGGCTTGAGTCTCCGCTCGCGCGCCTGCCACTGGGGACACAGTACGAGATCCTGTGTCGGAAGGCGTGCGGGACCTCCGATGCCCCGATGAAATAGGGCGAGACCTGCGTACGGCCTCGCCCCGCGTTACTGTGGACGGATCTGCAGACTTATTTGCGGCGGCGGCGTGCCAGTAAGCCCCCTGCCACCACACCGCAGAGCCACCATGCCCCCGTGCCTGGCTCCGGTACATCTCCTCCCGGAGGCGGTCCACTCGGAAATGCATCGAAGAAGTAGTAGAACGTCAGGGACAGGCTTGCTGATGGCGCTAAATCCGGAAGTACGGGCGATACCCAGAGCAGCGCGGCATTGCCTGCCAGCACGCTCAGGTTATCATTCACCAGATTCGTGAAGGCGGTATCGTTGACGAAGTCCAGAGTCGATCCCAGCAACAGGTCATCGGCCAGGGAATTCGGGTCGCCGGCCGGCTGGTACAGAAATGCGCTTGCCGTTCGGGTACCGTCCGGCAGCAGAGTCGATGCGCCAAGCCGGATGTAGTTGTTCCGGGTCACCTGATCCAGCGGCTGGGTCAGCAACGCAGGCTCACGCGTCTCCGGCGTGACCAGCAGGATGGAGCCCTCTGTCGAACCATCGGGAAAGACGCCGAAACCGAAGCCCCGGTCACCAACCAGTGAGTTGATGGCGAAAGCGCCGGGGTCCGCCTGCGTTCGGAAACGCTGGGTAGTTGCGCCAGAAGTGAACCCCTGATTGGGATCCGCTGCACGCACGTATTGCAGTCCGGAGAGTGTTTCGGTTCCGTTGTTGGTAAAGGTGATGGTGAACCGGGCCCGGTTGCCGGGCGTCCCCGCTTCCTGAAATGCCAGGTCCTGCGTGATCTGCAACTCTCCACTGTCGGTGGGATAGCTTAACACCGACGTTGCTCCCAGAGGCCCTGCAGGGCTATCGCCGAAGACACGAAAGCTGTTGACCACCAGATCGCTGGGTTGCAGGAAGGAGTTGCGCGGACCACGCAGTCCCTGATTGCCCCGCAGCGCAAAGCCTTCGGCCACGCTGCCAGCTCCTGCGGTCAGATACTCGCTCTTCTGGCGCACGGACTCTCCGATGCTACCCGCGAGGGTGGAAGTCCGGCTGAACAATGCGCCATAGGTCGGGGGGCCGTCCACGGGCAGGATCCGGCCGTCGTCGGCGATATTGACACTGGAGGGGCGACCGGTCGCTGGATCCACAATCCCGGGGGGTTTGGCTCCCGGCAGTCCTCCGATAACCGGGTAGGGGGCGCCCAGATCCCCCCGATCGTTGAGGTAGAAAGCCAGCAGATCGCCGTTTAACAACGCATAATCGTGTCGTCTGTTTGCATCGCTTGGATAGCTGAAGAGACGGGCCTGTGCGTTCGCGACCGTACTGGAGCCGCTCAGCATGGTCAGGACAGCCAGTCCCGTCCAACGCCCAGCGCGTGCTTTCTGTTTCATCCCAATCTCCTTGCGGGAACGCTTCCGGAGCTCGAGGCCGTCTTTCCGGGAGCGCTTCTTGCGGCAGGTAGTGCAAATATCATGCCATTGTTGCAGACGGCCCGGGCGAAATATCCCTTTCCGTGCTGGCAACGCCTTGCAGCACCTAGCCGGTCATATCGTGCCACTCTTTTGCACGCAATGCCTGAAGATGTGCCAGATCTCGCTGACGCTGTTCCTCCTCGTCTGCTACTTCATCCCCGGTCTCCAGCACGTCCTCCTGCTCAGACGCCACGATACGATGCGCCAGGATGCTCCCGAGTAATGCCATCACGCCGGTGATACAGAGTAGCAGCCCTTTCCACGAACCGTGCCACGCGTAGTTGATCACCCCGGTTCCTGTAAAGTAGAGCGCTGCCGCACCGAAGTAGCATCGGCGTGCCCAGACGGTTCCGGGCTGTACTGTCTCTCCAATAGCCGCGGCCGCGGCCAGAACCGCCACAAGTAGCAACCCTATCGGCCGCAACGCGTCCACAATCAGGTAGTCCAGACTCGGTGGCAGAGGAACACTCCGCGCCATCACCGCGTCCCGCACTGCCATGCAGGCCACTCCATAGCACAGGGTCACCGTCATCAGTGTGCGGATACGCGGGTGTAGCAGAGCAAGCAACACCACGAACACCACCAGCGGCAATGTCGCTTCGCGTCCTGCAACGAGACCGGTAAGCCAGGGCTCCAGAGCTACCGCACCGCCCGCCAGCAACAGTGGCACTCCCCACTGCCATAAGGGTACTGTACGATGTTGTGGACGCATGGTCAGGATCGCTTTCGACGTCTTCGCCCTGCCCAGAATAACGCCATCTGCGGCGGATTTTCCGTAGAGAGAAGTGACAGGAACGTTATCATCGTGTTCCGCTATGTGGACGGATGTACCGAGTATAGTGCAGGGTGTGAGGCCCTGTCAAGTGTTTCGAGAGCGTGGCGTGCAGAACGCTGCGACTGTGTCGGGTTGGAAGTAGCCCGCGCAGCTTGTTCTCTTTTTCACAAGCTCTTGACGCGCTCTCCAGAGCATGAGGTATACTGCCGATGTTACTGTGCAGGGTCGGACCGGTCGCTTCCCGGCGCGTGTTGAGGAATAGGTGAGCACCTTGGCCCGTAGCAAGAATGGAAAGAACAAGACGGGTAAAGTTCCCGTGCCCACTCTGGAAAGATTGGCCACGTATTTGCGGTTTCTGGGAGATTGGGAACAGGCGAACATCGATACCATCTCCTCCGCAGAGGTAGAAAGGCAGACCGGGATCAATGCGGCACAGTTCCGCAAGGATCTCTCCTATCTAGGCGAATTCGGCAAGCCCGGGGTCGGCTACAATGTCCCGGATCTGCACAATCGCATTGCCAGCAAGCTCAAGATTGATCGAGAACAGCGGGTGATCCTGGTCGGTGCCGGCAATCTGGGATCTGCACTGGTAGGCTATCCCGGACTGAATGAGTATCGCTTCAACATCGTTGCTGCTTTCGACAACAACCCGGGTAAGATCGGACGCCCTCTCTGGGATCTGACCATCCAGGACGTACTGACCCTCAAGGAAGTCAACCAGCGCCTGCGCGCCCGGATCGCCATTCTGGCTGTGCCGGCTACTGCGGCACAACAGGTGGCAGATCTCATGGTCGATGCCGGTATCCGCGCTATTCTCAACTTTGCACCTGTCCTTCTGCGTGTCCCCGACCATGTGTTCGTGCGCAATGTCTCTTTTGTTCAGGAGCTCGCTGTGCTCTCTTACCACCTGTCGGGCGAAGAGACCGAACTGTCGGCAGACACGAGTGGTCCTGCAGCCGCCAATGGATCTCTGCCTGACGGTGTTGTGGCACCGTTACCTGCGTCCCATGCACCTTCCCATGAGCTCCGCAAGCATCGCGCGTAGATCCAAACAGTACCGAGCCCGGGGAACATCCTGTGCCCGTTAGCAGATCATATGGCACGCTACTACCCCATTCTGCTCACGCTGCATACGAAGCGCGCTCTGGTCGTCGGGGGGGGACCGGTAGGCGAGCGTAAGGTGCACGGTCTTCTGGACGCCGGTGGCATCGTGCGTGCCGTCAGCCTGACGTGGACGGAGGGTCTTCAGGATCTGGCACAGAGCGGCAGGATCGAGGCGATCACTGCCCCTTACTGCGCAGAACATCTGCGCGGGATCGCTCTGGCATTTGCGGCCACTGATGATCGAGCAGTCAACGCACAGGTTGCTGCGGACGCCAGAAGCCTCGGAATTCCCGTTAATGTTGCCGACTCCCCGGAAGAGAGCGATTTCATTACTCCTTCGGTACTGCGCCGGGGAGATCTGTGTATCAGTATCTCCACAGGAGGCAATCATCCCCTGCTGGCTGCCCGGATCCGCGACGAGCTGGAAGCACGTTTCGGACCGGAGTACGCCGAGTATATAGAACTTCTTGGTAAGATGCGAGAATATACCCTGCAGGAAATCGCATTGCCAGAGCGCCGGAGGCAGGCAATGGCGTCATTGCTTCTGCATGAGACCGAACTGCGCGCTCTCTTACGCGAGGGCAGGCTGGAAGATGCGTACCGTCGCGCTCAGACCCTGATCCTTGCCGCACTTTCTGAGTGAGTCACGGGAAAACGCGCCGTGTATCTGGCATTGTTTGGAGTCAGTCATCATCAGGCCCCGATTGAGGTGCGGGAGCGGCTGAGCTTTCCAGAGCGGTACCTTCCAGAGGCGCTCAGGGCTCTGGCCGATGTTTCTGATGTGCGCGAGGGTGTTATTCTTTCTACCTGCAATCGCACAGAAGTGTACGCTGTGGTGGAAACGCAGGTCAGGGAAGCGGCCTGCGGACTTCTGCAGGAGTATCTGGCTCGTTTCCATCAGATCGCAGTCGCACAGTTCGCCCCCTACGGGTACTGCAAGCTGGAACAGGAAGTGGTGTACCACCTGCTGCGTGTGGCCGCAGGCCTGGACTCGCTGGTGCTCGGTGAGACGCAGATCCTCGGACAGGTGCGCAGGGCCTTCCGGATCACTCAGGAAAGTGGCACCGTTGGCAGCGTGCTCACTACCCTGTTGCAGTGGGCTCTCCTGACCGGGAAGCGTGTGCAGACAGAGACGGGACTGGGGCGGGGCGCCTTCTCGATCGGACACGCTGCTGTGGATCTTGCCCGCAGCATCTTTGATGATTTGAGTCAGGCCACGGTTCTGGTCATTGGCGCGGGCAAGATGAGCGAGCTCACGGCCCGTCATCTGATGGACAACGGGGTTCGGATTGTGCTGGTGGCCAACCGAACCTACGAGAAAGCGATGGAACTGGCGCGCCGCTTCCAGGGTAGAGCGGTTCGCTATGACACTCTCGCCGAGGAGCTGGTCACCGCGGACATCGTTTTATCCTCCACGGCGGCACCCCACCCTGTGCTCCGTCGTGAGACTGTTCAGGCTGCGCTCCGGAAGCGGAAAGGGCGTCCTCTGTTCCTGATCGACATTGCGGTACCACGCGACATTGAGCCCTCTGTAGGGGAGCTGGATAATGTCTTTCTGTACAACATCGACGATCTGCAGGCAGTCGTCCTGGAAGCAGCCAGAGGTCGGATGGCAGAGATCGCGCGTGCCGAAGCGATCGTAGCAGAGGAAGCGGCACGTTTTCTGGCCTG
The DNA here is from genome assembly GCA_025054835.1 of Chthonomonadaceae bacterium. GTDB lineage: Bacteria > Armatimonadota > Chthonomonadetes > Chthonomonadales > Chthonomonadaceae > JANWZQ01. The sequence continues at coordinate 33,897 of JANWZQ010000185.1, forward strand.
GTACCGCAGTCGCGCAGTTGCACCGGTCATTGCCCAGATGCGCGCCCGCCTGGAGCAGATCCGCCAGGGGGATTTACAGATCCTGCGCACGCGCCTGTCCCACCTGTCTGAGGCCGATTGGGCCGCTGTGGAGGCCGCAACTCGCGCTATGATGAACCGGATTTCACGGACTGCCATCCGGCGGCTCAAGCAGGAAACAGAAGCGTGTGCTGCCAGCGCCCCTGTGCCCCAGTATGATCTGAGCACTGCGGCCCGAGAGCTCTTCGGCCTGCAGACAGAGGCCACGGCTGCGGATACTGTATCGGCTCCAACGGATGGAACTCCCGCCGCCGATGTGGTCGGTCTGGATCCCTTTCCAGAAGAAAATTCGGCGATCGAGGTGAAGCTATGAGCTCGGTCGCGCTCGCTGCTGTGGCCTTGATACTCTACCTGATCGCCGCAGTGTGTTACGGTGCCGCGCTTTTTCTGCGTACACCCGCAGCGCTCCCCCTGTCCCCCGGCCCGCCGGCCTATCTTCCCCGGATCGGACGGTCGCTGTTGTGGATCGGGATTGTGGTACAGCTGGCTTCTATTGGCTCCTGGTGCGTTACCGAGCGTGTCACGCCTTTTGCAAGTGAGTACGGCACGCGTGTGGTAGCAGCCTGGGCGATTGCTATGGCATTCGCGTTCATGGATCGCCGCGATCGATGGCCCGCTCTGGGTGTGACCGCACTGACCATGACCAGTATCACTCTCTTCACGGCCTTTCTGCATGCCAATAGCCCGATCGCCGGCGCCGAAATCCTTGCCAATCGCATGGTCAGTGCACATGTGATTGCGATTCTGGCCAGTTTTGCTCTCTGCTTTCTTGCTTCTGGCTGTGCGGTTCTGTACCTCATCCAGCATCATCAACTCAAGTCTCACGCTGGTGGGCGGCTCTTCCGCATGCTGCCTCCACTGGCAACGCTGGATTCGCTCGCTTACCACGCCGTCGCCTACGCACTCCCCCTGCTGACTCTGGGGCTGGTGCTGGGGATCGCACAGGCTCTGGAAGAGCCTGCAGGCAAGCCTGTCGCAGCCTGGTTGACTGACCCCCACACGCTCACAGCGTTCGGCGCCTGGTTTTGCTATCTCGCCTACCTGACGGCGCGTCTGCTCATCGGGTGGCGTGGAGTGCGTTTGCAGTATCTGTTGCTGGTTGCTCTGCTGGTCACTCTGGCACTCTACACTGTGCCGACCTCCACGCACCGTTTCATCTGAGGCGCCAGAGATCGTTCTCGATGGGAGCATGAAACGGGCTTACCGGACCGGAAACTTGTCTGGACAACGTTTGTCAGAACGTGTATAATGGCATGTATGCAGGAGGTTCCCGAGCCTATCAGACGCCCGGTCCGGTTCGACTCGATGGAGCAGGAGGTTTTCCTGAACCTCTGGCGCACCTTCGATCGCCTGAAAGTGCTCGAAGAAAAGTTGTTTTCCCGGTACGATCTGACCGCGCAGCAGTACAACGCGTTGCGCTTGCTGCGCGCCGCCCATCCGGAAAGTCTGCAAACGCTTACCCTGGCAGCTCGACTGATTTCCCGCGCACCAGACATCACGCGTTTACTCGACCGCCTGGAGGAGCGTGGCCTGATCCAGCGGGAGCGCCCGATGGAGGACCGGCGGATGGTGCAGGTCCGTATCACGCCTGCCGGTATCGCGTTGCTGCAGGAAATGGCTGGCGCACTTCAGGAGTGCCATCGTCAGCAACTGGGGCACCTCTCCGTGGAGGAGCAACAATTGCTGATCATGTTGCTCCGCAAGGCGCGTGCTCCGCATGAACCGCCGGACAGCGCGTGGAGATAGCTCTGGCACGCCATGTTTGTGGAGATGAAAACCGTATGTCCCGCCCGCACGAGACTGAAGCGTTCCTGCTCACCATTCTTATACAGCTGGTTGTGATCATTGCGATTGCCCGGGTTGCCGGCAATCTGAGCCGCAGACTGGGTCATCCCATTGTTGTTGGTGAGATACTGGCGGGCCTGATCCTGGGGCCTTCTTTCCTCGGCCGTCTGTTTCCTGATGTATTCAAAGTTCTCTTTCCGGCTTCGAGCAACAGCACCATCAATGTCATCAGCCAGATCGGCCTGATTTTTCTAATGTTCCTGATCGGGCTGGAGTTCGACTTCGGGCACATCCGGTCCCATGGTAAGACGGCCGCGCTGGTCGCCCTGAGTGGCATCGCGTTCCCCTTCCTGCTAGGGCTTGTGGTCGCATGGTGGATGTGGCCGGCTTTCCCGCACATGAACCGTGTGGGCTTCTTGCTGTTTCTGGCAGCTGCGCTCTCCATCACGGCGATCCCTATACTGGGTCGCGTTATGGTGGAGTTCAACATCCAGCGCACTCATCTGGGAGCGCTCACGATCACAGCAGCCGCCATCGATGATGCGCTCGGATGGATCCTGCTGGCAGTTGTTGCGGCCATCGTTGGCGCGCACTTTGATCCGGCCGTCACTCTGCGCATGATCAGCCTGACCGTGCTCTTTGCGCTCATAATGGGTTTTGTGGTGCGCCCTCTCCTGATCCGCTGGATCCACACGGCGGTCGATGCACGCACTGGCCAGCTGAGCCTGAACGCGCTGGCGACTACCATCGTTCTGGTGCTCCTCAGCGCCATTGCAACCAATCTCATTGGCATTTTCTCCATCTTCGGCGCGTTTGTGCTGGGCGCTGTGCTCTACGATCAGGAGCGGTTCCGGGAAGCTGTTTTCCAGCGCTTGAAGGACTTTATCACCGTGTTCTTTCTGCCGGTCTTCTTTACCTACACTGGCCTTCACACAGACATGGGCAGTCTGGGCTCCGGGATGATGTGGATCTTTCTGCTGGGGCTGCTGGCGGCCTCTTTTGTGGGGAAGTTTGTTGGGTGTACGATTGCCGCACGTCTGAGCGGGCTGTCTACCCGGATGGCCGCCTGCGTTGGCATCATGATGAACACACGCGCCCTGATGGGGTTGATAGCTGCCAACGTGGGGTTGCAAATGGGGGCCATTCCCGGGCAGGTCTACTGCATGATTGTGCTGATGTGTGTGCTCAGCACTATCATGCTGTCACCCATTCTGCGTCGCCTGATCATGGGGACGGAGTTGCAGGAACCATTCCTGCGATCGGAGTTCATGCGTGAGGCCATGCAACGGCGCTCGCTTCCCGTGCGGGAGAATGCTGCGGCCGGCTAGTGGTCAACCGCGTCGGTAGGCAATCGCTCGCTCGAAGACGCGCAACACATTCTGTGCCATCGCGTCCACATGGAAGCGATCACGCACCGCTTTCCTACCACTCTCTCCCATTTGCAGAAGGCGTGTGGAGTCGCAGAGCGACAACTCGATGGTATCCGCAAGAGCTTTCGGGTCATCTGGCTCACACAACACGCCCCCCCCGGTTGCCTCGATCAACTCTGGAAATGCCGCATGCCGCGGCTGTACCACGGCGACTCCTGCGGCCCATGCCTCGAGCAGATAGAGCCCGAACGACTCGCCATACGTTGCCGGTACCGATAGCAGCGAGAGTCCCTGCAAGAACGCCAGCTTCTTCTCACGATCCAGATTGGGCAGAAACTCGACCGCATCCCTGAGCCCTGCTCTGGTCAATCGATCCTGCAGCTGCGTGACAAAGGGCATATCGTTGGCGGTCTGCGTTCCGGCAATTCGCAATCTGAGCTCCGGGATGCGGCCTCGCTCACGTAACAGTATGTACGCTTCTACCAGTGTGTGCAGTCCCTTCAGGGGACACATGCGCGACAGGTAGCCCAGAACTGGAGGTTGTGGCACGGCAGTGCGCGGCGTCTGCGGGTAGCCGTCCAGTGCGATGCCATTGTGCACTACGTGCACTCGATCTGCGGGCAACTGTGCGCGCGCACGCATGACACTGGCGTAGTAATGGCTGACAGCCACAAAGGCATCCAGTTCTGCTGCTCTGACCGCCAGTATTTCCCATGCCTGCGTTCGGAAGGGTTCCGGCAACAGGTCGAGAAAGTAGTCCTCGCCCTGTAACGTGCAGACTACCGCGGCTCCCGTCTTCTCGCGTATTCGTCGCGCCAGACCAATCAGGAGCGCGTTGGAGAGACAGACCACATCGACGGGCCCTTCTGACACCAGCCAGTCAGTCAGTCGCTCCAGTTCTTTGGCCTGATTTCCCTCTTCTCCGCGCAGCGTGGACAGAGTCAACTCGCCCAGCTGACGTGGCTGTGTGGCTCCCGCACGTCGGGCCGCGGCGCGCAGCAGCGCCGGACTATCCAGCAGGCGATCCAGCCACCGGGGGATTTTGCGAAACAGGCGCGAGTGCTGCTGCAGATACACATTCAGACCACCGTAGAAGACGGGCATGTGATCACTCGCAGCAGCTTCATCCAGTGTGGGGGGCAGGTAGAGAGGCACCATGAAGGCCTCATGGCCCAACCGGCGCAGGGCCGCGACCAGCGCATTGTCCCGCAGGCAGGTGCCACAGTAGAAGCTGCCTGTACCCGGAGTTAACTGCACAATGCGCATGCGTACCTTCTCCCTATTCCGATCAGGCCGTAACCAGTTCTCTCCCGGATTTGCTATCGCTCACCCGGGCACGTCCGTAGGGTAGAGGTTCTGGCAACCTGGTGAACTCGCTCATGACTTTGAACAATTCGTCGAAGTCCTGAAACAGGTTCCCGGTCAGGCAGTCGGTCAGCTTTCCGTGGATGTGTGGATACTTCGCGAACATGTCCCGGAAGGTGAACTCTTTGTCGTAGAACGCGTAGACCACCTTGCGCATGGTTTCAATACCATAACACATGGTCTCTCCGTAGTCCCGGAACATTTCAGCGGAGACATCACCCGCTTCCAGGGCCCGATGCGCCGCATCCCCGGCCAGTTCCCCGCTTTTCAGAGCCAGAAAGACGCCAGACGAGAAGACGGGATCGAGGAATGCAAAGGCATCCCCGGCCAGCAGGAGCCCGTTGTCTGCACAGTGCTCACCGCGATAGCTGAACTCGCCGGTTGCCCAGTACTCGCCGAACTGCTTCCCTGTGGAAAGATGGTCCTCAATCCACGGATTCTTCTTGATCTCCCGGGCAAAAATCGTCGGGATGTCCCGTGTGTCTGAGTACAGGTAATCCTTCTCGGCGACAATACCCACACTCACCACATCATCCGGAAGTGGAATGTACCAGAACCAGCCCTTTTCGGGTAAGAACACAATGGTGGTCGCCCCTTCATCCAGTCCCGGATCCCGCTTGGCACCCCGGTAGTACGTCCAGAGTGCGATTTTCTTCAGGTACTGATCGAAGTTCCGCCAGCGATTCCGTGACAGCGCCAGGGCATCTCGTCCGCTGCAGTCGATGGTGATGGGAGCCCGCAGTTCCATCTGCTCACCTGCTGCATTCTCGGCCCGAACTCCGACGACGAAGCCTCGCTCATCGCGAATCAGATCCCTGGCCCGGGTCTCTTCCCAGACCTCCACACCCTTCTCACGCGCGTTGTTGAGCAGCATCAGATCGAACTCACTGCGCACTACCTGCCAGGTGACCGAGGCGGGATGGTCGAAATGCTGGAAGAAGTAGAAAGGTTGCGATACCTTGCCATTGAGAGAGGCGAACTGCACGCTGTATTTCCGCGGGAAAGCGGACTTCTGGATTTTGTCCAGCACGCCGATGCGCTCAAACGTGAAATAGCAGAATGGCATGAGCGACTCGCCGATATGATAGCGTGGAAAGCGCTCTTTTTCGATCAGCAGGACCCGATGCCCGTACTGCGCCAGCACCGTTGCCGCGGTAGAACCGGCCGGCCCTCCACCAATCACCAGAGCGTCTCGCTGTACTTCCATTCCAGGTCTCTCCTGCGCACTGTGTTTTTGCGGTACCAGATTTCTCTACGTTTGACTGCATGCTGATGTCAGCCACGGGAACTGTTTTTCTTGTTAGGACAATGATTGTTTCAACAATCCAACCCACTTTTCCTGCTTTTCCCGGGATACAACGCGTGCTCGCACCGGGCTTCCTGCCCGGTATATCCCACCCGGCGTAGCTCGTTGTCACACGATATGGTATATTGACTGCAGCCTCGCTGCCGGACTTGTTCTCGCACTGCTGTTTTGCTCGCAGAAAACTCTTCTGGAGATAGAACCGATGCGTTTCCGCTTCTTACTGGAATCTCTCCTCCTCTGCCTCTCAATCGCTTCAAGTCAGAGAGTGCCGGCTCAACTACCCGACCTGCGAGGCAAAACGCTGTTTATTACAGGTTCCATGCATGTGACCGGCAGGGTCACGATTTTCCTCCAGACGTTCGAAATCGATCAGGATGTTCCACTTACCGAAGCGAACCCGGCACGAATCGTCTTCGACAACAGCGGCCCGGAGGACAACACGACGTTGACCGGAGTGATGCCCCTGCCCGCAGTTGAAACCCCGCCCTATGTGACCTGCCCGAACCCGAGCATCCCGGTCAATGGTTCTTTTCATCGCGGCACGGGCCTGCTGGTGCTCCGGGGCAGTCTGTCCGGCGCTTCCACGTTCCACTTCGGCGTGCAGGAGACCGATCTAGGTACCTTCCGCGTTCAGGTGCGTATCAACAATCTGGCCTTCCAGCATACCGGTCGTGGCGTGATCCTACCTGATGGTACTCTGCGCTTTCAGCACTCCGGTCGCACTCCCCTGACGTTTACAGGAACACCCCGACTCGGGTTGAAATCGCCAGCAGCTCCAGATCCCTGCGTGTTCGGCGGCACACAGGCCAGCATCAACAACGCTTCCTTTGCCCTGCAGGACTGGACCGCGTACCTGCCGGGGATCCGGGGCGCAGTGCGATTCGCCGATTGCCCGGGCGTGACAGGGCTTCCGCTAACGCTGCAATTTCACCCCGTAGACGGTGGTGATCGCTTCGTGCGTCAGGTGATCCCGGAGCCAGATGGCAGCTTTTTTGTGCCGAACCTGCCAGCAGCGCGTTTCCTCGTGCGTGCCTCCGGTCCCGGGACCCTTGCCCGGGTCATACCGGTCAGCACTGCCAGTGGTCACGCGATGGGAGTGGATCTGGGGGACCTGCTGAGCGGAGATGCTAACGGAGACAACAGTGTGGATGTGCTGGATCTGGCGGAACTGATTGCATCCTTCGACTCCACTCCTTCCTCTCCCGGATGGAACGATGGAAGAGCCGATTTCAACCGTGACGACAGCATCGATGTGCTGGATCTGGATGTGCTGATCCGCAATTTTGATCGAGCTGGCGAGGAGCTCCCCTGACCGCAGAACCCTTCGGAGGATCCGGTGAAACCCGGAGCCAATAAGAAAGGACCGCTCGGTCTGAACGGTCCTTCCATGCAGTACACGCGCCGGAATGCTATGAAAGTCAGGATAGCAGGTTTGCCGGATAATAGTTCTCTTATTAGCGCGTGTGCGGCGTCGCTTCCGGAGCCCCTTTTGCTCTGAAGCAAGCAGCGGAAGAAGTTGTCTGCGCCTCCCGGGTACTGCCCTCAGCCCGGCGTGATGGCGTCGTCTCCACCGGTATCGGAAGTCGTACGAACAACTCTTGCCCGCTGCGTGGGAAGTACAGCCCCACCTGAACGGGCCTTTCCATTCCGATCCCCCCTTTCTTCTGTGATGCTTATTTCAAGGTACGTACATGGGAGAATATATCGTTTCTCCACAGGGGATTGTACCACGCTCTGGCATGCAATACCAGTGGAAATGCCAGCAACCGGGGATTAATTTTCATTAATGTCGTGGCTGATCACAGGTTACAGGTTCTTGAAGTCTGTGACAGAGCGTTGGAACGGGAAGACCTGCAGCCCGGTAGTATGCAGGTAGGCGATGGCTCGTTGAACATCGATGAGAGGCCCGGACAGTGTGATCTCCAACCACCCTCCTTCCTCATCGTCGAAAGCGGCTCGATCAATCACGTAGACTACGTTGAAGTCCTTGCCAACACGATGCAGAACCGGCGCACGCGCCTGTTGCGCGCCCACAGCGGTGAGACGCAAAGCGATGGAGCTCGCCCGATCCATTTCATCCTCCGGTGCGGCCACAGGGACTGGTTCGCTCTGCCCTCCCATCAGGCCCATCGCGCGCAGATACTGTGCGGCCTGCCCCACCTCCGGAGTAGCGCCCTCCAGATCCAGCAACATGTAGCCGAAATCTTCCGTAACACGCGCACGTCGCAGATGCGGGATCACATTGAACAGGCGACTGAGACGCCAGAGGATTGGCAGACGAACCTGATTCTGACGGGCGTGGATCTCCACTGTCTGTACAGCCATGCGAGAGCGCATCCTCCTGGAAGCGAGATACGTTCTTTCGGTGACCGGATCTGCGTCCTGCCGCACCAGACAAACATGGTGGCCAGGACACGGCCAGCGTTGCCCTGATGTGCAGCGCTGGCAGGGTATGGCAGCCCGGGTCAACCGCTTCACATTGTACCCGCTCTAGCCTCCTGCAATTGCCGGGACGATGGAAACCGTATCCCCGTCCTTGAGCGTGGTCTCCTTCCCCTGCAAGAAGCGAATGTCTTCCTCGTTCACGTACACATTGATGAACTTACGCAACGCGCCCTGCTCATCCGTCAGACGTGCGGCAATTCCCGGGAAATGGGTATCCAGTGCGGTAATCAGGGCGCCAATGGTGTCCGCATCCACCTGTACCGTCTCCTGATCATTGGTGAATTTACGCAGGGGCGTGGGAATAAGTACCGTCACTGCCATGGTGTTCCTCCTCTACTGTCTCCGAAAAACACAGGGTCTGTGCGCCCGGGGCGCAAGCAGTCGCAGGTCCTATGCGGTAACGGTCTCCAGCAGGCGCTCAGTGCGCAACGCCGCATCGAGTGACTCCAGGTTTGGCGCAATAGGGAACGTCGCTCCCAGTTTGCCCAGCACCACTTCCTGCGTCTTCAAGCCATTTCCGGTGATTGCGATCACAACCGTATCGTCCGGATTGAAGCGTCCCTGTGCGGCCAGTTTCCGGGTGACTGCAACCGTGACTCCCCCGGCTGTTTCCGTGAAGATGCCCTCGGTACGTCCCAGCAGTCGAATGCCATCGATCACTTCCTCGTCGGACACGTCCTCGGCCCACCCGCCGGATTTGCGCACCGTATCGATCGCCACGTAGCCATCCGCCGGGTTGCCAATGGCGATGGAACGTGCGATCGTGCAGGGCTTCTGCGGGCGGAACACTTCCGCGCCCGTCTTGATCGCTGTGGTGATTGGCGAACATCCGGTAGCCTGCGCGGCGTACATGCGCGTCGGTACACCATTCTCCAGAAGCCCCAGCCTGTCCAGTTCCTTCAAACCCTTGTAGATCTTGCTGATCAGGGATCCGCCGGCACACGGCACGATCACATGGTCCGGCGCTCTCCATCCCAGCTGTTCGGCAATCTCATAGCCGAACGTTTTGGAGCCATCCCCGTAGAACGGGCGCAGGTTGATGTTCACAAACGCCCATCCGTAACGATCCTGTGCTTCCGCGCAGAGGCGATTGACTTCATCGTAGCACCCGGATACGGTCAGCACATTGGTACCGTAGATCAGTGTGCCGAGGATCTTGCCCTGCTCGAGATCCGCAGGGATGAAGACGTAGGATCGGAAGCCTCCTTCCGCTGCGTGGGCTGCCACGGAGTTCGCCAGGTTACCCGTCGAGGCGCATGCCACCGTGTTGTAGCCAAACTCACGTGCTTTGGTCAACGCACAGGCCACAACGCGATCCTTGAACGACAGGGTGGGGTGATTGACTGCATCATTCTTGATGTACAGGTTGTTCAGACCCAGCTCCCGTCCCAGGCGCTCTGCTTTCACCAGAGGAGTGAACCCCACATTGCGCCCGACGGTCGGGGGGCCTTCTACCGGAAGCAAGTCCCAGTAGCGCCACATGGACGGAGGTCCCTGCTGGATCCGTTCGCGCGTGACACGGGGTGCGATCTCTTCCCAGTTAAGGATCACCTCCAGAGGACCAAAGCAGAGCTCACAGACATGAACAGGAGCGATAGGGTACTCTTCGCCGCACTCGCGGCAGCGCATTCCGAGTGCTTTCGGCATGACACGTTCCTCCGAAACCATCAATGGTCGTCCGACTGCAGGATTATGACGTTCATGGCCGAAGGGCATTGCGGGCTGATGTTTTCTGCCAGTTTGTACAGGCTGCACAATCAAAAAGCCCCTCGTACCATGCATGACAGAGCGATGCACAGGACGAGAGGCTGAAAAGTCGCCTTCGTGGTTCCACCTGGCTTCGCCGTACCCTCACGGGTTACGGCCTCAGCGGGTGCGACAATTGCCGTAGCAACGTGACACCCTAACCCTGTAACGGGAGCCCCCCGGCGTCCCTTACTCGACAGGATCAGACGCATCGGTTCTGATCCACCTTTCGGGGGCGCGGCTCAAAGGCCATTTCGGCAGGTACGCAGATACCGGCTTTCACCTGACCCGGCTCTCTGTGATCGCGCCGCCTGCTTACTCCACCTTCTCGACGCCTTTAGAGCGTGGCATGCCTACGTTTGCACGGCATGCCACCATGCACATGTTGTGTAGGATTATACACATACCGGTACAACCTGTCAAGCGTGCCACGCACTTTCTGCAAAGAAATCCTGCCCGGCCAATCGCCGGCCCTGTGCATCACATCGAACGGCACCTACCCGGTTGCCTGCAGGAACACCCGGGGTAACCTGATCGTTGAAAGGTTCTCCCCGGTTCTCGAGATATGGAGAACCGCGCCGAACCTGCCGAAGATGAGTGCGGAAATCTGTGAACAGGGAGGTTACATGGCTACAAAAGCGGAGCAGCTACGACAGGTCATCCATGCGTGCGAACAGAGTGTTGCTGCCATGGGAAGGGACCTGCGGTCGTCCACCGAAAGGGTCGAGCAACTCTGGTTCGCGATGGACGACGCCATGAAAGCCATGGAGGAGGCAGAGGCACGAGGAGACGACGCCGCGTTGCGTCAGCAACTGCTAACCATGCTGGAGCTCACCGCGCGCATTGAGGAAGAAATCGCGCAGTGACCCGGGGGTGTCCTCAGGGTTCTCGCAGCGTCACGGTACGATTGACCGGCAACGCAGCATGAACCGATACGGCTCCGGAGGGCCACCGTACGCGCACAGTCGCGGATCGTACCTGCCCTATCCCCACATGCACGCGCGCATCCGAAGCGGACATGTAGGAGCCGTCAGTCGTGCAATGCCGTAGAAGCCTCTTCCCCTCCAGCTCAACGGTCACGAGCGCACCGATGCCCATACGATTGCTCTTCCGCCCTTCCAGACGCAGTGAAAGCCAGTTGCCAGTCTCCGGGCTTTCATTGTGCATCAATAACGGCTCACCCTCACTGTCCACAACCAGCACATCAACCCGGCCGTCGTTATCGTAATCGCCCACAGCCAGCCCACGCCCCACAAAGGCGTTTGGCCCCCCGAACTCCAGGCGGGACGTTAGATCCTCGTAACGCTGGCCCTCCCTGTTGCGGAACAACTGAACTGGCTGGCGATAGGTCAAACCCTTGTCGATCTCGTTGATGTTGTCCTGCACGTGCCCGTTGGCAAACATCAGGTCGAGGAAGCCATCGTTGTCCATGTCAAAGAACTTGACACCGAAGGCCACATAGGGGAAAGCCGGCGCCGCCACTCCCAAAGCCTTCGACATGTCCTTGAAAAGGGACTCTCCTTCACTCCGATAGATGTTTTTGACCTCATTCTGGAAGGTTGCCACCACCAGATCGAGCCTGCCGTCATTATCGTAGTCACCCCAGTCGATCCCCATCCCTCCGTGTACAGAGCCATCGTCATCGAAGGCAGTACCGGATTCGGGGCCAATATTATCAAAGTACCTGCCACGATTGGCCAGCAGGTCTCCCGGCACTTCGTCATTGGCAATGGCGATACTCTGTCTCCCCGAGCCATCAAAGTCAGCGGCAGCAACGCCCAGCGCTTTGCCGGAGACCCTGTGCGCTTTCCACAGACGGGTCACGTCCTGAAATCGGCCATTGCCTAGATTACGGTACAGCACGCCACGCTCGGGGAAATAGAAACGGGGACCGCAGGAGCTGAGGATCCCGGAGAAATCACAGAGTTGTGGTTTGGTCCTGGGACCAAATACCACATAATTTCCAATGTAGAGATCGAGCCGACCGTCGCTGTCAATATCTGTGAAAGAGCAGGAAGTGCCCCACGGCTGAGACGCGATCCCGGCCTGACGTGTTACCTCGCGGAACCTTTTCCCGGCTTCGTTGTGCAACAGCGCGCCACCCCGGTAAGCAGAGAGGTACACATCGGCATAACCATCGTTATCGTAGTCACCAACAGCACAGCCCAGGAAGTTTCCTCTGAGCGTAGCCACTCCTGTTGCCTGCGATACGTCGGTGAAATGGCCACGCCCGTCCCCGCGGTACAGTGCGACACGTGGCCCAACCAGCAAGATATCGAGATTCCCGTCTTTGTCGAAGTCGAGGAAAGCAGCTCCGTTGCCAATGGTTTGCAGGATGTTGAGCGGACGCTTGCCTGTAACTTCCCAGCGGTAATTCAGTCCTGCTTCCCGGGCGCGATTGACGAAGAGGGGCGGGTTACGTTCCGCATAAGAATGGCTTTGCTGTACCGAAGCCGGCACCGCGGCGGTCGCGTTCCCGGAATGACCACGACACCCGACCAGTGTCCCGGCCATTGCCGGTCCTCCCAGAACTGCAAGCACCAGGAGCCTTCTCATGGACCTGCTTTCGGCGCAGGCCCGGCAGGGGCCTTCTGTACGGGAACCTTTTTGTCCTCCTGCGGCTCATCTGCGCCGACCGTGAGATTGGTTGCCCGCACCAGAGCGCTCAGGCCCCTCTCGGCTGCCGCACGATGATTTTTCAGCACATAGATCATGTTTCGCTGGTTCTGCGCTTTCTCCAGCTCGCCGACCTGCGTGTACAGCCTCTCCAGCTCTTCGTATGCCTGCAGGTCCAGCGGGTCCCGACGCACACGGTCGTTCAGTGCGGCCTCGCGTTGCACATACTCGGAGAGGGACAGCCAGCGTTTCTGCGCTGCCTCATATTCCTTACGGCGCCCGGCCAGACGGTAGGCACGTGGCAACGCCTTCATGG
>JANWZQ010000195.1 GCA_025054835.1 Chthonomonadaceae bacterium
GATCGGCATGCACCCCTGCCAGTTCCAGTTTGATGATGAGCGCTGAATCGGTCTCGTACATATCCATGCAGGGTTGAAACCGCAGGGAGTGCATCGCTCTCCCGGTACCCTGCAGCAAGTCGGCTTCCAGCTGCAAGAAGACGTCCAGCGGGTTGAAATCGCGGCTTCCCATTCAGGTTCCTCTCAGACCTGCGCGTACCATACTCAATCTATTTTAGAGTACTGCAAGACGTCACACGGAGTTCCATGCAGGCATGTTTCGGCATGAAGCCCGATGTTCCCTGCACACGCTACACCGCGGATCCCCGGGGCATCGGGGCCGGTTCAATCTCCAGTGCCGCAAACGTATGCTGCAGATGCTTCAGGTGGTACTGGATATCGAAGACCTGCGCGATCTCCTCCAGAGTCAGTCGTTCCCGCACCTGTGGATCGGCTTCGATACAGGCGCGGAAGTCTTCACCGGCCCATGCGCGCGCCGCGTTACGCTGTGCCACCCCGTAGGCCTCCTCACGCGACATCCCCCGGGCGATCAGCGCCAGCATCACCTGCTCGGAGCAGACCAGGCCGCCCATCATCTCCAGGTTCCGTCGCATGTTCTCCGGGAAGACGATCAACGTGTCCAGAATACCGGTGAACTTCTCCAGCATCCAGTCTACCAGGGTAGTGGTGTCGGGCAGCACGATGCGCTCCACGCTGCTGTTGGTCAGGTCGCGCTCGTGCCACGTCGCCATGCTTTCCAGAACCGGGTGCAGGTTGGCGCGTACCACACGTGCCAGGCCACAGATCGTCTCACAGTTCCACGGGTTGCGTTTGTGAGGCATGGCAGACGAGCCTTTCTGCCCCTCGGCAAAGTACTCCTGCACTTCGCGGATCTCGGTACGCGCCAGATTACGGATCTCTGTGGCAAACCGTTCCAGAGAGGCCGCCAGGATCGCCAGGGCCGCCATCAGTTGCGCGTGCCGATCCCGGGAGAGGATCTGCGTGGAGATCGGGGCAACTTCCAGTCCCAGACGGTGTAACACATACTGCTCCACTTCCGGGCTGATGTTGGCGTGCGTGCCGACCGCGCCGGAGATCTTTCCGACGTTGATGACCTGCCGTGCCTGCACGAGGCGCGCGATGTTGCGGTTCATCTCGTCCAGCCAGGTAGCCAGCTTGAACCCGAACGTGATCGGCTCGGCATGAATGCCGTGGGTACGTCCGATGCACACGGTGTCTCTATGCTCGCGCGCGCGCCGGCGAATGACTTCGGTGAGGCGGTGTGCCCGTACAAGGATCTGATCAACCGCATCCCGCAGAAGCAGGGCCAGTGCCGTATCAACGATATCGTAGGACGTCACGCCGTAGTGCAGGAAGCGCCCTTCGGGCCCGAGATGTTCGGTGACGTTTTTGACGAAAGCCATCACGTCATGGCGCGTCTCTTTCTCCAACTCCGCGATGCGTTCCAGATCGAAGCGGGCGTTGGCGCGAATCTTCCCGGTTGTCCCTGCGGGGATCAGCCCGAAGTGCTCCAGTCCCTCGCAAACGGCAATTTCCACATCCAGCCATTTCTGCGTCTTGTTTTGCGGGCTCCAGAGCGCACGCAACTCCGGGGTACTGTAACGATCGATCATGCCATGGAGGCTCCTCTCCACAATGTCAGCATATTGCTCAACGATTGTACCTGATCCGGAACCGCCTGACAGAAGGGACCTGCCTCGCGCACGTGCAACCTTACAGAGAAACCCGTACTGACTTGCGTCATCGGATGCATCGCGACGGGGGTGTATCTGTGCATCAGGAGAGTAAAGAACAGTATGTTGCGTGTTGCCGTGATCGGGATGGGGCCCATCGGCCACCGTCACGCCCAGATCTATCAGGAAGACGAATTGACCGAGCTGGTAGGCGTCTGCGACATCCGTGAGGACCGCCGCACCGCGGCCGCACAGAAGTTCGGAGTGCCCGGATTCGCAAGCGCATCAGAGATGCTATCTGCGTTGCAACCGGACTTTGTGAGCGTGGCGACCGGCGGCTATGAATACGGCAGCGACCACTACGAGCCGACGATGCAGGCGCTTGCGGCCGGGTGCCATGTGCTGTGTGAGAAGCCGCTGTGCAACGAGATCCCCCGGGCGGAAGAGATGGTGCGCTTTGCCCGTGAGCGGAACCTGTGCCTCGGGGTGAACCTGAACCATCGCTTCACGCCGGCCACACTGCTGGCCAAGCGGTGGCAGGAGGAAGGGCGCCTGGGGCATCTCCTGTTCATCAACATGTCCATGTGGATCTACAATCCGGTGGAGTCCTCGCCATGGTTCCATATCAAGGCGCTCCACCCGCATACTGTGGACGTGATGCGTTATTTCTGCGGGGATGTGGAGGCCGTACAGTGCTTCGCCCAGAAAGCCCCCGGGCGCTCGATCTGGTCCACAGCCACGTTCAACCTGCGTTTCCGCAACGGTGTCGTTGGCACGCTTACCGGCAGCTATGACATTCAGCGTGGCCACCCGATGGAACGTTGCGAGGTTGCCGGGGTAAAAGGGCGTTTTGTGCTGGAGGACATGTGGCGCCAGGTCACCCTGTACCCGGCAGACTCTCTGGAGAAAACGGTCTACACCAATCCGGTGTTTGGCGGCTTCCGGGATTTCACCGACACGTTTCGCTGGCGTCTGCATAAATTTGCACAGCAGCTGACAGAGGGCGCGCGCCCGGAAGAGATTGACGGATCCGGGGAGGATGGTCTTGCTGCGCAACGAGTGTTGCAGGCGGCCATCGAGTCCTTGCAGACGGAAACGGTTGTGCATCTGTAAGCGGGAGGAGAGTGAGGGCTCCTCCCGCTGCATCCACACGCAGCCTGTGGCGTCACTTCTTGTGCGCTCTGTGGCACTGAGCGCAGGACCGGGTCATCTCGCCGTACGCGGTCTGTGCGGCAGACAGGTCTTTCTTCTCCAGCGCCCGGATGACCGCGGCACTGTTCTCGCGAAGGACCTTCGTTGCTTCGGCCCAGACGTCGTCCGGGCAACGCCCGTCGGCCATCATAATGTAGGCCGATTCGTTGAGCAGTTCCGCGTTCTGCAGCGCCGTATCCCATGCTTTCTCGTCCGCCGGGCCGTCTCCCTGCAACGCTTTCCCCAATGCCGTGTTACTGGGCGCTACCAGACCCGCCATCAGGTGCCGGGTTTTCAATGGGCGCTCCTTGCCTTTTTTCACCTGCGCGTTTGTCTGCAGAGAGACAACGACCATGCCCAGAAGGGCAATCAGCGTACCCCACAGAAAGATCCTTTTCACGTGATGCTCCTCCTCATCTAACAGGGATTTCCCCTTGCGCGGAAGAGTTCACTCCCCGGCCGCTGGTTTCCTTTCTGAACATGCAGTGCCCCGGGATTTTCATTCGGGGAATCCGGGCGCATTTTCCACGATCATTGTCTGACGTTGCGCCCGACTGGCATCTACCAGCTGACGCATCTGGCGATAGAAGGTGGTCGGATCGTCGATATTGCGCATGTAGAGCGCCGGGCTGCTGGCATCCGTGCTGTACAGGTAGACATCGCCGTAGTTGAGGAGGCGTCCGAGGAGATGTTGCCGCACTCCCAGATCGCGCACCCGGAACAGATCCACGTTCTCGATCTGGCGGGAGGTCAGGCCACTCTCGACCTCCAGCCGGTCCCGGAAGAGACGGTAGGTGACGGAGAGGCGCAGCAGGAAGGCCTGCAGCAGGGTGAGCGGCAGGGGTAGCAGTGCCACCAGAGCCCATCCGGGAGAGACCCCTTTGCCCGTGCCAATCAGGATCGCGAAGACCGCAACGGCGTAAATTGCTGCACCGGTCACCGGCCCGATGAACGCCCTGCGCGAGATCTGACGTTCTGCGATCAGGTCCGACTCCGCCATATGTCCTTCCCTAAAGCTCCAGCGCTTCAGCGGACTCCACGTTCCATTCCCCACGCCCATTGTTGCAGGATTCTGTATCGTTCCCTGCTCCGACAATGGCCCGCTCCTCCACCGTATCCCCGGGAGCGCAGGGTCGTGCAGAGCGCTTCAATGCGGCAGCAATCAGTCCCTGAAACAGCGGGTGCGCCCGATTGGGCCGGGAGCGAAATTCGGGGTGGAACTGCGTGGCGATGAAGTAAGGGTGCGCGGGGATCTCGATGATTTCCACCAGACGGTAGTCCGGGGAGAGGCCAGAGCAGATCAAGCCGAGCTTGGCCAGCTGTTCCCGGTACTCATTGTTGAACTCGTAGCGATGACGATGCCGCTCGTAGACCTGTGCGGCGCCATACAGCTTCTCTGCGAGCGAACCGGCAACGAGCTGACACCGATACGCCCCCAGTCGCATGGTCGCCCCCTTCTCGGTCACATGACGCTGTTCGGGAAGAATGTGGATTAGCGGGTGCGGCGTGTCTGGCATCACCTCTTCCGAGTGCGCGCCCTCCAGGCCCGCCACATGCCGCGCGAACTCCACAACAGCCATCTGCATACCATAGCAGATACCAAGGAAGGGCACTTCATGGGTGCGCGCATAGTGAGCAGCACGAATCTTGCCCTCGACCCCGCGCGCACCGAAGCCCGGCGCGACCAGCACAGCATCCATGCCGGAAAGCAACTCGGCCACCGGGCGCTTCTCCAGTTCCTCACTGTCAATCCAGTGCAACCGGACACGCGCGTCGTTTGCAATCCCGCCGTGCCGCAGGGCCTCCCCGATGGAGATGTAGGCATCGCCGTTATGTACGTACTTGCCGATGACTGCCACATCCACCTGATAGGCGGGCCGCTTGATGCGCTCCACGATCTGCGTCCACTCTTCCAGATCCGGGGCTGTAGCCGGCAGGTTCAGCCGGCGCACCACTAGATCCGCCAGACCGGCCGCTTCAAACAACAGGGGCACCTCATAGATGGTCTCAGCATCCTGCGCGTCCACCACGGCCTCAGGCTCTACGTCGCAGAAGAGCGAGATCTTGTGTTTGACTTCGGGGGAGAGGGCCTGTTGCGTGCGGCAGATCAACACATCCGGCTGGATACCGATCTCCCGCAATTTGATGACGCTGTGCTGTGTTGGCTTGGTCTTCACCTCACCCCAGGGACCTACGGTCGGCACCAGGGTTACGTGCACGTACATCACATTTTCTGCCCCGGCGTCCTTCTTGAACTGCCGGATGGCCTCCAGAAATGGCAGGCCTTCGATATCACCGACCGTGCCCCCGATCTCGGCGATGACCACATCGGCATCGGGAGCACCATGGACACCTGTGGCTGCCTGCCGCACCCGATCTTTGATCTCACTGGTCACGTGCGGGATCATCTGCACGGTCGCGCCCAGATAATCCCCCCGGCGCTCCTTTTCGATCACCGCGCGATAGACGCTCCCGGTCGTGACGCTGGCGTGACGCGTGAGGTTGATGTCCACGAAGCGCTCGTAGTGGCCAAGATCCAGATCGGTCTCTGCGCCATCGTCGGTCACGAAGACCTCACCGTGCTGGAACGGGTTCATCGTGCCCGCGTCCACGTTGATGTAGGGGTCCAGCTTCATCAACGTGACGTTGAGCCCTCGATTACGCAGCAGACGCCCCAGACTGGCCGTTGTGATGCCCTTCCCGATGCTGCTGACCACGCCTCCGGTAACGAAAATGTATCGGGTCATCGCGCACTCCCTCCCTTCTCTCTGCCCATCAGGACTGCGCCCACGCGTCACCTCTGGTCGATTGTCTCGTACTGCACGCCATGCTGCTCCAGAACGGCCAGCTGCGCCTTATCCAGCACGTAGACGTCTCCGGGCAGGACCTGCACCTTGCCGCCGAACTGCTGCATGCAGATCAGATAGGCGCGCATGGCATCGGAAGGCAGGATCCGGACGCGCACCTGCCCGCGCTTGAGCTGTTGATATTGCGGCATGCCACACCCCCCGCAGTCGCAACCGCGTCACAAAAAGTGAAGCGCACCGGGGTCTCCCCGTTGCGCCCTGCACCCATTATAGCAGAACCTCGTTCGGGGAAGCAAGCCCGGAGCGTGCAGGGAACAGCCTGTTGTCTGCAGAACAGGTAGACCCGAGCAGGTCTATGGCCGGGTTCCCGCAGGGAACAGGAGGAAGAAGTTGTCCGATATGGAGGGCTCCGGCGATACGTTAAGCGTAATTGCCGCACAGTTGCGCGCCCGGATGGAAGTGACCAACGGCGCGCGCGAAGAGACGTTACGGGTCTGTCGGGAGGTGATCCAGCTGGCGTCCCGGGCGATCCGCGCCGTGCACCGGGGCGAGATGGAGTCAGCACGCGTGCTGGCGCAGGAGGCCGGGGCGCGCGTTGCGGCGGTACGTCAGGGATTGCGCGAGCATGCCGACCTGTACTGGGCAGGTTACGTCCACGACGCCCAGAAGGAATACGTGGAAGCGGAAGCGATGCTGGCTATCGTGACCGGGCGTCCCCTGCCATCTCCGGAGGTGCTCGGTGTGGAAGCGGCGGCCTATCTGAACGGGATTGCGGAGGCCGCCAGTGAGAGCCGTCGTCACGTGCTGGATTGCCTCCGCACCGGCGACATGGCCCGCGCGGAGGCGACTCTGAAAACAATGGATGACATCTACTACGAGTTGATCACCTTCGATTTCCCCGATGCCATCACAGGAGGCCTGCGTCGCACCACCGATGCCCTGCGCGCCGTTCTGGAGCGCACCCGGGGCGATCTGACCCTCACGCTCTCGCAGAAGCGCCTGGAAGACGCCCTACAACGCGCGCACCTGCCCCCGCCGTTGCCCGGGTAGCGCCACGATCATACCTCCACATCGATCCAGCGTTGCTCGGCACTGGCGCGCAACACCGCATCGATCACCTGCTGCGCGCGCCACCCGTCCTCCAGGTCCGGAGAAACCTGCTGTGCCCCGGTGCGGATCGCTTCGATCCACCGGTAGGTTGTATTGCTCGGCGTGTGCCGTCCCGGCCGGAAATAGTCCTCGTCCTCCCCATCTGCCTCATCGGGGCGCACGGTCCCCGCGACGGGGATCACTTCCCATCGGCCCGGTTCTGCACGCAACTGTTGCAGGCAGGTTCCGCCGTGCGTGGCCGTGAAACGCAACCGTCCGCGTGTGCCGCAAACCTCCAGGATCTGCTCCTGCCGGTAGTGCCCCTGCTCCGCGACCCAGCTGGTGTGGAACACACCCTGCATGCCTGTGTCAAACCCGGCAAGAAACGCGCAGGCATCGTCATTGCGATTGCCGGCCCGTGAGTCCTCGGTACGTACCAGCTGCGGAGGCAGGCCTTCTCCGGACCAGAGCGCGGTCAGCGTATGTGCACACACTGAACGGAACTCCTGACCGGTGACGAAGCGCGCC
>JANWZQ010000058.1 GCA_025054835.1 Chthonomonadaceae bacterium
ATACCCGGCCGCGGAACGTTCTGGCAGCGTCACGGCAGGGGCGTTACCGGCATGCGCGAACCGCAGGGTACAATGCTCTTGATCCTGAGCGTGCCGAGGATGCCATGAACCCTGCCTGCCATACCCTGCCGGATCTGCATCCGGACCTCTGGGCCTGCATCCGCCCGACCACCCTGATGGAGGCGCCTCGCCTGTCGCGCTGGCTGGGCGTTGAGGTGCTGCTGGCCTGTGAGACTTTCCAGCACACGGGGAGCTTCAAATTCCGGGCTGCCTGCAACCTTGCGTTGCAGGTCGCACACCCGCATGTGCTCACGGCCTCTTCCGGCAATTTCGGGCAGGCGCTCGCGTGCGCCTGCCAGCGGATGGGCAAGCAGTGCACCGTGGTGATGCCGGACACATCGGCGCGGGTCAAGGTGGAGGCCGTTCGGGAGTACGGGGCCACGGTGGAGCCGGTGGATGTGCGCGTCATGAGCCGTGCTGCCCGCGTGGAGGAACTGGCCCGCAGGTTCCCCGAGGCCTTTGTGGCCAGCGCGTACGATGACCCATTCGTGATTGCGGGCAATGCCAGCCTGGGCCTGGAGCTGGCCGACGTGGCGGGGCGTCTGGATGCGGTGATCGCGCCGGTGGGTGGTGGGGGGCTGACCAGTGGCCTGATCACCGGCCTGTGTGCGGCGGGGCAGGGCCTTGCGGTCTTCGGGGCGGAGCCTGCGATGGCCAACGATGCGGCCCGTTCGTTGCGCGCCGGGCAGCTGATCCGTAACGATCAGGAGCCGCAGACCATTGCGGACGGCGCGCGCAACATCGGGGTGGGCGTGCGGAACTGGGAGATTCTCCGCAGGGGGATACGCGCCATCGTGGAGGTGCCGGAGGAGGCGATCCGGGAGGCCGTGCGCCTGCTGTTCACCGGGGCCAACCTGAAGGCGGAGCCGACGGGCGCGCTGGCCGTTGGCGCTCTGCTGGCGGCACCGGAACGCTTCCGTGATCACCGGGTGTGCTGCGTGATCAGCGGGGGCAACGTGGATCCGTCTGTCTACTGTGAGATCCTTGCCGGCGTGTAGTGTTGCTGTATTGCTCCGGGAGCCGGGGGTGTAACCTGTGAAGCCCTTCTGCCAGTGACTGGCGGAAGGGCTCCGTTTCACGACCGGCCCGGGAGGGGGTTACAGACCGCGCGTGACGCGCAGCTGCGGGCAGTTGGCGCCGTTGTAATCGCTCCAGTACATGCAGACGCTGGGAGCTACTTCCGGCGACTGATCGGCCAGGATCCGTTCGTTGTAGCGGTACCATTTGGCGTGGCCGTCGGCCAGCGCGAAGTTGATGCCGAGCGAGTGGCGGGGCCAGTTCTGCTTGCGCACCCGGTCGCAGGGGCTGTCGGCCGGGCCGGGCAGGGACATATCGCCGCGCCCCAGCCCCTTGACGGTGGTGTCCACCGAGTCGCCGAGCATGATCAGTTCCGCTGGCGCGGCGAGTTCCGCCATGGCTTTTCCGACCAGCAGAACGCTGCGTACCGTCGCGGTCACGACGTTGTCCCCGAAGCGGATCTCATACGGCTGATTGGGGTTGATCCGGTTGGGGACGGCGCGGGTCAGGCCGGTGTCGTTGTTCCACTGGTCGCCTGTGTTGTAGCCGTAGCCCCACATGAATGGCTCGCGTGTCGGGTTGTCCACTCCACCCGGCAGGAGGTTCGGGCTGCAGACGCCCATGGAGGCTGTGGGCACTTTGTAGGAGGGGCAGAACAGGATCTGCAGGTTCTTGATGTAGGGTTGCGGGTAGTACATGAAGTCACCCGGGAAGCCGCGGGACCAGGAGGTCACGGTAGTCTCATCGTAGTCCTGCCAGTACATCTGGTGCGCCAGAGCGAGTTGCTTGGTGTTGGAGAGGCAGGATGCCTGTCGGGCTTTCTCTCGTGCCTGCGCGAACACGGGGAACAGGATCGCTGCCAGGATCGCAATGATCGCGATCACAACCAGCAGCTCGATCAGGGTGAAGCCGGAAATGCGCTTGCTCATGGATTTCTCCTTTGTTCGGTACCAGAGGTTGTTGGACGGGCTCGCTCACGTTCCATCGCGCCTCTGCAGTCTGTTCCGGATTCTCCACAGAAGGAAGCCCGGTCGATGATCCCGTACTTCCCGCAGAAGGCGCCACCGAATGCGATAGCCTGCCGGTCGTGAAGGCAGAGTTGCGGCTCGCGTCGCCCGGATGTCCAGCACATACGTTGTGCGCTCGCCCGGGTGTGCGTAGCCGGGTAGTAGATCCACCGGTTCCATCGGGGAGCGATCTTTCCCCCAGGGCAGCATCTGCA
>JANWZQ010000087.1 GCA_025054835.1 Chthonomonadaceae bacterium
GGCTCACCTGATCCTGAATGATACTGAGGGAGAACGCGGCGCGCTCACGCGCGGGCGCCGCAACACCCGGGAGCAGCAACAACGCGCCGACAAGGCCCGTTCTGAGCCAGGATACCTGTAGCGAGATCATCTGTCTTTTCCTGATCGTGGTAGAAACCACAGAGTCTGTCTGGTTCGTTTTCATCAAACTACGCAACACGACTGCTATCTGTTGCGACAGGCAGGCAGGTCAAAATCCCATGCACGCAGACGGTCCAGCAGAGAGTAGGCCGTCAGGTCGAGATGTACCGGAGTAACAGAGATCTGCTTCTCGAGGATAGCGTGCACGTCACATCCGGGATCCGGCGTGTCTTCGCGGATGCTCCCGGCCTGCCAGTAATAGGGCCGACCAGCCGGATCGACCCGGGGCACGATCCGATCCACATACTCGCGCCGTCCCTGATGAGTGATCGCCACACCGCGCAACTCATGCTCCGGAACGGCGGGCACGTTGACGTTGAGCAGCGTGTGCGGAGGCAGAGGGTCCGCCAGCAACCGCCGGGCCAGCAATGCGGCGAATCGGGCCGCCGGCCTGTAGTCGATCTCCTCGGTTTGCTCGGCAGCTACCGAAATCGCAAACGAGGGGATCCCCAGAACCGCGCCCTCGATCGCAGCCGCGACCGTGCCGCTGTAGGTCAGATCCCACCCCAGATTGGGCCCGGCGTTGATGCCGGAGACTACCAGATCACACCGACCCTCCATCACCACATCGAAGCCGAGGGTCACGCAATCGGTCGGAGTGCCGTTGGTTGCGAACCCGCGCTGGCCGTTCAAAAAAGTGATCGGGTTCAGACGCAACGGCTTGTGCAGGGTGATCGCATGCCCGGCGGCGCTGCGCTGCCGCTCCGGGGCCACCATGAAAACCTCCCCGATAGCGCTCAACGCCTCCCGCGCCGCATGAATGCCCGGGGCATGAATGCCATCGTCGTTCGTTAAAAGAATACGTATCATGAGTTTGCAGGGACCGGCAGGCACCGCAGGGCCGTGTGGCGCGCGTTGCCGGGCACTCTCAGTATACCTCTCCGGAGGTCTCTGCCCATTTTCACGGCAGTTCCCGGATCCGCAAATGCCGGAATTCAACCGGAGAGCCCTCCGACTCCAGAGCGAGGTAACCGGAATGCGGCTCGCACCGTGTGCCCCCGGACACCTCTCTCCCGTTCACCCACAGGCGCACCTCCCCATTAATGCAACGCACATAGTAATGGTTCCACTGCCCGGCGCCCCGGCTCAGAAACTGAGAAGGGAAACTGCGTCGACCGTCCGGCGCAACCGGTGGGAACGGATCCATCCGGGCGGTACCTACCGGGAACACGTCGCCGTGCGTGGTGAACCAGTCGGCCTTCTTCCCGGTCTGCTTCTCATACTGCTCCCGGTAGGCATGATCCAGTATCTGCACTTCAATGCCGTGCGGGAGCTGCCCGGGCTGCAGGGCCTCCATGGACTCCGGAGACACCCACACGAACAGCCCGGAGTTACCCGCCGGACGCAGATGACGCCACTGCAGCACCAGCTCAAAATTGGTGTAGAGCTTCCGCGACCGCAGGACCCCGATGGGCTGCCCCTTGCAGAGCACGGTCTCCCCATTCCAGAGGAAGGTATCCGGAGGGCAATTGGCCACCGCAAAGTCGTCCCGGGTCAATGGGCGCCATCCGGGGCCGGTACCATCGATGAAAGCGCCGGGCAGTCGAGAGGGCCGCGCTCCAGTCGATCCAGAATGTGTCGCGATCAGAACGCCAATCCCCACCATACCGATCAGGACAGCAATGCCAGTGCGTCGCATACGTGCGTTCCTCCAGCAGTCAGTCACGAACGCATTTCCCTGACAGCCAGCTGGATTTCCTGCAAGCCATCGTTCGGAACAGACAGAAACGCGCGCTCTGCGTGAAAAGTGTGCGGAGTGGGAACTTTTCTTGACAATATCACACTAAAGTAGTATGATAGTAGCGTCATATTATCTGGCGCACACCCCGGAAGTAGAAGTGAGGTGCCGACGATGCGACTGGACAGACTGACAATCAAGGCGCAGGAAGCCGTACAGCAGGCGCAGACAATTGCAGAGCGCAACCAGAACGTGCAGATCGATGTGGAGCATCTGCTGCTGGCATTGTTGCAGCAGACCGATGGCGTCACGCTGCCTCTGCTGCAGAAGATGGGGGCCAATGCAGCGTTGCTGGCCCAGCAGGTAGAGGCAGAGATCGCGCGTTTCCCGAAGATCTCCGGTGCGGCGGAGGTTGCCAGCAGCCTCTCCCCCCGGCTGCGGGCAGTGCTCAACACGGCGTTCAGCGAGGCAGAGCGCCTCAAGGACGAATACGTGTCAACGGAGCACCTACTGCTCGGCATCGTGGCGGACACGCAGGGGGCGGCCGGACGTCTGCTGAAAGCCCAGGGCGTCACGCAGGATCGGGTGCTGCAGGCGTTGCGTGATGTGCGCGGCACCCAGCGTGTAACAGACCCCAACCCGGAAGAGAAATATCAGGCTCTGGAGCGGTACGGACGCGACCTGACCGAGCTGGCGCGCAAGCAGAAGCTGGACCCGGTGATCGGGCGCGACGAGGAGATCCGGCGCGTGATCCAGGTACTCTCGCGGCGCACCAAGAACAACCCCGTGCTGATCGGAGAACCGGGCGTTGGTAAGACCGCCATTGTGGAGGGGCTGGCCCAGTGCATCGTCGAAGGGGATGTGCCCGAAGGACTGAAGGACAAGCGGGTCATTGCGCTCGATCTGGGAGCGTTGATCGCGGGAGCGAAATACCGGGGCGAGTTCGAGGACCGCTTGAAAGCGGTGCTCAAAGAGATTGCCGATAGCGAGGGCCGGGTCATTCTGTTCATCGACGAGATGCACACGCTCGTGGGCGCGGGCGCGGCCGAGGGGGCCATGGATGCGTCCAACCTGCTGAAGCCCATGCTGGCCCGGGGGGAACTGCGCTGCGTGGGCGCAACCACGCTCGACGAGTACCGAAAGCACATCGAAAAGGATGCCGCGCTGGAGCGGCGCTTCCAGCCCATCTACGTCGGGGAGCCGAGCGTGGAGGATACCATCGGGATCCTGCGCGGGTTGAAAGAGAAGTACGAGGTGCATCACGGCGTGCGGATCACCGATAGCGCGCTGGTGGCCGCCGCAACGCTCTCGCACCGCTACATCACGGATCGCTTCCTGCCCGATAAGGCCATCGATCTGGTAGACGAGGCGGCATCCCGACTGCGCATCGAGATCGACTCCATGCCCGCCGAGATCGATGCCGTGGAACGACGCATCCGCCAGCTGGAGATCGAGCGCGTCGCCCTGAAGAAGGAGACCGACCCGGTCAGCCAGGAGCGTCTGGAGAAGCTGGAGCAGGAGCTCTCGGAGCTGCGCGAGCAGTCCAGCCAGTTGAAAGCCCGATGGGCCAACGAGAAGGCGGTCATCGAGAAGATCAGCAAGACCAAGCAGGAGATCGAGCAGACCAAGCTGCAGGCGGAGGCTGCAGAGCGCGCCGGCGACCTGAACCGGGCCGCAGAGCTGCGCTACGGCGTGCTGTTCAACCTCAACAAACGGTTGAACGCCGAGCAGGAGGAGCTCCGGGCCGTGCAGGGAGGCGGGCAACCGATGCTGCAGGAAGAGGTCACAGCAGACGATATCGCCGAAATCGTGTCGAAATGGACGGGCATCCCGGTCAGCCGTCTGCTGGAAGGTGAGATGCAGAAGCTGCTGCACATGGAAGAGCGCCTGCATGCGCGGATCGTCGGCCAGGACGAGGCCGTCACGGCGGTTGCGAACGCGGTGCGTCGCTCGCGCTCCGGGCTATCGGATCCCAATCGGCCCATCGGTTCGTTCATCTTCCTCGGGCCAACGGGCGTGGGCAAGACGGAACTGGCGCGCGCGCTGGCGGAGTTCCTCTTCGACGACGAACGCGCCATGGTGCGGATCGACATGAGCGAGTACATGGAGAAGCACGCCGTCTCGCGCCTGATCGGTGCGCCACCGGGATACGTCGGCTACGATGAAGGCGGACAGCTGACCGAGGCAGTGCGGCGGCGTCCCTACAGCGTCATTCTGTTCGATGAGATCGAGAAGGCGCACCCGGACGTGTTCAACGTGCTGCTGCAACTGCTGGACGACGGACGGCTCACGGACGGGCAGGGGCGCACGGTGGACTTTCGCAACACCGTGGTGATCATGACCTCCAACATCGGCAGCCCGATCATTCAGGAGATGGCGCTCTCCGGCGATCGGGAGGAGATGAAGCGGCGGGTCATGGAGGAAGTGCAGCGCTACTTCCGCCCGGAATTCCTGAACCGGATCGATGAGATCATCCTGTTCCAGAGCCTGTCGGTAGAGCAGATCAAGGCGATTGTGGACATTCAGGTGCAGCTGCTGAAGAAGCGCCTTGCGGAGCGCAAGCTAACACTGGAGCTGACAGACGCGGCGCGACAGGCACTGGCGATCGCGGGATACGATCCGGTGTACGGAGCGCGTCCGTTGAAGCGCGCCATCCAGCGTCTGGTAACGGATCCGCTGGCGCAGAAGCTGCTGGCCGGGGAATTCCGGGAAGGCGACACCGTTGTGGTGGACGCAGACGCGGAGGGTGTGCTCTTCTTCCGCAAAGCGGACGATCGGGAGACCGTGGCCGCATAGTTGCATGTTTCACGTGAAACGGCGCCGGGGTATCGCGGTCCCCGCCATCGGGAGCCCTGCACGGGCCGGATCCCACCCGTTTCACGTGAAACGCGGCCCTATCACGGAAAA
>JANWZQ010000095.1 GCA_025054835.1 Chthonomonadaceae bacterium
TCTACGGCGCTTTTGAGCGCCACATCACTCTGCCGGCAGACGTACGCATCGACCGGGACAACATCCGCGCACGCTATCGCGATGGCTTCCTTGTGATCGTGCTACCCATTCGCAAGGAGCCCGCTTCCGCGCGCCGATCGATCCAGATCAATGCGGAGTAAAAGAAGCCTTCCGGTCTCCTGAAAGCGAGCAGAGTACCCATTTGTAAGCATTCTTCCTGTGCAAAAGTCACGTTGCGAGAACACTATGGAAACGAAAAACCTGTCAGAAATTCTGGATCAAACCGGCCAGGGACAGTCCGCTTCGCAGGAGGAGCAGAACCGGGAAGGGGGCTTGCGGATCCCGGAAGAGATCAACCTGTTGCCTCTACGAGAAGTGGTGATCTTTCCGGTCTTGATCGCGCCGCTGGGTGTTGGGCGAGAGAGCTCTATCAAGCTGGTCAATGATGCCATGGTGGACGGTAATCGCCTGATCGCCGTCGCCTGCATGAAAGACCCGACGATCGAGAACCCGACTCTGGACGACGTCTACCGGATCGGCACCGTGGTCGTTGTGCGCATGCTGGCACAGGTGCCGGAGGGCATGCGCCTGATCGTGCAGGGCATCCAGCGCTTCGAGATCCTCGAGGCCCTGCAGACAAAGCCCTACCTGCGGGTCCGTATCCGCCTGATCCCGGAGCCCGGCGTACCCGAAGAGCAGAAGATGGAGATCGAGGCGCTCCGGCGCAACATCGGGCAGATCTTCTCCCGCATTGTGCAACTGTCACCGGATCTGCCCGATGAGATGCAGAACCTGCCCAACAACATCACCGATCCCTCCCAGCTGACCGATCTGATCGCGGCACAGATGCCCCGTCTGACCTTCCAGGAGCGGCAGGAGATCCTCGAGACCATCGAGCTCAAACCGCGCATGACGCGCCTGATGGCCCTGCTCTACCGGGAGATGCAACTGCTCGAGCTGGGTAGCCGCCTCCAGTCGGAAGTCGCGCAGGAGATGGGCAAGACCCAGCGCGAGTACTACCTGCGGGAGCACCTGCGACAGATCCAGAAGGAGCTGGGCGAAGGGGACGAGCAGACCCGCGAGATCGAGGAGCTCCGGCAGAAAATCGCGCAGTCGGGAATGCCCGAGGAGGCCCGGCGCGAGGCAGAGCGCGAACTGGATCGTCTCGGCCGGATGAACCCCGCAGCGCCCGAGTACAACGTCGCGCGCACCTACCTGGACTGGATGGTCAGCATGCCATGGCAGATCTCCACGGAAGATAACCTGGATATCGCCGCGGTCAAGCAGGTGCTGGATGCCGATCACTACGGCCTGGACAAAGTCAAGGACCGCATTCTGGAGTATCTCTCCGTGCGCAAGTTCAAGCAGGACGGCGCAGTGCGTCAGCCGATCCTCTGCTTCGTGGGACCGCCGGGTGTTGGGAAAACCAGTCTCGGGCGCTCGATCGCCAGAGCGCTGGGCCGCAAATTTGTCCGGATCTCGCTCGGGGGCGTGCGCGATGAGGCAGAGATTCGTGGACACCGGCGCACTTACATCGGCGCCCTGCCCGGACAGATCATTCAGGGCATCCGGCGGGCCGAGTCCAACAACCCCGTCTTCATGATGGACGAGATCGACAAGGTGCAGGCCGACTTCCGGGGCGATCCTTCCAGCGCGCTTCTGGAGGTGCTGGACCCGGAGCAGAACGCGGAATTCCGGGATCACTACCTGGACGTACCGTTCGATCTCTCGAACGTGCTGTTCATCACCACAGCCAATGTGCTGGACACGATCCTGCCTCCGCTCCGCGACCGGATGGAGGTGATCGAGATCGCCGGGTACACCGAGGAAGAGAAAATCGTGATCGCGGAACAACACCTCATTCCAAAGCAGATCCACGAGCACGGCATCAAGGGCAAGATCACTTTCCGGCGGGATGCAGTGCAACGGATCGTGCGCAACTACACGCGTGAGGCAGGCGTCCGTAATCTGGAAAGGGAGATCGCTACGATCTGCCGCAAGGTCACACGCGGGCTCGCCGAGGGGCGGTTCCGTTCCATTACGATCACACCAAGAGTGGTGACGGAGTACCTGGGGGCTCCACGCTACGAGACTGAAGAGGCGCTGGAACGCGTGGAGCGCACCGGAGTCGCAACCGGTCTGGTATGGACGCCGATGGGCGGCGACATCATCTTCGTGGAAGCTACGGCCATGCCAAGCCCGACCAACCGACCGTCCACTCTGACCATCACTGGACAACTCGGGGATGTCATGAAGGAGTCGGCACAGGCCGCGCTCTCCTACGTGCGCGCCCATGCCCGGGAGATCGGCGCACCGGACGACTTCTACGACAAGCACGATATCCATATTCATGTGCCTGCAGGTGCGATCCCCAAGGACGGGCCATCCGCCGGTGTCACCATGGTGACCGCGCTCGCGTCGCTGTTCAGCGGGCGGCTCGCCAGACCTCTGATCGCCATGACCGGCGAGATTACCCTGACTGGTAAAGTGCTCCCGGTAGGTGGTATCAAAGAGAAAGCGCTCGGTGCCCGCAGGGCGGGCATCAAAACGGTGATCCTGCCAGAGCGTAACCGCAAGGATGTCATGGAAGACCTGCCCGAAGAGGTGCGCTCCGAGCTCAAGTTCGTCTTCGTGGAGGATGTAGGGCGCGTGCTGGAGCTGGCTCTGGAGCCGAAGCGTAGCGCCCGGGCCCGGGCAGCAGACGGCAACCATAAAGGGGAAAAGGTGGTTGAGAATGCCCGACCGCGGCGCACACAACGTGTCCCGGGGGCTGTTACCGTGCCACCGGCGCAGTAGCTGCGCAATGCGCGTGACAGAAGTACCACGGGCGACGGAAGAGGGTGCCAGCTCCTCCCCGTCGCCCGTCAGCACTTACTTCTTGCGGTACACGCGAATGTAATCGATGTCCATGTAAGCCGGAAACACCGTGGTATGATCCGGCATCCCGGGCCAGTCGCCACCCACGGCCAGGTTCGCCAGAATGTACATCGGCTCATGGGGAATGCCCTCGGAGGATCGCGCACGCTCCACGCCATCCACGTACCAGATGCACTCCTTCTCGTTCCACTCCACAGCAAAGGTATGGTAGGCGCGGGAGAAATCGGGGCCTGTCCAGTGCTGTGTTCGATATCGATGCTTGCCCTCCGCATCCCGGTAGTGCGTACTGAAGTAGACCTTGTTGGTCTCGTGTCCCAGGATCTCCAGGATGTCGATCTCCGGGGGCCACGCCTTGGTAGCGGGCAGGAGCCAGAATGCGGGCCACAGTCCTTTTCCTTTCGGGAAACGGGCCCGGATCTCGAACCAGCCGTACTGTTGCGCGAATTTACCGTAGGACGAGATCATCCCGGAGGTGTAGGGCATGCCCCCCATGGACCGTCGCTCCGCGCGGAAGCGGATCCGGCCCCGGCTTACCTCCCATCCGTCCTCCGCGTAGTACTGTTGCTCGTTGTTGCTATGCGTGCGCACGTTATCCGGGTAGGAGTCAATCCACTTGCTCCGGTCCAGTGTCCTGCCATTGAACTCATCCTGAAACGTCAGAACCCATCCCGCTTTCTCCATCTCGGCCACGCTCCGTGGTGGAGACTGCGCCACACACGCGGTAGCGCAACCCAGCATCATGGGGATCCACAGTGAACGTAACATCCTCTGCCCCCTTTCCGTTTGGAGTCTATTCAAAATCCACACGGGTATTGTGTCATCAAAGACACGCTTGCAGTGCTTCACTTGCGCGACAATGTGCACTGTCCATGCAGAAGCTCCAACAGGAATACGCTCCTGCGCAGGGTGCAGAGCGGACGGTGTAAACTTTTGCTGTCGATATGCGTCTAATAGAAGAACGTTCCACGGGTATCGGAAGACGCATCGCCATCCCGGCGCGTATTCTGTATCCGGGTGATACCGGGTGATGCCGGGCATACGTCTGCTGGAGTGTCCGCATCTCCCCGTCAGGAGTGAGATATATGTACAGGAAACATCGGCTCACAACGATGATTGCAGTTGCGGGATTGCTGACAGGGTGGAACACGGTGCGAGTAGAGGCACAGTTTGTTCCGCCGGGGCCACAGATAAGCCCTCAGGGGCCCAACCGGGGGCCGGGAGGCCGGTTCCCCGGCAGAATGTCCCCTGCGCCGTTCAACAACCAGATGGCCAGCAACGCCATGGCCGTGTTCTCGCCCGAGCGAATGCGGCGGCTGTACAGTACCGACCCGACGCGCAGCGCGATCAACTATCTGCTGACGCGTAACGATGTGCGATCGGAGCTCGGCATCAGCACACGGCAGCGCGAGGCGCTTAATGAGATGAATCAGAAGGCGCCCATGGAGATGTTCGATCGCATGCGCAACAGCGCTGCGATGCAGCAGATCATGCAGAAGATCCGCCAGATGGGAGAGCTCTCTCCGGAAGAGCGCCGCGCCCAGCGCGAGCAGATCCGACAGGAATTCCAGCTGCGCGGTCAGGAAATGTTTGCAGAAGTGCAGAACTTCCAGTCGGATCTGGATAAACGTGCGGAGGCGATCCTGACTCCCGCTCAGGTGCGGCGGCTCCGGGAGCTCGACCTGCAGTATCGTGGCGGCCTCGCACTGGCAGATCCCGCCATCGCGCAGGAGATGGAACTCTCGCCCGAGCAGACCGAGCAGATCAACCGGTTGGCCGAGGAGTTCCGCCGCAAGCAGTTGGAGATCATCGCCGAGGCCATGGGCGCGCGAGCCTTCACAGGCACCCCGCAGGGCAACAACCAGAACGTTGCGCCCCCATTGCGGCAGGGGCAGGTACCGTCTCAGGGACAGGGCCCGGTAGCTGGCAACGGAAACGGCGAGGGACAGGGCAAGCCGCTGGAGGGGAGCCCGCGAGACAGTGCGCTCCTGCCCAGCTTCAACGCAACCGTTCTGCCGCAGCTGACCGCCATGCTGCAGAACCCGCAGCAGATGCAGGCACGCCTCGATCAGGCGCAGGCCGAGATCGACAAGTTGCGCAAGAAGTACGGAGCGCGGGCGCTCGCACTGCTCGATCAGCCGCAGACTCTTTACTGGAAGAAGCTGACCGGCCGACCCTTCACGTTCCGGGTAGTGGACTGACGCGGTGCGGGCCGGCGACGCAGGAGGCATGTGGCATCACGCGTTGCCGGCCCCGCGCATGCGTTGTTTGATTGCCGCCAGTTGTGCACGCAACGGGCTGTCCCGGTAGTAGGGATCGAGAGGATAACACCCTGAAATCAACCCGTTGCGTGGCCCGGTTGTGCAGTCGCTGAAGGTGCGGCACAGGCGCTTTTTCTGCAATCCGCGGCCAGAGAGCACATCGTTCGGCAACTCTGGATAGGACAGCGCCATGCGCCCGAGCCCCACACAGTCTGTCCATCCGGCACGCACTGCTCCCTGCGCCACGTGTGGCAGGAACTCCTGCAGATACGTGTAGGCTGTACCCACCACGATGAGGCCCGGGAAGCGCGCCTTCAGTTGCCGGCAGACCTCCATCTGGCGGTGCACGCCAACCAGAGGGTCCTCCGGGGGCAGATAGCCATCGGATGGCGGGTACAGCGCAGGACGCTGGATGTGCGGGTTGTAGTACGGGCTACCGGCCGTCACGTTGATCAGGCGCACGCCCCACGACTGCAGAAGTTCACAGAGCTGCAACGTCTCGGTCAGATCATACTGCACAGGATCCTGCGGGTTCACGCCGAAACCGAACAGGTATGGTGTCGGACAGGTCTCGGGCACTCCGGGCCCCGGTTGCCCGGGTGTCGATCGCTCCGGATCCGGCCGGAAGGGCACCAGATCGAACGCCGACAGGCGTACCCCGATCTCCAGCGACGGTGCTCTGCTGCGCACCACCTGAATGACCTCACGCAGGAAACGCGTACGGTTCTCGAAGGGGCCTCCATAATCGCCCGGGCGCGTGTGCGCGCCGAGCAACTCGTGCCCGAGATAGCCGTGGCAGTGCTTGATGTCCACAAAGTCGAAACCGGCGCGCGCCGCTAACTCGGCTGCCCGGCCATAATCCTCCACCAGTGCGCGCAACTCCCCGTCGGTGAGCACCGGATAGTCCGCCGACAGGCCCAGACGTCGGTCCAGAATAGGGTGGCGGAAGACGATCCGGGGTTCCGGGAGGTCCTTCCGTGTCGGGCGGCAGTAGCGCCCGGAATGCGTCAGTTGCAGGCCTGTGATCAGTCCTGCAGTGCTGCCAGTGGCCTCACGGTGGGCCTGTAGCACTGTCTCGCGCAGGGCGGCGATCGCTCCTAGGGTTGCCTCCGTCAGTACCATCTGGTTCGGGTTCGCGCGGCCGGATGGGCAGACCGCAACGGCCTCCCCTCCCCAGATCAGTTTCGCTCCGCTCTGTCCGAAGCGGCGCCACCGGCGGCGTGTGTGCTCCGAGGGCGTTCCGTCGGGTTCACCGTCCCAGCCCTCCATGGGGTGGATCGCGAACCGATTGCCTATCCGGAGCCGTCCCGCGCTCACCGGTTGCCCCAGCGGCGATGTGGAACCGTTCTCGACCTGCGCATCGCAGGGCAGGTTCAGTCCCAGACGATCCAGCGCCGCCCGGAACGCGGCTACGTCGGGCAATGCCCCCACTTTCACATAGTGCGCTACAGGATTGCTCATCAGGACCCCCGTACTGTGTCCGCTAGTCGAATTCCGCCCCGGCCTGATCGAAGTTCCGGAGTAGCGTATCCAGATCCAGTACATCCACGCTGCCGTCGCCATTGAAATCGGCGCCCGGATCGTAGTGTTCCTGCCCGCGCTCTGCGTCGAAAGCCCGGATCAACGCATCCAGATCCAGCACGTCCACAGCGTTGTCGTCATTGGCATCACCCCCCGGGAGTGCGCCCAATGTGATCTGCCGCGCGCCTCGCGACAGGTCTACCTCCACCACACGCGACAGGGTATGTGCTGCTCTGGCGCGCACCCGGTAGGTTGTCGCCCGCAGGTCGCGCACCGTAAAACGCCCCTCCGCATCTACCGGCACCGTGCGCGTGATGTCGCCACTGGCGTCTGCGGGGCGGAACGTCAGGGTCACTTCAAAGGGTTCCCGGGGGCGCTCGGCACGGGTTACAGTACCGGTCAGGAAGCGGTAAGGGGTCACCTCCGCCGGGCGGGTCAGACTGACCGTCAGCTGGAAATCACCGAAGTCGGCGTTGTTGTAGCCACTCACCACCAGGAAGTAGTCGGTGCCGGCCATCAGTGGAACATCCTCGAACCCGGAGCGCTCTGCGCTTCCCCGATCGTCGTTGGCCAGCAGAACATTCTCCAGCGGGCGGTCCGGGGCGAAGCTGGTGTGATAGAGTGCGGTGAACGGGTCGTACCCGGGGGTGAGTGAGGTTACCAGGAAGTGTGCGATCGCGTTTGTTTCCGGGGTGATCCGGTAGATCGTGTAGGGCACCGCGGTGGCCTGCGTGTCCAGTGCGGTGGGTGGTGCGCCCTCGGCTGTGCGATGGTACACCGGTGCGCCGGCCGTGGTGCCGTTCATTGTATGCCGGTAAACGCGTTCGACGGTAGCCACATAGGCTCCGTAATCGTCCATTGTGGAACCCGTTGTCACAAAAAAGTAGGTCCGACCACCGGTGAGCGTGACTTCAAACCCCGAGAGTGTCTCGTCTGTGAGGTTCTCGTTGGCGATCAGCACGCTGGTCAGCGGGCTGCCCGGGAGAAAGCGATCCTGATAGAGAACGGTGAAGTTATTGAACCCCGGGGTGAGCGAGCGGCTCGTCAGGCGGTAGATGCCGGTCTCCGCAGGAGTGAACTCCATGACGCCGAAGGGGACGGCAGTGGCTACCGTGGACAGTTGCACTGGAGGGCGGTCCCCGTTGGGGATCGGCCGGTTGAACACAGGGTTGCCTGTGGTCGCTACCGTCGGGGGAAGTGGCGTGATGGTCGTTTCGAACGCGCCCTGAGAGGTGTTGGAAAACCCGGTGACTACAATGGTGTAGGTCTGTCCTGCTGTCAGGGGCACTGCATCGATCCCGGCGCGGGTTGTGTTGCCGAAATCGTCATTGGCTGCCATCACGTTGGTCAGGGGCGATGCGGGTTGAAACTCTCCGCGGTACAGCACGATGAAGTTATCCCACAGGGGGGCCTGCGTGGTGCTGACAATGCGGTACTGCCGCGTTTCTGCCGGCACGAATGTGTAGACATGGTAGGGAACATTGTTGCCATTCGTGCCACCTGTGGGCGCCAGCGCAATCGGAGGGTTGCCACCGGTCGGTCTGCGGAAGCGGGGGCCTCCACGCGTGTCTCCCTGATAGGAGACCTGCCCGGGAACCGGCAAGCAGGCCAGGAGCGTCAACACTGCCGCCAGCAATCCGCCAGCCATACCGTCACGCATGCCTGTGCCTCTCTGTCCGAACACTGTCAGGAGAAGTCCTCGCCGGCCCGGTCAAAGTTGCGGATCAGAACGTCCAGATCCAGTACGTCCACGCTGTCGTCGCAGTTGAAGTCGCATTGCGCGTTCCAGTGCGGGTCGCCCGGAGTTGCGTCAAACGCTCCGATCAGGGCTGCGAGATCCAGCACGTCCACCACATTATCCGCTACGGCGTCTCCACCCGGTAGCGCGCCGATGTTCAGGCCTGTGACATCTCCGGCGCGTGTGTCCACGATCATCACCCGGGCCAGAGTGCTGGCGCCACGCACACGCAACTGATAGCGGCCTGCCGGGACCTGTTGCAACACAAAACGCCCTGTAGCATCCACGTTCACCTGACGGGTGATGTCCGCGCTCTGATTATCGGGACGCAGTGTACACGTAGCCTCGAAGGCCCGGCCGGGGCAGGCCTCCAGGGAAATGCTTCCCGAAATGGTGCGCAACTGGTTCATGTGTACTGCCCCGGGACCGTAGACGTTGGCCTGATAGATGCCGGAATCCGTGTTGCTGTGCCCGGTCACCACCAGAAAGTACTGGACGCCGGCAAAAAGGTCTGCCTCTATGAAAGATTGCGCGGGAGAGTCGTAGTTGTCACTGGCAGCAAGTGCATTCACCAGCGGGTTTTCCGGAGCGAACTGCTCTTCATAGAGAACGCAGAACGCGTCGAAACTGCCGGAAGGCGTGATCCAGAGGTAGTACCGCCCGTCCAGTTCCACACGAAAGGACACTACCTGATAGGGCACCGCAGTTGCCGTAGAGGACAGCGTGACTGGCGGCGCGCCTTCCTCCGGGCGTCGCCAGACGGGTCTCCCTTCCGTGGAGTCGGACAGGCTGGCCTGCAGCTCCGCGAGCAGCGTGATCGTGCTGGTGAACGTGCCGAAATCGAAGTTACTGTACCCGGCTGTGATCACCCGGTAGTTGCGTCCGGCCCACAGCGGATAGATGAAGCCCGACTGCAGGTAGTTGCCCGGTGACAGATCGTCGTTGGCGGCCAGAACGTTTGTCAGCGGGGAGGCAGGGAAGAAAGGCGCCGCGTACAGGGCCAGAAACGGGTCGAACCCGCTGCTGGATTCAGTGAAGAAGTCGTACAGTCCGGAGGTTGTTACTGTCAGGGCGTAGGAGTGGTACCGCACGTTGCTGGCAAAACTGCCCGCCAGTGCGCGTGGCGGGATACCCTGTATGGTGCGATGATAGCGAGGGCCACCGGTTGTATTACCCGAGTACACGATCTGATCGGCCGCGACGTCCTGCCAGATTGTGACCAGCGCCACGCAACCGAGCGCAGTAAGCTGTTGCCAGAGATTGCGGTGCATCGCTCCTGTACGCATGAACTTGCCTCTCTCAGGCCGGGCTTCAGACGGACCGCTGCCCGGCACTCCAGATTTCTTACAGAATGCCAACAATGTATCACCCGGTAACGGCCGGGCACCCGATCCTCCCGCCGTTGCATACGGGCTTTGAGGAAAGCAGATCCCGAATGGAAGCCGTCAAGACTGTTGTCAGTACCACGCAGATCCCGGAGCCTGAGGGTGCCGAGATCCGATTTCAGCAACTCACCGCGGACTTTCTCGCCTCGGAGTGCGCCGCACGCCCTGCTACGGCTACCGCCATGGGGGTGCACACGTACGATGACCGGCTGGAAGACTTCAATCGTTTTGCGCTCCGCGACGACCGCGATCGAGTGCGCGCCTACCTGCATGCCATCGATAAAATCTCGCTGGCAGATCTCGCTCCAGTCAACCGCGTTGACTACCGGATCGCTCGTAGCTATGCGCAGATGGCTCTGCTCCAGATGGAGCAGTTGCGCTGGCCCGAGCGGCAGCCGGTGCGCTACCTGGATGGTCTGCTGGACTCTGTTTTTTTTCTGATCGCACAGGCGCACACAGCACCGGACACCCGGGCCGTTGCGCTTGCCGGCCGACTCCGGCAGTTCCCCGAGGCGTTGCTGGCAGCGCGTCAGAACCTCAAGAGCCCGTCGGAGGTTCAGATACAGCGGGCCATCCGCATGGCCCGAGCCGGTTGCACGTACCTGGAGCAGGCGGTGCCTCTGTTTGCCGCCTCGCTACGCTCCGGCGGTCTGGCGCAGACACTCCTGCGGCAGAGTGACGTGGCTCACACTGCGCTCAGCGAGTTCGCCTGCTTTCTGGAGCAGGAGTTCCGGGAACGTGCCGGAGAGGATGGCACGCTCGGCGTGGAACTGTACGATTACTACCTGCGCGTCGGGCACTTCCTCGACCCGGATAAAGAGGATCATCAGGCTTTGATCCGGATCGCCTCCGAGCAGATCGCGGAGATGAACGCCGCGCTTCGCGACGCGACACAGACCGGGCGCTCCAGCGAGGTTCAGGCTCTTCGCGCGCAACTGGCGGCAGAGACGGCCAGCATTGCCCGACATGCGCTCACGCACTTTCCCCGGGCCGTGCAACAGGCACGCGAATGGGTGCTGCGGCAACCGGTGTTTCCTCTTCCGCCACGGGATCCGCTGGCTGTCATGTGCACGCCTGCGTTTGCGCGATCGCGTGTGCTGGAGGGTGCCTATCTGCCACCAGCGCCCTTTGCGCCGCAGGCGCAGGGCATGTGCTGGCTCACCCTGCAGAGTGACCCGCTGGCTGAGAAATCGGTGGCGATGCCCTCCGCTGCCCTGAACCTGCTGGCGCTGTACCTGACCTATCCGGGCCAGCACCTGCAGGCCGCTTTCGCCGTGCAGCATCCTTCACGCTTCCGCAGGTATTTCGCCCGGTCTCCTCTTGCCACAGAGGGGTGGGCTGTCTACGCCGGGGAAGTCATGACCGGCACCGATCAGGGCGTGGCGCAGTCGATGCGCCTGCTGCATCTCTACCGTCGGCTCTGTCACGCCTGCCTCATGCTGGTCGATGTGCAGGTGCACACCCGGCAGATGACCATGGAACAGGCCTGCGTGTTCCTGCAAACGGAGACGGGGGTCACATCGGAAGTAGCCCGCGCTCTGGTTGAGAATTGCGTGCTGGAGCCGACCCGCGCCATCGCACCGATCATGGGGTATCGCGCATTGCTGGCTCTGCAGCAGGACGTGCAACGGCGCCAGGGCAGTCGCTTTGACCTGCGTCGGTTCCATGAGCAGGTGCTTGCCTGCGGAGGTATCCCGCCGGCTCTTCTGCGAGAAGCTCTCTTCCCGGTCATCTGAACGCTGGCGCGCAGGGGGTTGTGGGCGAGAGGAGAGCCCTGCAGAAACAGCCTCCAGAAGTGTCGGTCCGAGGCGCTCCCCGAAGAACGACATGCTCGCCTCGTAGCCTCCGGCACGGTACTGCTCCGGGGTCAGGGCGTATCCCAGCCAGTCGTTGGTCAGCGCCACCACTGCGGGCATGGGCCATCCTGCCTGTTGCGCGCGTGCCTTTACCTCCAGGCCCAACGCGCCTGCGGGCTCACAGGGGAGGCCGATCAGCAGCAGGTCTCCGATCCGGGCAAAGTTCACGCGGGTGTGCTCTGGCATCAGTCGGTGTACGAACTGCTTTGCCTGCTCCGTGGGTATCCCCAGTTGCGCCGCCGCCAGGAAGAACAATCCGTTCGGGCGGCGTGGAGGCAGGTTCACATGCTGCGTCCATCCCCGCACGGCGACATCCGATCGTGTCTCCACGCGTGCCAGCAACGCCTGCGCTCGTTCTGCTACCTTCCTGCCGTACGTTGCGATGCGGTCACGGGATCTATCACCCTCTGCCCCCCGGGGAGAGGCGTCACCTTCAGCACCGTTCATGAAAAGGCACACGGTCTCTGCACCTGCCATGCGCTCAATCTCGGCGCACATCACGCCGGGCCAGTCCGCCGAGATGTGACGCCCGCGATCGTCCAGAGTCGGATGTGCGGCGAAGTTAACCAGGGTTGCTAGCGTGGCTCCGGTTGTGCTGGTCACCTTCAGTACGGTGAGAGCAGTGTCTGTCACCGGGTCTCCGCGCCGGTTCCGGTTCAATCCTTCTGCGAGTCCCGTGGCGCTTCCTGCCCGCGCCGGCCTCATACGCCGTGATGCCTGTACGATGGCTTCTGCAATCCGACTGGCCGTGAAATCCAGCAGATGCGGGTCGAAGGAGGGCCAGCCCTTGAGCGTCAGATTGTTGCCCTGATGCATGGCCAGCGGGTCCGGTGCAGAGTGCGTGTGCGTTGCGGCTAGAAACAGATTGTCTGCGTTCAATCCTGCCATGCCGGCATCACGTGCCCGCTGGAGCACAGCCGTTGTGAGGTTCGCGGGCACGAAGCAGAGATCTACTGCGACCAGCGCTATGCGCTCCCCACGACTTTCCAGAACCAGTGCGCGCGCGAACACATGATCCTGTACCGCCGTAGCCGGTTCTGCCTTGCGATCAGCGTATCCGCCGAGGGGTACGGACCACTGTGTCACGTCCGGGGTGATGTCCACTCGTGCGGCGCCTGCCTGCAGTTCTGCCCGGGATCCGGTAGCGCACAGGAGCCAGAGCAGAGCCACAACCAGTTTTCCAGAGAGCATGCCGTTTATCCCTCCAGACGGTGTACGGTCAGGCCGGGTTGTGGTGCCGGATACAGCAGGCGCTCGGCACCGGCCTCCCGCAGAGCCGCACCCACACGCTCCGGCTGGTCGGTAAGTGCGATGATCGTGCCGCCGCCGCCGGCACCTGCCAGCTTCGCACCCCATGCTCCTGCCGCTCGAGCCGCCTCGATCAGGCGATCGTTGGCCGGGCCGGAGCCGCCCAGCTCTGCTACCAGCGCGTGGTTTTCGTTCATCAGCGCTCCGAGGAGTGGCCAGTTGCGCTCCACCAGTGCCCGTTTCCCCCGGACTGCTAGCTCAGCGATGCGCGCATAGTGCCTGCGCACCAGAGGCTCTCCCGCAAGCCATCTTTCCCGGGGGGAGCGGTGCACCGAACTGGAGTCGTGCTGCATACCGGTATGGGCCAGCAAGAGCGGCGGGGTCCCTACCACATCCTGTAGCGGTTCCACCGTCGCCAGCGGCTCGTCGTCGCGTTGTTCCAGCATCTCTTTACCAGCGAAGTTCATGAAGTTGAGCCCACCGAATATAGCCATATGCTGGTCCTGCAGGCCGCACACAATGCCCATCACACGGGCCTCGATTTTGCGCGTCTCTTCCGCCTGTGCGTACGGGTGCGCCTGTCGTTCCAGATATGCATCCAGCACACCCACAATGGTTGCCAGCAGTGCAGTCGAGCCAGCCAGACCGGCGCGCATCGGGATCTGTGTCTCCAGTGTCAGGCTGAATCGGGTCGTCGCCGGGTCGATCCGGTACCATTGCAGGGCCGCGCGCGCCACATCCAGCGTATCACCCCGGAGCGTCAGATCTTCGGCGCGGCGCAGTTCCGCACGCTCTCCGGCGTTCGCCACCCACATCACGTCAGTATCTGTATCCAGTCGGCAGGTAGCACGCTCACGCACGGTACAGGAGAGGACGTTCCCCCCGTACATGTCCGAAGGGTTGCCGACAATCCCGCACCGCCCGGGCGCGCTCGCCACAATCGTTGCCACCGTTTCTCTTTCCTCTTTTTGCTGTTTCTCCTGCCTCCGCGTGTGCACGAGCAAGTGTCATGGAACTTTTCTTGTGCGGGGCCAGAGGAAAATCCTGCCGGGGCTACGAAAACCTTTTAACGTCAGATAACGCGGCTCGTAAGGTGTCTTTGCATTTCTGCGCAACGGTATGTTCCTGTCTGCTCAAGGAGGGAGCGCAATGAACTACTTTGTCACCGGAGCCACTGGCTTTATCGGCGGTCATGTAGCCCAGCAGTTACTTGCCGCCGGGCATGATGTCTGCACGCTGGCGCGCACCAGCCCGCAGGTGCGCAAACTGGAGGAGCTGGGGTACACCGCTTATCTTGGCGACATCACCGACAAGTACAGCATGCGCCCTGCCATGGAGGGAGCCGATGGCGTCTTTCACATTGCCTCATGGAATCGGCTCGACGCCCGGGACCGGCATCTGGCAGAGCAGATCAATGTGCAGGGTACGCGCAATGTGCTGGAGCTCATGAAGGAGTTGCGTATACCCCGGGGCGTCTATACCAGCAACATCTGTGTCTTTTCGGACACTCGTGGGCGTGTGGTGGACGAGACCTACCGCTACTATGGTCCGCATCGCAACGAATATGATCGTACCAGATGGATCGCTCATTATGAGGTCGCCGAACCCATGATGCGCGAGGGACTCCCGCTTGTGATCGTCATGCCCGGGGTGGTCTACGGTCCGGGAGATACCAGCGCGCTGCACGACGCTTTCGTGCACTACCTCAAACATGAGCTGCCTGTCGTGCCCCGGGACACCGCGTTCTGCTGGGCTCATGTCGATGACGTTGCACGGGCGCACCTGCTGGCTATGGAGAAGGGCAGACCCGGTGAGACCTACATCATCGCCGGGCCGAGACACACTCTGGTCGAAGTCTTCGAGATCGCGGAAAAGGTCACGGGAGTCAAAGCCCCGCACTGGCATCCCGGGCCGGGCATCATGCGTCTTCTGGCCGGGATGATGCAGGTCGTCAGCAAGGTGACTCACCTGCCGGAAGATTACCAGCCGGAGAGTCCCACACTGCTTCCCGGTGTCACGTACATCGCCAGCGATCAGAAAGCGCGCAATGAGCTCGGGTGGAGCCCGCGGTCGCTGGAGGAAGGGTTGCGCGAGACCCTCTGGTTCGAGAAGCAGCAGCTCGAGCAGGAGGCGAGCCTGCGGTGACACGACAGGCTCGCCTGCTCCCGGAGCGACAGGGCAGAAAAGTGTGGTTGCCTGTCTACACCGGCAGGGGCATTCCGGGGGGGAAGTACTTGACGCGCACCTTCTTGTATTCCTTGGTGGAGTAGAGCTTCGCGTAGTCGCGCAGGCCGGTTCGCGCCGCGATGGCGTCCAGCACCGCGTCGCAGTCCTCTGTGGTTTTGCCGTGCACCATCGAGAACAGGTTGTAGGGCCAGTCCGGATACGTTGGGCGCTGGTAACAGTGACTGACGGCCGCGAATCCAGCGATGGTCTGCCCTACCTCTTCAAGGCGCGCTTCCGGCACAATCCATACTCCCATGGCGTTTGCTGAGAACCCGGCGTTCCGGTGCCGCAGCACAGCGCTGAAACGGCGCATGATCCCGCGCTCCAGGAAGCTCTGTGCGAATACGAACAGTTGCTCCTGCGGGATCCCGAATCGCTCCTCCCACACACGGAACGGCCGCGCCTCAATCGGCAGGTCGCGTTGCAATACCCGCACGGCCTCGATCTCCTCGCGGGTGAGCTGCTGATCCGCACGGATGCCGCTGA
Source organism: Chthonomonadaceae bacterium (assembly GCA_025054835.1). Classification (GTDB taxonomy): domain Bacteria; phylum Armatimonadota; class Chthonomonadetes; order Chthonomonadales; family Chthonomonadaceae; genus JANWZQ01. The sequence continues at coordinate 15,596 of JANWZQ010000095.1, forward strand.
TCACAGGGCCTTCTTCCTGACGGGTGACTTCCTTCTTCCCCGTAACGTCCAGCTTCACGCCGATTTTGAACAGGCGCACTGTTGGTAGCAAGATAGTCCGTAGCGCACCGGACGCCGCACTCAGGCGGTCTACTTCTTCCTGAAGGTCCTGCGAATTGTGAATGGTCAGGGTGAACCACAGGTTGAACGGATGATTGCGTCGGTAGTTGTGGCTCACGCCCGGATGCCGGTTGATGACTGCAGCACCCCGGTCGATATCATCGGGTGGGAACTGCATGGCGACCAGCGTGCTCTTGTAGCCGAGACTTCGCGAGTCGAAAATAGCCGATATCTGTCGGATCACGTCGGCCTTCATACGCCGCACGCGCTCCATGACTTCTTCCGCCGTAATCCCGAGCTGGGCCGCGTAGAGCTCCCATGGCGTCTCTACCAGAGGGACGCCATTCTGTAGCAGGTTCGCCAGTTCCCGGTCGACTGCGTCCAGCTCCACGGGATGCCGGTGCTCGAAACTGCTGGTCTCCCCGCAGATCGGGCAGACTTCAGGGGGGTGTGTGACGTTCAGCTGATACTCGCACTCCCGGCACTCCCAGTGCGCACCGGACTCCGGCTCCTGTTCGGGAGGGATTTCGCTCTCCATACGCACCACCATGGATGTTCTATCCTTTCCGTGTGCCCATGCGACCTCGGCAGCAGGCCTGCCACAGGACCTGCCGCCGTCAGGGCGCGACAGCGCAGCAAGGCTACTACCCGGGATTCTACCTGATAAACTCGCTGTTGCTGCACAGACAAAAGGAAACTGCTGGCAACGTGGCGAACACCTGTAATACGGCCTGTGCGCCCGGAACGCGTCGCAGACGAACTGAACGTGAGTATCACCCCGACATCTGGAGGATGTTCGCCCTATGCTCCGGTGCCATTTTTATTTCTGGATACGTTGGCGTCCGCTCTATCGTCCCGGCATCACGACACTTCTGCTGACCATGCTGCTGTCGGCCGCGTCGGCTCAGATGGTGCCGCCGCCCTTCCTGCGCCCGGTGATCCCCAGCATCGAGGCGGCAAAGGAATGGGAGGAAAACCGCCCGCGCCCGATCCATCAGGTGCAGATCAAGCTGAAGCCGGGTGTGGATCCGGCAGAGTTTGCACGGACTTTTTCGGCATGGTTCCGGCCGCGCGCTGTTGTTCCGACCGATGAGGCCCCGTCCGGAGCGCCTGCACCGGCTCTGCAGTACCTGCGTTCCAACTGGCGCATTCAGTGGCACGTTTATCGCCTGCCATCCCCGCAGGCGCTGGAAGAGACCTTACAGGCATTGCGTTCCCGCCCCGAGGTTCTGGTTGCATGGCCGGATCAGGGCATCCGCCTGCTCGCACCGCCACCTAACCCGCGGTGGAATCAGATCGCCGAGGAGTACCTGTTCAGCGCGTTTCTGCAGGGGCCCTACGGGGGGCTTGGTGGGATCCTCGATCAGCCACCGCGCTACTACGACTCCTCTGCCTGGCGCTACAACGCGCATCTGGAGATGGTGAGGGCGCAACGCGCCTGGGAGATCTTCCCCGGGTACTATCCGACAGCGGCCCAGCGCGCTGCTCTGCCACCGTCTCGGTTACCCATCGTTGCGGTTCTGGACACAGGCATCGACTACAACCACCCTGCCTTTGGCTACGGCGGCCCCGGCACCTCTGATGTGGGACATGGGGGGCACATCCTCACCAGTCTCGGGCGCAACTTCTACAACGGCAACCGCACGCCAAACCCGATGGGAGGCATGGACGTGTTCGGGCATGGCACCAGCGTTGCCGGACTGATCGGTGCCGCGCCGCACACGCTCTGGGACATTCCCGGGCTGGGCTTCATGTCCCGCCTGCTGCCTGTTCGCGTCTTCGGGCCTGCTGGCGATGGCTACGACTCTGATCTCTGGGATGCCATTGTCTACGCGGTTGACGCCGGTGCGCTCCTGATCAACGTGAGCGCACGGACCGATATCGGCTACTCACCTGCCCTCAAAGACGCGGTTGATTACGCATGGGATCGGGGGGCTCTGGTGATCGCTGCGATCGGCAACGACGGTAAGAACACCAACGATGAACCCACTTTTCGACGATACCCTGCCTCTCTCAGCCGGGTCCTCTCGGTGGGTGCGTCCACGTATTCTGCGGACGGGTTGCCCGGCGGTTACTGGATCTATGATCCCGACGCCGGTACGAATGTCTTTGTCAACTACTCCGGCACGTACTACGTCAATGAGCTGCCTGCGGCGTACAGCAACTACGGGCAGAACCTGGGCGTTGTTGCTCCCGGAGGAGACGGTATCTTCTTCGAGAACAACGCCCCGGGCAGAAACGATGATTTCTGGCAGATCATCATGATGCAGTTCATGCTGCCACCACCTTCCGGTCTCGGGATGCCTCCGGGCGCGGTGCCCGAGCTCGTCTTCAATCACACCACGGCTCCCACCTATCCGGTGCCGATGAACGACGAGACCAACTCGGGCTTCGGTGCTTACGCGCAGATCGGGTTCTATCGGCTGGAGCGCGGATGTGTGCCCGGTACCTCCTTTGCCGCGCCTATTGTCACCGGACTGGCTGCCCTCTACGCGGCCCGGAACGGTATCACACGCAGCACTCCGGACGCCCCGCAACGGATCCTGCAGGCGATCCAGAGAGGAGCGGACAATGTTCTCCTGCCCGAGGACCCCGGGTACCGCACGGATGGCGGTTTCGGATTTGTGTACGGATGGGGGCGGATCAACGCGGAGGCTACTCTGCTGGACCGCAATCAACGCAACGCCACGGTGGGAGGTATCGTGGGCGTGGTCACAGTTGGCGGCACCGTGGTCGGCAATGTGCTGGTCACGGCCACGCGCCCCGGGCACACCACACGTACGGCAACCACCACTCCGGACGGCGTCTACCACCTGATCAACCTGCCTGCAGGCACGTGGACGGTTTCTACGACTGCCTTCGGGTACTCGGGGCAACGCACCGTCAACGTGCGCGCCGGGTGCGACACACACGCCATAGACTTCCGTCTGAATGATCCTATCACGGTCACAGTGGAGCCGAGGGAAGCCACGCTCGCCTTCGGTGATACTCTGCAGTTCAACGCTGTTGTCACCGGCACCTCCGACACGCGTGTGATCTGGGACCTGCCGGTCAGCGCAGGTGCGACCATTTCCAGCACCGGGTTGTTCCGCGCGCCCAATGCTCCGGGGTCCTCTTTCGAAGCGGTTGTTCGCGCTACCAGCCGTGCCGATACCAATAAGTCAGGTACTGCGATTGTCACCCTGGTCTCCCGGGTCAGTGGCACTGTGGATCTGGAAGGAGCAGTTAACCGGTCACAGACGCTCACTTTCGAGTTCGTTCCCAGCGGAAGCGGCACAGCCAGAACGTTCACTACGGCCCTCAATCCGGATGGCTCGTTCTCGCTCACGGGGGTGGAGCCGGGTATGTACACGCTCCGGGTCAAGGGATCCAGATGGTTGCGTCGGAGTGTGACGGTTAACGCGGCGGGGGGCAACGTCACCGGGCTGCAGCTGCTGTTGCTGGCCGGGGATGCCAACAACGATAACGCTGTGGACGTGCTCGATCTGGACGCTCTGATCGCTGCCTTCGACCGTTGTCAGGGGGATGCGGGTTTCAACCCCGGTGCTGACTTCAACTGCGACGGATGCGTCGATGTTCTGGATCTCGACCTGCTCGTCCGCAACTTTGACCGGGTCGGCGACCTCTAGTATCGCGTTCCAACGTGTGCCGGGGCCAGTAGTGCTGGCCCCGGCTTTCTGCTGGCTTTCCATCCATGGCGAAAGACGCTCCACGAATCTGGCAGTAATTTCACACCATTCTGGCACACCTTTTGCACCTGCATCCGACAACACACCCATGTTGCTGGAACGTCGTCTTCGTGCAGGAGAACTGTGATCATGTCGTGCTGGACCGTGCTCCCGTCAGTTCTTCTTCCGTACGTCTGCAGGGCTCTGGTATTCTGGTATGCTCTGCTGCTTTCCGCGCTCGCGCTCCCTGTTCTGGCACAGGCCGGTCATGTCACTTTTACGACCAATACCGTGATTACTGCCGGCAATCGCAGCTACGAGAATTTTGCCGTTCGCGTGCGCGGATGTACCGTCACGATCGAAGGCGAGCATACCTTCCATAGCCTCGTGGTGGAACGCTTCGGGATGATCACGCATCCTCCCGGGGTGGCGGGACTGCATATCACGGTGACCAATGATCTTGAGGTCACCCGGGACGGACTGATCGATCTCACCGGTTGTGGTTACGGTCCGGGTATGGGTCCTGGCGGTGGGGATGTGACGACCTCAAACACGGGGAACGGGGCCAGTCACGGGGGCTCGGGGGGTCGCGGTGCTCCGGGGAGCACGGGGGTGCGCGCGCCCTACGGTGCGATCGTTT
>JANWZQ010000120.1 GCA_025054835.1 Chthonomonadaceae bacterium
CAATCGCCTGACCGTGCTGCACCAGCTGTTACACCCGGAACGCCAGCGCCGCCTCCACCTGCAGGAGGCCTGCGAGCGCTCCGCACAGGCCATCGCACGGGCCGTACACCGCGATCTGCCCCGCACAGACAACCTCCTCGACGCGGTTGGCAACGCCCTGCAGCAGATGCGCTATCTCTTCCTTTACACCCTTGCCCGCGCGCTGGATCTGTACGGCGAGAACTTGCTGGAGCAGGGGCAGGAGATCGCGAGCACGCTGGCAGAAATGGCCGCAACCCTCTACGGCGTGGAGAGCGCCTATCTCCGCTGCCGCAAGAGCGACCCGACCGGCGAGCTGACGGCCACCCGGCTGGAGCACGGCATGAGCCCGGCCCTGGTAGCCACCCTGATCGCCGCCAGCGACGCCGAAGAGGCCGTGCTGGATCGTGCCCGCTACGTGTTCGCCTGTCTGGACTTTGGCAAATTGCTGCACGAGGACCTGCAGGCGATCCGCCAGCTGCAGGAGCTCCCCATGCTGGACACTCTCTGGTTGCGCCGGGAGCTCGCCACGGCGGTTCTGGAACACGAGGGCTACCTCTGGAACCGATAACCCGGGGCCCCTGCAGGAGCACACGCCGGAGGCCAGCGCAAAAACAAGGCATTGACCGCGGAAAGGCCGGCCAATGCCTGCTTCTGGAAACGCATTCACGGATGGATCAGAGCCCTCCGGATATGGCAGGCTTCCCTCACCGGCACACAGACAATCCCGATAGGGAGAATGCCGCAACAGGGCCTCCGGGTATGCGCCTGCGGCCATCACATGGCGCACCACCCGGATGTCGGCAGGCACTGTTCCCATGCAGGATCGCGAGCGCCGTGCCCCGTGCACCGGTTCACACCAGCGGCGTGAACCGCATCACGCCTACTTGCCCATCCGGCGCAGGTTCTGCAGGCAACGATCGATGCACTCCAGAGGAGGATAGGCGTAACTCTCCTGCTCCACAATGTACCACTCGGTGCCGCCGATCGTCTCACACAGCTCGAATATCTCCGGCCAGTTCACGTCCCCCTCACCGATCAACGCCTTATCGTTGGTAGCCGAGTACTCCTTCACGTGAACTGTCAGGGCACGTCCCGGGTATTTCCTCAGAAATGGTGCCGCCTGCGCCCCCCCGTGCATGGCATTGCCCACATCGAACTGCATGACCACATCCTGCGAGGTATTTCCGAAAAAGATGTCCCACGGGAGCTCTCCATCCAGCTCCTGAAACTCGGTATGGTGGTTATGGTAACCGGTCACAAACCCATGTGGCTTGATCTTCTCGGCGATCTCATTCATGAGCGCGGCTGTGCGCAACCACGCGTCTCTGGAGTGGGTGTACTCTGCCGGAAGCCCGGGTACAATCAGGTATTTGTTGCCCAGCGTGCGGTTGAACGCCATCGTCTCTTCCAGCGCATCCCCCAGAAGCGTATGGATCCCGATGTGGGTGCCGCAGCACCTGAGCCCGTTATCGTCAAGCATCTTCCGCAACTCCTCAGCGGAGCGATCGTAATAGCCCGCGAACTCCACGCCCTCGTACCCCATCCTCGCGATGGCCGCCAGTACGCCCGGCAGGTCACGTGCGCAATCCTCGCGCACCGAGTAGAGCTGCACGCCAATCGGTATAGTGCCCATGTTTCTCTCCTTCCATGAGATCTGCAAGCGCAACGCTCTCCCGAGAACGTTGCGCCCGGTACTTTCCACGTGCTCCTGCCAGTTCCCTGCCGCACACACAACAACGCCTCTCTGACCCGGGTGTCAGAGAGGCGTTGCCCTGCCAGATCAGCGCCCGTGGCACTTCTTGTACTTGAGCCCGCTCCCACACCAGCAGGGATCGTTGCGCCCTCCCTTCCAGTCGGGAGGTGCCTGCGGATCCCGTCGCGCCGCCGCTGTACGGGTGCCCCCCACCGCGTCCATCGCGCTCAAGCCCTCCGCCAGACCGACGGGTGCCGCTGCAGGCAACACCTCCAGATCCACTGGCTTGTTGTACCGGGGGATCTCCGGCAGTGGCACCACAGTGGGCATCACCGGTGGTGGAGGCACAATCTGCGCACGGAACACCTGCCGGACGATGTCGTCCTGGATCGCCTGCTGCATCCGCTCGAACTCTTCGAAGGCCTCCTTCTGGTAGATGAGCAGGGGATCTTTCTGTTCGTACCCGCGCAGATGGATCCCCTCGCGCAGGTAGTCCATGTTGGCCAGATGCTCCATCCACCGGTCGTTGATGGCGCGCAACGCCACCCACCGCTCGATTTCGCGCATGGTGCCCGGCCCCTGCAGCGTATCGAATTCCTGTTCTTTGGACTCGTACACGTTGAGCACGTGGCGGATCAGCAGCTCGGCCATCTCATCCCGGGACTTGCCCCGGAGATCCTCCACGGTGATCACCGGGCTCAACAGGAAGAAGTCGTTGAGCTCATGGTAGAGCTCTTCCAGATTCCACTCCTCCTGCGGAGCCGTCTCCGGAGCGTACACGTTGATCAGCGAGAGAATGGTCTCCTCGATGTAGGAGACAATGGTCTCCTTGAGGTTCTCTCCCTTGAGGATGCGCCGGCGCTCCCGGTAGATCAGCTCTCGCTGCCGGTTCATCACATCGTCATAGTTGAGCACGTGCTTGCGCGACTCGAAGTAGTGCTCTTCCACCTTCTTCTGCGCCCGCTCGATCATGGTGGACAGGAGCTTCATGTCCATCGCCAGATGCTCGTCCCAGGTGCGCAACAACGGATGGTTCACCCGATCCCCGAACAGACGCATCAGCTCGTCTTCCATGGAGACGAAGAAGCGCGACTCGCCGGGGTCGCCCTGTCGTCCGGCGCGCCCGCGCAGCTGATTGTCGATGCGCCGGCTCTCATGACGCTCAGTGCCCAGAATGAAAAGTCCCCCGAGACGCCGCACCTCATCGGCCGCGCGTCGGTGCTCCTCGTCGGTTAGCTCGCCGGTGGTCACGGCGCTCAGAATGGAGGGCTTCCCGAAGCGGCGGTACTCCAGATTCTCCTCATCGTCAGCCACACGCTCCTCGGCATCCACCCCGTCATCCGCCCCCGCCTGGATCTGCACGCTACGCAACGACTTCTCCGAACCATCTACCGTGGGGAGCTCCTGATTGATGTGCTTGCCTCCCAGCAGAATGTCCACACCCCGTCCGGCCATGTTGGTGGCAATGGTTACTGCGCCCTTGCGCCCGGCCTCCGCGATAATGATCGCCTCTTTCTCATGGAACTTGGCGTTCAACACGTTGTGCCCGATGCCGTACGTGAGCGCCTCCTCCAGACGCTCAAGCCCGGAGTCCTGGATCTCAAAGATGCGCGCGATCTCGTTCATGTTACCGGGCTCGAGCGGGTCCTCGTTGATGCCGAGCTCTTTGAGAATGGGCCGGAGCCGCTGGATGCTCATGTTCTCCGAAATCTTCTTGGTGGCCGGGTGCACCTTCATCATCGGCTCGTTGAGCGCGGCATGGATCTCTTTGCGGCGCTCGGCCTTGAGGGATTTGTCGTTCTCAATCCGGTGCCGGATAATCTCGATCATGCAGAGCGTGGAGAGCATGGTCGGGCGCATCAGGAACGAGACGCGCTCGCTCATCTCGATGGAACGCGTACCCACCAGCACCGGTTGCTGCTTGCAGTAGATGCGCAGGATCTCCCCGGCGATGCCCCGCAGCTTGTGCTCCTCCGTCTTGTAGATGATGTCCGGATGATCGATCCGGATGACCGGCTTGTTGGTCGGCACCTGTACGACGTCGAGGGCGTAGATCTTGCGGAACTCTTCCTCCTCGGTCTTGGCTGTACCGGTCATGCCGGCGAGCTTGGAGTAGAGGCGGAAGTAGTTCTGGAAGGTGATGGTCGCGAGCGTCTGGCTCTCGTGCTGGACCTCGACGTGCTCCTTGGCCTCAATGGCCTGATGCAACCCATCCGAGTAGCGGCGCCCGTACATGAGGCGCCCGGTGTTCTCATCCACAATGATGATCTCGGGCCCCTTGTCATCGTTGGGATCGACATCCTTGACCACGTAGTCGATGTCCCTGCGGAAAACGCCGTGCGCTTTCATCGCCGCCGTGAGGTGGTGCATGGTCTCATGATCGTTGGAGAGGTTGTAGTCCTCGCCCACCAGCCCCATGGCGCGCAACTGTTTCTCGACGAACTCGACTCCGGCGTCAGTGATCGTGGCGGTCTTGGCCTTTTCGTCGACCACGTAGTGGATGTTGGGGTTGTACTTGTCGGCGTTGGGATTGTCCTTATCGCGCTTGGGGTCGTCGATGCCCCGGCGCATTTTCTCGACAATGCTGTTGATGAGCTCGTACTTCTGGGTGGACTGCTCCACCATGCCAGAAATGATGAGGGGAGTACGGGCCTCATCGATCAGGATCGAGTCCACCTCGTCCACAATGGCGTAGTGCAGTTCGCGCTGTACCAGGCTCTCCTCACTGAACGCCATGTTGTCGCGCAGGTAATCAAAGCCGAACTCATTGTTGGTGCCATAGGTGATATCGCACTCGTAGGCCTCCCGCCGGGAGATGGGCCGGGCATACTGGTAACGCGGGTCCGGATCCTGATAGTCCGGATCATAGATAAAAGAGCCGCCCTCCTCGCCGGTCTCCGGCGATTGCCCCTGAATAATTCCCACGCTCATGCCGAGAAGATGATAGATGGGACCGTTCCAGACGGCATCGCGCTTGGACAGGTAGTCGTTCGCCGTGACGAGGTGCACTCCTTTCCCGAGCAGGGCGTTCAGAAACAGCGGGCAGGTTGCCACCAGAGTCTTACCCTCCCCGGTCTTCATCTCGGCGATGCGTCCATCGTGTAACACCATACCGCCGATCAGCTGCACATCGTAGTGGCGCAACCCGATGGTGCGCTTGGAGGCCTCACGTACCAGCGCAAACGCCTCGGGCAGGACCGCATCGAGAATGGGGTCATAGATACGGCGATCAGCTTCGCGGCGCTTCTGATCGGGCCAGTCATTCCACTCCGTCTCCAGAGAGGCGATCCGGCTCCGATATTCCTCTTGCACGCGTTGCCGGAGCTCACTGGCCTTGTCGCGGAGCGCCTCGTTGCTCATCTTCTCGAAGGTGGGCTCCAGCGCGTTGATCTTTTCCACAACCCGCCGGTATTTCTCAATCTCGCGGGCATTGCTGTCGAGGAGCCGTTTGATGAAACCGGGTAGAGCGACCATGGGTAATGCACCTCAAATCTGGCGGGAGAGAACGTTAAGCGGGCGCAGGGCGCCCGGCTCTATCAGCGGTCAGAATTGTCGGCGGTTCCAGATGAAAGTTCAGCCAGTGATAGTATACCCTACGCCAGCAATACGTAAGGGGCCCGGAGAGCGTTCCACAGAACGGCGCCTCAAGAGCTACCCCCTGCACACAATCTGGCGCCATCGGGCCATGGAGGCACGCACCCGACAACCACGCAGTCTCTGCGCCGGCACCCGTTTCACGTGAAACGGGCGAGCCAGCGTTTCACGTGAAACCGCGCACGCAACCCCGGGCCAGCTTTTCGTTGCAACGCGAACTCCCGCAGGCGCATCCGTTTCACGTGAAACGCCCGGAGCTCCCACCCCGGTCACACGTTATCCGGCAACCGCACTTTTGCCAGAAATTGCGATTTACTCTGCACTTCTTTGAAAAATTTTCCCAAATCTTATCACATTTCTTCGCACACTGATGATATAATGAGAGTACCGCGTTTCTGCACGCATGCCAGAACGCCATGCTGACATCCCTGATACAGGAGAGGTGTACGATGATCCGCCATCACGCTGTGCCGGGCACGCTGCGCGCCCTGTCCTTCCATGATCTTCCGGACTCGTGCCGGGACGCGATTTTCGACACGCTGGACTTTCTGGATGCCCGTGCGCAGGCCCCGATCGCTCTGCGCGACCTGCACTACGTGGCCATGCGGGCAGTGAAACAGGATCGCGACCCCTCGGAAACCGCACTGCGCGCGCGGGTCCTGTGCCGCTTCGGCTGTCTGGTCGGAGCCGTCACGTTCATCTGCCGGGAGCTGGAAGAGCTCTGTGCGGTGCTGGAGCATGCCCCGGTGCTGGCAGGAGAGGCCAGTGCTACCGCTACGCAGGCACACACCGCCCGGGAAGCGCTGGAGTCGGCCTGCTGCTGCTTCCATCACCTGCGATCCCGGGATATACCCCGGGCCCACCGGCATTTTCAGCAAGTCCAGAACGCCGTAGCCCGTCTGCGCAACGAAATGCCTGAAGAGACAACACCGGCACAGATGCCACGGATCCTGCACACCACGGCACTGGTCACGCAGATGCTGGCACTCGCCACTGGTAAATAGCCGCGGGTCGCACGCCAGAACGCCGGTACAGCCCTGCCCCGGGTTCCGGGCAGGGCTCTTTCGTGCAACCGCATATGGAGAACTTAACCGGGCTAAAATCCGCCGTAACGGGGATACCGAAAATCGGCGTGATGAGCTATGCTAAAGCCACGATGGCCCGGGCAATCCCCGGAGGTGCACCGGGCCGGCGCTTCGTACGGCGCCCGCGCATCGTATACAGAAACAGAGAGGACCGTGCAATTTTCCTCTGAAGGAGTAAAGAATGCGTTCCGGACACCGATCCGCTTTCACACTGATCGAGTTGTTGATTGTGATAGCCATCATCGCGATCCTGGCAGCCATGCTGTTCCCGGTTTTTGCGCAGGCGCGGGAGAAGGCGCGGCAATCCGGCTGTATCTCCAACCTGAAACAGCTGGCGACGGCCACCATGATGTACACGCAGGACTACGATGAGACGTTTCCGAACGCGCAGTGGATCGGGCCTGCTGCCTTCCCACCGCACTGGTATTTCGGAGAGTCGGTACGCGATCTGCTGGAGCCCTACGTGCGCAACGCCAGCATTTTCGTCTGCCCTTCCGATACGGAACTGGCCCGACTGACCCTGCGAGCAACCGGCAAGCCTTTCGGACTGTCGTACCAGTACCATGGAAACCCGCTGGGGAACGGCAACAACATTGTGAAGCGGATCTACTTCAACGACAACAGTGGCAAGCCCATGGCATCGCGCACCGGAGGCGTGCCCCTCTCCACACAGGCGATCGTGGGACAACGGTCCTCACCCATACAGGGCACCGCGCTGGCAACCATTCCGAACCCGGCGCAGAACTGGATGTTTGCGGACGCATGGCCCGGAGTGCACGGCGGCTCCGAGACCTCATACTTCCGGGGAACACGCACCTACATGCTGATTGCAGAGGATCGGCCATTCCAGCGCGCTGTCAATCTGGTGTATGTGGATGGGCACGTGAAGTTCCTCAACGCCGTCGCAGCCGCATGGGAGGTAGACCCCTACTGACAACGTTCCCTTGCAAAAGCGCCCTCATATCCAGCGAGGCTTGCAGTAGAGGAATGAGGAATGAAGGCCGCAACGCCGGGCGTTGCGGCCTCTAACCGTCTTTCGCGCCGTCTTTTGCGTGAAACGCACACAGCGGCCGGAGCGTGGCGGATTCGTGGATCATTTCGGCGATCGTCGTCTCCCTCAGCTGTCGTTCAACAAGCGCGATGGCCTGATCGAGACGCCGATGCAACGGGCAGAGACTGTTGCTGTGAGAGCGAATTCCCAGAGGACATGCGGTAATCCGCTTGATCGGATCCACGGCCTGTATCACGTCGTAAACTGTAATCTGTTCCGGAGAACGGAGCAGGGAAAAGCCTCCGTGGAGCCCGCGTTGCGCACGGATGAGCTCCGCGCGGCCCATAGCCTGCAACACCTTGGAGAGGTAGGGCATGGGGGCCTGCGTGGCTTCTGCGATCTGTCTGGTGGTCTGCGGAGTCGACGGGTTCATGGAGAGATGCGCGATCGCACGGAGTGCGTACTCGGCGGTCTGAGAGAACATGGCCCTGACTTATCCTTCCACCGGTTTGTGAACTGGCAAACGTTCCTACCATTATATACTTGTATCCAGATACCCGGCGTTGCCTGCACCGCGCAGTTGACGCCCCCGTGTTCAGTGGAGTAAACTCTTCTTTCAGCATCGTACCTTCTCGTAAAGAGCTTTCTGCATGAGAACCTACCATGTAGCGATTGTGGGCGCTACCGGCGCCGTGGGCAGCGAGTTCCTCCGCCTGCTGGAGACCCGTGAGTTCCCCCTCGCATCCCTGCGCCTGCTGGCCTCGGAGCGTTCCGCAGGCCGCACCCTGCCGTTTCGGGGACACGCCATCGGGGTGGAGCGCCTCACCACGCACTCGTTCCGGGGTGTGGACATCGCCTTCTTCTCCGCCGGAGGGGCCCGGAGCCGCGAGTTTGCCCCTGCCGCCGTGCAGGCAGGCGCACTGGTGATCGACAACTCCTCGGCATTCCGCATGGACCCCGGGGTGCCCCTCGTGATCCCGGAGATCAACCCGGAGGACATCCTGCATCACCGGGGGATCATTGCCAATCCGAATTGCTCGACCATCCTGATGCTGATGGCCGTTGCGCCCCTGCGACGCCTGGCGCCGATCCGGAGGATCGTGGTCTCCACGTACCAGGCGGCCAGCGGCGCGGGCGCGCAGGCCATGCAGGAATTGCTGGATCAGACGTTCGACGTGCTGCACGACCGCCCGGTCACACCCCGGATCTTTCCCTACCCGATCGCATTCAACCTGTTCTCACACAACAGCAGCATCGATGCAACCGGGTACAACGAGGAAGAGCGTAAAATGATCCACGAGGCACGCAAGATCCTGCACGACCCCGCGTTGCGGATCACCGCTACCTGCGTGCGTGTGCCGGTGTTGCGCGCGCACTCCGAGAGCGTGAACGTGGAGTTCGCGCCCGGCACCCGCCCGACACTGGAGCAGGCCCGCGAGGCGCTGGAGGCATTTCCCGGTGTGGAAGTCGTGGACGACCGCGAGGCCAATCACTTCCCGATGCCCATCGAGGCCAGTGGTCGGCATGAGGTGCTGGTGGGCCGGTTGCGCTATGACCTCTCCAACGAAGACGCCATCGATCTGTTCCTCTCCGGAGACCAGGTGCTCAAGGGTGCCGCCCTGAACGCAGTGCAGATCGCAGAGAAGTGGATGCATCTGGTGAGTGTGTAAGCCATCAGGACAGTGATCACAATGCAGGAAACGCCCATGCTCCCCACACCCTTCGGGCAGATCATCACAGCTATGGTCACGCCCTTCGACGCCACCGGGCAGATCGACGACGCGGCAGTAGTACGCCTGGTGGACTACCTGCTGAACAACGGTTCGGACGGCATCGTGGTTGGCGGCACCACCGGAGAGTCGCCCACTCTGTCACATGCAGAGAAGCTGCACCTGTTCCGGCTGGTGCGCGACGCCGTGGCCGGTCGGGCGAAGGTGCTCGCAGGCACCTCGAACTACGATACAGCCGAGAGCATCGCCCTGACGCGTGAGGCTGCAGCGCTCGGAATGGATGGCGCGTTGCTGGTTGTGCCCCCGTACAGCCGCCCGTCTCAGGAGGGCCTGTACCGGCACTTCCGGGCGATCGCGGAGGCCGCGCCAGAACTGCCCTGCATGCTGTACAACATCCCGGGGCGCACCGCGCAGAACATGGAAGCAGACACCACGGTGCGTCTGGCACGCGACGTGCCCAACATCGTGGCCATCAAAGAGGCCTCGGGGAACCTGGTACAGTGCGCCGAGATCGTGCGCCGGGCCCCCGCAGGGTTCGCTCTGTACAGCGGCGACGACGGCATCACCCTGCCCATGCTGGCCATCGGAGGCGTCGGGGTGGTGAGTGTGGTCTCTCATCTGGTGGGCCGGGACCTCAAGGCCATGCACACCGCGTTCTTCAACGGCCAGCCCGGAGAAGCAGCCTGCCTGCATTGCAAGATGCTGCCCGTGGTGCGCGCCCTGTTCCAGCCCGGCACGCCGAGCCCGGTGCCGCTCAAGGCCGCGCTCAACATGCTCGGCCTGAACGTGGGAGTGCCCCGCCTGCCTCTGGTGGAGGCCAACGACGCGGAGCGCACCATCGTTCGCAACGCGCTCACCGAGTATGGCCTGCTGTAGATTGCGCGCTACGCCGGTAGAATGGTCCCGCTACGCCGCTTCCGCAACGGGGGCGGCGTTCGACTTGCGTGTGTCCGCAACAACACACTTCACAGGAGCACAATGAAGGATCGCCACCATGGCAGAGATGGGTAGCACGGCTGGCAAACTGCAGATTATTTCGCTGGGTGGCAGCGGCGAAGTCGGAAAGAACATGCTCGTCTTCCGCTACGAGGAGACCATCGTGGTGGTGGACGCGGGCGTCTCGTTCCCCAATGAAGAGCACCCCGGGGTCGACCTGATCATCCCGGACATCACCTACCTGCTGGAACATCGCGAGATGGTGAAAGCCATCTGCCTGACCCACGGCCACGAGGATCACGTGGGCGCCCTGCCCTACGTGCTCAAACAGCTGCCCGTACCCGTCTGGGGAACTCCGTTGACCATCGGCATGGTGCAGGAAAAGTTGACAGAACACGGACTGGCACACACAACCGACCTGCGTGTCTACCCGGAACATGGCGTGGTGGAGCTGGGCCCCCTTACCGTGGAAGCGATCCACGTGACCCATAGCCTGCCCAACTCGGTCTCCCTGGCCATCCATTCCCCGGTGGGCACCGTGGTGCACACCAGCGACTTCAAAATCGATCAGACCCCCATCGACAATCGCCTGTTCGACGCGTCCCGGTTCGCGGAACTGGGCGATGCCGGCGTGCGCCTGCTCATCTCGGATAGCGTGAACGTGGAGCGCAAAGGATGGTGCCCCTCCGAACGCTCTCTGGTGCCGGTGTTCGACCGGTTCATGCGCGAGAGCCTCGGCCGCGTGATTGTGGCCACCTTCGGCTCCAACCTGCACCGGGCGCAAACCGTCTTCGACACGGCGGCCCGCTACGGCCGGAAAGTGGCGATCTTCGGCCGGAGCATGAGCCAGAACGTGGCAACAGCACGCTCCCTCGGCTTCCTGCGCGTGGACGACAGCCAGATCATCCGGCCGGAAGAAGTGGCCAGATACCATCCGGTTGAGATCGCCATCCTGACCACGGGCAGTCAGGGAGAACCTCTGTCCGGACTGGCCCGCATGAGCCGGGACGAGCACTCCAAGATCCAGATCGAACCCAGCGACACCGTGATCCTCTCCTCCACACCCATCCCGGGCAACGAGGACATGGTGTGGCGCGTGGTCAATCGCATCTTCCGTCTGGGGGCCACTGTGGTGTACGACCTGATCCAGAACGTGCACGTGTCGGGACACGCCTATCAGGAAGAGCTGAAGATGATGGTGAACCTGACACGCCCGGAGTTCGTGGCGCCCTACCACGGCGAACCCCGACACTATCACGCGTACACCCGGATGCTGCTGGAGATGGGATACCCGCCTGAAGCCATCCTGACCTTCGAGGTCGGACAGATGCTGGAGATGGATGCGCAGGGCGTGCGCCGCTCCGAAGAAACGGTCCCGCACGGCTCCGTGCTGGTCGATGGCGTGTCCACCGGCGGAGTGAGCGACGTGGTGTTGCGCGACCGGCGACACCTCTCGGAAGGGGGCACCGTGGTGGTGACCGTCGGCATGGACCGGAGCACCGGAGAAGTGCTGAGCGGCCCGGACCTGCTCTCACGGGGCTTCCTGCACCCGGAGGACAGCGCGGAGCTGTTCGAGCAGGCCAGCGAGCGCGTGCTGGCCGCACTGGCCGAGCTGGACTACACGGAGGGCTCGGATATCGACACCGTGCGCATCGCGGTGCACGACACCGTGGCCCGTTTCCTGCGCCGACGCACCGGGCGCCGCCCGGTGATCATCCCGGTCATCATGGAGCTCTGAGCCCACCTGCTTCATGAACGGCATTTCTCCTCATTTCTCCGTCCCGGATCTCAAGCAACCGGGCTTTTGCGCCGAAAATGCAACGCGGCCCGTACCATGGGCCGCGTTGCATGGTCTGGAGGCTCAGAATGACAAACGTGGAAGAGATTGACAGGGCGATCGGCGCGCACGGCATGTGGAAGGCGCGCCTGAAGACCGCGATCGAAACAGGCAAGTTCGATACTCCGGTCGATACCATCCGCCAGGATGACCGGTGCACTTTCGGGCAGTGGCTCTACAGCAACTCGCTGACCGATGCCGATAAGGCCTCACCGCACTACCAGAATGTGCGCCAGCTGCATGCGGAGTTCCATAAAGTGGCCGCCCGGGTCGTGGAACTGGCTACTGCCGGCAAGAAGCAGGAAGCACAGGCCCTGCTGGAACTCGGCGGCGAGTACTCCCGGGTCTCGGGCAACCTGACCAAAGCGATGATGGACTGGAAGCGCGCCCTGAACTAGGAGCGCACGCCATGCGATCCTCTTCGGGGCGTCCTCAGCGATAGAACAATCCTGCAGCGCACGGGCAGCCGTTCTCACGACTGCCCGTCTTTTCGTCGCGCCCCTGCCCGCAGCAGAGTTCTCACCCGAGCCACCGCCGCAACCACTGGAGGATCCGTTGCAGACGGTCCCGTCGCAGATCCGGCGGCCCTTTACGCGAGAGCTCATGGGTTGCCTCCTGCGGATAGCGCACGAACTCCACCGTCTTCCCGAGCGCCCGCAGGGCCGCAAATAGCTCCTCCGCCTGCCCGACAGGACACCGGAAATCCCCATCGGCATGCAGGATCAGCAGCGGCGTCTCGATCTGCGCCGCACAGGAGAGCGGGGAGCGCTGCCAGAGCGGGTGCGGGTTCTCCCACGCATTGCCATCGAAATAGGTACCGTGCGGCCACGCGAAGTCCGTGGTGCCGCTCATGCTGTGCAGATTGGCCACCATGCGGTCCGCAATGGCGCAGGCGAACCGGCGGGTATGCCCGATGACCCACGCCACCATGAACCCGCCATACGAGCCCCCCGCGATCGCCATACGGTCGGCGTCCACCCACGGCAGGCGCGCAAGGTAATCCGCAAGCGCCATCACATCCCGATAGTCCGCCTCACCCCACTGCCCCCGGATTGCCTGCGTGTGCGCCTCCCCGTACCCCTGACTGCCCCGGGGATTGGCATAGGCCACCAGAAAGCCCTGCGCCGCCAGCCACTGCAGCTCATGGAACAGCACATGCCCGTACTGCAGGTGCGGCCCCCCGTGCACGGAGAGCACCAGCGGATACCGCTCCTCGCCCCGGAAGTCCGGGGGACGCAGCAACCACGCCGGCACCTGCCCGCCCTCCCCATTGGGCACAGAGAGCGCCTCCGGCTCCACCAGCTGCACTTCCTCACGCCACGCGCGATGAACCGCTGTGAGCGATCGCACCGCCGGAGCGCTGCCCATCGCCGCAGGAGCCGACAGCAGGTGCAACTCCTGCGGCGTAACCGCGTCCCCGAGGATCACCGCCACGCGCCCGTCCGGAGCCAGATCAAATCCCCCGACCGTACACCCATCCTCCGTCAGAGGGATCACGTCGCTCCCCGGCCCGATGCCGGTGAAGCAGAGCCGCACACTCCCCTGCACACTGACCGGGAAGAAGAGAGCATTCCCGCTGGCATTCCACCGCAGCACGTCCCCCTCCCCCGCACGCTGCACATCAGAGAGCGCGTAGTAGCCGACGCACCGGTCGGTATGTCCGGTCAGATCCCGCGGCTCACCCCCCGTGATTGGAAGCAGGTAGACTCGCGCGTTGCGCACGCCCCAGAGGTCCTCCGGGTCCGGCGTGCCCACGTAGGCGAAATACGCCCCATCGGGTGACCAGGTGAGCGCGGATTTTGGCCCCGGCGGCGCCGGAACGCGCGTGAGTGTCCCCCCCTCCACCGGAACCGTGTAGATGTCCTCCCGCCCGGGGTACCGATCCCAGTCCGGGTCACGCTGGGAGAGAAACGCCACGGTCTGGCCATCCGGGGAGAAGACCGGAGCGTCACAGTGAAAGTCGCCGGAGGTCAACGGTCTGGCCTCCCCAGTGTGGGCGTCGGCAATCCAGACCTGCCAGTACTCATCATCGACATAGCCGGCACTGTCGCGCCGGTACTGAAGCCGGGTGTGCACCCGAACCGGCGCGGAGAGATTTCGCTTCCTGCGCTCCTCAACCGCCGCTTCCCGGTAAGGCGCAGGCGCCTGACGGTACAGGAAGAGCAGGCGGCTGCCGTCCGGCGACCACCGGACGGCCCGGATAGTCCCCTCTCCCTCCAGTCGCGTCAGTGCCCGCGCCTCCCCGCCATCAGCCGGAATGAGATAGATCTGCCACCCGGGCTTCTGCCGATCGGACAGAAACGCGATCTGCTGGCCATCCGGAGACCACCGCGGCGTCGTATCGCTCCCATCTCCTGCGGTGAAACGCCGGAGCGAGCCTCCCTGCGCAGGCACAACCCGGATGTCGCTACAGTAGCGGTTCTTTTCCGGATCGATCCAGTAGCCGGTGAACGCAATGCGCGTTCCATCCGGGGCAAAGTTCGGATCACACAGGATCTGGATACGCTGAAAGTCTTCGAGGATCACAGGACGCGACATGCTCTTCTCCAGAATGAGGAATGAGTCTGGACCGCACGCCGATCTCAGATGCGCGAGATGTAGGTCTCCCCGGCGAAACGACACGGGCCACACGCATCCTTGATGTAAACGCGGTCCCGTTCACATCCGAACAGAGTGACCGCGATCTCCCGAAGCCACTGCAACGCGGCGGTTCGCACCGGATCCGGGGGCGCGTTGCATGGGGCGCCGGCCCTCCCAACGGTTTGCAGATAGGCCTCGGCACGCCGCAACCCTTCCAGAAACTCCTCGGTGCGCAGAGTGCGGTCGCCACAACCGGGGCATTGCCAGAGGGTTCCGGCCTGCCAGACTGCCAGCCCCCCGCTGGCCTGCAATGCGGCAAAGAGGCAGGCCCCGATGGTCTCGCTGGCAAACAATTCATACTCGCGGAACTGTCTGGCGCTGCGCCAGCGCACAAAAAAAGCTTTCATGACGCTCCCGATCTCCCCTCTCACAGCGGCTGTTTTTCATCCCCGGTAATTTCACCGGCTCAAGTTCTGGATATTTTCAACCGTTAATACGGCGTCTGTAGATGCGCACGGAGGTGCAAAGACATGCAACTCGCGGAAGTAAAGCCATTCGTCGGACGACGCTGTATCATAACGTGGCGCGATCGTTCCGGCAAGGAATGCGAGACGACTTCTCTCATTTACGACGCAACTTTCGTGCCGTTGTACGGCAGCTACCTGATTACAGAAACGGACGAGATTCAGCTGGACCGGGTTCTCCACATCCAGCCTGTAGAGGACCCGGTTACCGGGCAGAACCCGTCGCGACCACTGGCGGCCTGATCGCAGGCGCACTCCAGCGTCATGCATGTGGAAAGCACAGAGGATGGCACCCCGTCCTCTGTGCTTTTTCTATGTTTCTTCACGGCACCCGGTTCTTCCTGTGCCTCCCCCTCTCCGGCCTCCCTCCCCGCATGGTGTGCGTTCTCACTTTCTGCATGGCAGTACAGAGGGAAGCCAGAAGGAAGAAGGTTGTGACGCGTCGAAATGCCGCGCGCAAGATCACTTCCCGTACCCAGGAGAACCGTAATGATGATGTTGCGCAGGTGGGCCGGCATCGCACTGGCCGGCATGGTGCTGCTTGCGCCTGTTCCCGCGATGACGCAGGGAACGTATCATGGCCGCAGAGCCTGGACATTGCAGAACGACCGGATACAGGTGATTGTCACCCCGGGGGGCGGGCACATCGCCAGCATAACCCTGAAGCGCGGGCGCGGCGCCAACCTGAACCCTCTCTGGCTCCCACCATGGCCGAGCATTGAACCGAACGCATGGTCGCGCTCGGACCGCCGGTACGGCGACCCGCCGGGCGCCCCGCTGCTCGCCTCCATCCTGGGGCACAACCTCTGCCTCGACTTCTTCGGCGCGCCCTCTGCCGCGGAGGCCCGCGCCGGCATCCCCGTGCACGGCGAGGCGCCTGTGCAGAACTGGTCGGCCACAGAGCGCTCCGCCAGCAGGCTCACCTGCTCGGCCACACTGCCCCACGCGCAGATGAGGGTGGTTCGCACCCTGACCCTGCGCCCGGATTCCACAGCTGTCTGGATCACTGAGTCCGTGACCAACCTCTCCGCGCTGGATCGTCCCTTCGGGTGGCAGCAGCATGTCACGTTCGGCCCTCCCTTCCTGCAGGCGGGCGCCACCTTCTTCGACATGCCCGCGGGCAAAGGACAGGTCTACCCGAAGGAGTTCAGCAAGGGCGAACGCCTGCAACGCGGCGCGTTCTTCGAGTGGCCGGAAGCGCCCGCGCGAGACGGGGAAACGGTGAACCTGCGCGCGTACCCCGCAGGCAGCACGAAGAGCAGCGATTTCTTCGCCTGTGTGCTCGACCCCGGCCGCACGTACGTGTGGTTCACCGCGATCAACACCCGGAAGGGCCTGCTCTGTGGCTACCTCTGGCCGCGCGCCGTGTGGCCGTGGATGGGTGTCTGGGAGGAGAACCACTTCCGGGACGGTGCGCCGTGGCGAGGCAAGGCCCTGACCCGGGGCATGGAATTCGGCACCACACCTTTCCCGGACTCGCGGCGCGACGCCGTACGACAGGGCAGCCTGCTGGGCACCCCCACCTACCGATGGATCCCGGCGCGTGCAACACAGACAGTCGGTTACGCCGCGTTCCTCGCTCCCATTCCCCCGGGCACCACGGGAGTCAAGGATGTGACCCTGCAGGGCAATGTGATCACGATCACACTGGAGGGAGTGGATCGGACCCTCCGCCTGCCCGTGGCCCGACCGGGCAGATCATAGCCCACCAGCAGGAAAATTCGAGCCGGTTCCTGAAGGGTAATTGGAGCTTCTGTACCCGAATACTCACGCGGTTGTAGAGGATTTACCATGCCAGTGCCTACTTCTTTTCTCGCGCAACTGGTGGCGCTGTTCGGCCAACCCGTTGCCGAGAACCCCACGCAGTACATGCAGGAACAGGCGTTTGCCGCGCGCGGCCTGAACTGGCGCTACATCACCATGGAGGTCCCCCCGGACCATCTGGCGGACGCAGTGCGCGGGTTGCGCGGCATGGGCTTCGCAGGAGCCAACTGCACCATCCCGCACAAGGTCGCGGTGATCCAGCATCTGGACGACCTGACCTCGACGGCGCGCAAGATCGGCGCGGTCAACACCATCGTACGTCAGAGGGACGGCTCACTGCTGGGCGAGAACACGGACGGCAAGGGCTTCCTGCGCGCCGTACAGGAGGCCGGGCTGGACGTACGCGGCGTGCATGCGGTGGTGCTGGGCGCCGGGGGCGCGGCCCGGGCCATCGCGGTGGAGCTGGCGGTGGCGGGCGCCAGACAGATCACCGTGGTCAACCGCACGCCAGCCTCCGCGGAGACGCTGGCCACACAGGTGCGCGAGCGCACCGGCGTGGAGACGCTTCCGGTTGCCTGGCGCGGCGCGTACCCGGTACCGGCAGGAACACAGCTGCTGGTCAACGCCACCAGCATCGCCCTGTTCCCCAACGTGCACGACGTGGTGCCGGTGGACTACGCAACGATCAGGCCGGACATGCTGGTCTGCGACGTGATCCCCAATCCGCCGGATACCCCGTTCCTGCAGAACGCGCGTGCGCAGGGAGCCAGAACGCTGGATGGTCTGGGCATGCTGGTCTACCAGGGAGCCATCGCGTTCCAGATGTGGACCGGCGAGGAGGCACCGATCGACGTGATGCGGCGCGCGCTGGAAGAGGTATTCGCACAGGCGACGTGAGCCTCCCGCGTGTCCCGACACAGGCAACACGGCCCGCCATCACCCGCAGGATGCTGCCCTGCAACCGATACGCTGCAAGCTTTCGCATACCCCTATGAAGAGGTGATACACGTGGTCACATGGTGTAGACCCGGACTGGCACTGGTCGCCCTCGCGCTGAGCGTCCTGATGGGCGGCTGTGGCCCAAAGGAACAGACGGCTGGTAACACCGGAGCTCCCCCGTCGACAGGCAGCGCCCCGTCAGCAGCCCCTGACGGAACGGCCCGTCGGAAGAAGGTGGGGGTCTCGCTCTCTTCACGCAACCATAACTTCTTCCTCGGCATGGAACAGGGCGTGGTGGACGAGTTGAAGGCGCAGGGGCTGGACTACGAAATCGCTGTGGCGGAGGACTCAGCCAACCGGCAACAGGAGCAGATCGATCAGTTCATCCGCATGAAAGTGGACGCCATCATCATGGTGCCGGTCGACGCGGAGCAGGCGATCACACCGGTGGAGGCGGCCAATAAAGCGGGTATCCCGATCTTCTGCATCGACCGCCGGGTCACCGACCCGCGCGCCCGGGTAACGGCTACGATCGAGACGGACAACGTGGCCATGGGCGAGGAGGCCGCACGATACGCCCTGAAGCTGCTCTGCCAGCGCTACAAGCTGGACTCGAATCGGCCGGAGGAGGTGAAGCGCCTGCGGGCCAAGGTGGTGCATCTGTGGGGATTCGAGACGGCCAGTTCAGCGCAGGATCGCGCCCGGGGCTTTGAAAAAGTATTTAACCCCACCACCACGCCCAACGTGACCGTGATCAAGGCGGTAGGCGATTTCAACGCCAAGAAGGCGCAGGAGGTGATGGCCCCGATCCTGACTGCCAACCCGGACATCGATCTGGTGTTCTCGCATGGTGACGATAACTCGCTGGGCGCGCTCAATGCTATTCTGGATATCAAGAAGCAGCGGGAGGCTCCGGACGACCCGCGGCGTATCCTGCTGGTCGGGATGGACGGCAACAAGCCGGCCATCGAGAAGATCCGTGCGGGCGAGATCGAGGCTACGGTCTCACAGGAGCCCATTCAGATGGGGCGGGTGACGGTGCAACAGGTGAAGAAGGTCCTGGACGGGGGGCAACCCGACAGCACCTACATCCCCATCCCGCATCATCTGATCACCCGCAAAGAGGCGGAGGCCAATCGCGGGAAGCTCTGGGCCGATCAGCTGCGCGAAACCCGTTGAGATGATCCTTTCGCTACGTCGATGGCTACCGCAGATGGGGTTGACCGGGATCATCAGCGCACTGATGGTGTTCCTGGCCTCGCGGCAGAGCCTGTTTCTCTCTCCGGAGACCGCTGCACAGATCTTCAAGTACTACAGCCCGATGGCCATGCTGGCTCTGGGCATGACGTTCGTCATCCTGACCGGGGGTATTGATCTGTCGGTCGGGTTCGTGATGATGCTGCTCATGTTCGTGATGGCCGGCCTGATCCGGGACTACCCGGGCATCACTCCCGGCATCGCCATCGCCTGCGGGTTCGGAACAGCACTGCTGATTGGCGGGATCACGGCCGTAGCGGTGGCCTGCGCCCGGATCCCCGCGTTCATTGTGACCCTGGCCGTGATGGTGACCGCGTACGGGGTCACCATTCTGATCAGCAAGAACCTGTCCATTGGCAACCTGCCAGAGACCCTGCTCTGGCTGGGCAAGGCAGAGTTCCGGATGTTCGGCGCCGACTTCCCGGTGATGACGCTGGTGGTTATCGGGGCGTATCTTCTGGCGGCGCTGTTGCTGCACCGCACGCAGTTCGGGCGCTACCTGTATGCGATCGGCTCGAACCGGGAAGCGGCCCGACTGAGCGGGGTGCACGTGCCACGTGTGGAGGGCGGAGCCTATCTGCTGTGCGCCCTCTGTGTGTGGGTTGCCGCGCTCATGCAGCTCGGGATCAACCGGAACGCGGACCCGAAGGTGGCCCTGAGTGATAACCTGGAGTTGAACGCGATCGCCATTGTGGTGATTGGCGGGACCAGCCTGTCGGGAGGACGGGGGGGAGTGTCCGGAACGGCGCTGGGCGCCCTGCTGCTGGCCCTGATCTTCTACGGGCTGCCCCTGATCGGGATCAACGAGCCCAGCTACAAGAAGATCATTCAGGGGGGTATCATCCTGCTGGGAGCGATCCTGGATTCGCTGCAACGGCGCTTCGGCAGAGCGTGAACAGGCCTCTTCCGTTGCTGTTCCAAACGGCACGTTCCCTGCACCGGTCGACAGGGAGCAACCCGGCAACGCGTTCCGGATCCGGGTGGCACCCCCTGCGGTGGCATCGGCGGATCCCCGGGAGGGCCGGTATGTGACCCCGGATATGCGCCATTTATGCCGCCCGGTGCCGGGAGAACCACGGGCGTTTCACGTGAAACGGTCTGTGCGGTTGTACGAGACGCGCCGGACCGCAGTCATCCGGGCGGAAGTCATCTGCAGGCGTTTCACGTGAAACGGATACACCCTGTGCAGACCGTTTCACGTGAAACGGTGGCGGTAACTCCGGGTGCGGAGTTTTCTGATTTGCAGGACGTTCCGAGGCGTTTCACGTGAAACGGTCCATGGAAACTGTGCGTGCGCCCGGAACGTATCGTGCGGTAACCCTGCAGGAGGGGCGTGCGTTTTGAGCCCGCATGCGGTTCATCGATCCTACGGCTCCGGAGCGAACGCGCCGGCGCGCGCAGTCCGTCCGTATCTTTGAGAGGCACAGGCATACGCAGATGGCAACCCGAGCGTGGAGTCCAGAAGTCGTTCTCGCGGCAGGTGTCCCTGCCAGTGAGGCGGAGGTGTTGGACCGGCAGGAGGAGCGCGCGATGCTGGATCGTTGCGCGATGGGAGACGAGCGTGCGATCCGGTGGGTGTTGCAGCGCTATCGGGACCGGGTCGTGCGTCTGGCCGCGCACGTGCTGCACAATCCGCGGGAGGCGGAGGACGTAGCGCAGGAGGCATTTGTCAAGGCTTTCCGGCAGATCGGTCAGTTCCGTGGGGACTCTGGCTTTTACGCCTGGCTCTACCGAATTGTCATCAATCTCTGCCTGGATCGGATGCGCCGCAAGTACGTGACCGCTGAAATGCCTCTGGACGAAGCGGTTGCTTCTCCTGCCGTTGCTGCGCTTCCGGATATGGAGCAACGTCTGGCCGTGGCCCAGGTGTTGAATTCCCTGTCCCCTCCAATGCGTGCGGCGCTGGTCCTGCGCGAGGTGGAAGGGCTGGAGTACGCGGAGATCGCCCGGGTGTTGCACATTCCGATCGGAACGGTGCGTTCGCGCCTGAACGCGGCCCGGGAGCAGTTCCGTCGGCGCTGGGCGGCGTTGCATGAGGAGTCCCGCCATGTATGATCGGTGCCGTCACTGGCGTGATCGACTTTCCCGTTACGTGGACGGCACTCTGCCTGAGGCGGAAGCTGGCCTGCTTCACGCGCACCTGTCCCGATGTCAGAAGTGCCGGCAGGCCTATGAGGCCGACCGGGCGATGCAGGCCTACTTCCGCACGCCCCTGCACGTGGATGTTGTCCCGGGACCGTCGTTTGATGACCGGGTTGTCGGGGCTCTGGGCGCGGGCACCGACACAACCCGTCTGCAGGGCTCGCGAGTACCGGGGTCTCATCGAGAGGTTCCCTTTTTCCTGCAGGTCGCGGGCGGTGGTCTGATTGCTGCCTCGATCACTCTGGCCTGTCTGCTGACCGCCCTGTACCCGCAGCGATCCGATCCGGCGGTTGCTGGCAGGGTGGCGCGGCTGCAGGCGGCGCGCAATCTGCCACCGGTTCCGCTGGAGTCGCTGCTGAGTACCCCGGCGCCCCGTGCGGCTCTGTTGTGGAGCCCCACGCCCCCTTCGGAGCGCCCGGCGGTCGGGATATCATCCGGACGTCGTTCTGCACGTTAAGCCATGCGGCCGTGGATCGTGCCGGCTTCTTTCCCCTCCGTACGTTCCGGGTGGCTCACCGGTACGCTTCTGGGCATTGTGCTCGGGCTGAGCGTCTTCCCACCGGTGCGCTACACGCTCGGTGCGCAACTGCAGCTGACTCTGGTTCAGGACACGCTGCCTTATCTGCGTGCGCTGGATGTGCGCCGGGGTGCCGGGGAGGTGCCCCGGCTCAATCGTGTTGCGGCCAGTGCCCGCGAGGATTACCTGCTGCAGGTTGGCCGGGCGACCGCGCTGGCGCATGTTGCCGAGCCCGGTAGGAGTATCCCGACATCGCCCGTTCCAGTGTCGAGCGAGCGTGATCTGACACTGGTCCGTCTCGGGATGATTGCGCGCGATTTCCCTGTGGCTCCCGGTGCCTACGCTCATCTGATCCGCTACATGATGCGCGATCGGGTGCGGATCATCCGGTCGGAGTTACGTGCGCCTGCGCCCCGTCGTTCCGGAGGGGGCGATGCGGCGGCTGCATTGCGTGAGACAGATGAGGAAGGACCGGCGCGATCCATTCCCGCTCGCCGTCGTGATGTGCGTTTGATCGAGTGGGCGGTGCGCTCCGGGCAACGACTGGATCGGGATAACGCGTTCTGGCCCACCATGCTGGCCATCACGTACTTCGCGGCTCTGCGCGATGCGGAGGCGTTGCAGGCTCTGGAGCAGGCGGCACGCAAGCCACGCTGGGATGCCTACCTGTACGAGGAGATCCTGGGTCAGTGGCGCCTCTATGCGGCGGCCTATGGCGACTACGGGGCCGCGCAGAAGATTGGTCCGTTGTCCATGCTGGCTTTTCCGCACCTGCGCGAGTTGCGTTACATGGCTGAGATGGCGCGCTGGCACGCCGATCGGGCTGCGGATGCCGGGCAGTTCGGGAGGGCCATCCGGATCCGGCGTCATCTGGGGTGGCTGGGCCGGTGCCTGCGCGATACGGCCCACTGGTCTTACGAGGCGCTGTACGGCACGGATCTCTTTTTTCTCGCTTCTACCGACCGCGGGGCACGCTTTGCGCCCAGCGCGATCCGGCATCTGCAGCAGTGGCAACGCGCCGCGACGGGGTATCTGGGTCTTCTGGAGCGACAGCGTCGCCAGCAGGAGCGTCAATGGCTCTATCAGGAGGCGCAGCTCTGCTGTGAGCTGCGAGACCGGATTGACGTGGCGCGCGTTGACGCGGCGTACCCGGGCATTCCTCCGGGGATTCCGTTGCTGGCCTTGTTCCGCTACTGGATGCTGGGTTACTGCCTGTTGCAGCAGGCGCTGGCTTTTGGCCTGTGCGCAGTGCTGCTGTCTCTGCTGGTGCGCTGGCGTGTCCCGGATCGGCATGTACGTCTGTGGCGTATTGCTGTCGGTGTGACTGTTCCGGGCTGTCTTTCCGGTGCGCTTTTTTTGCTGTTTGGCGCCGTGCCTACCGCCCGAGCGGCCCTGCTGCTGCTGGCCGCGGCTTGCGCGCTCTGCGTTCTGGTTGCGCACTGGCTTGCCTCCAGCCATGCCCGGGCTGAGTTGCACTGGAGCCCCGGCGCGACCGGGCGCATGCTGGCGCTGCTCCTGATCCCTGCCCTTGCGGCGCTCCACGCAATGCAGAATTACCTGACGTCGCTACACCCCGTTGCGACCCTGCTGGCCAGTCTGACAGGGGCTGTTCCTGATCGTCGTCCGCAGGACGCCCTGCTCATCGCCCTGCTGACAGCGGGCCTGCCCTTCCTGGCTATTCTCGTGCTAACGCTCCGCGCGCTTTATCGCCGGGTCTCTCCGGCACAGAGCGTGGTTATCGGGGTGCGCTCTCTGGCCCTGCCGATGGTCACCTGCCTGCTGCTGGTGTATTTGCTGGTGCTGCACCAGACGCTGCGTTATGATGCGGCCGCCAGTGTGGCGATCAATATGGCGGCGCGCAACGATCTGCAGTGGGTGCTGATCCATAGCGCACCTCCGGATGCGTAGGTGGTGCCTGTCTGGATGAGCGCGATACGGTCGCCGGGGTGTGCTGGATCGGGAAGGTTGCTGACCTCTGCAGGGCTAATATCTGCATGACATGGATCCTCACGGAACGGAATAGTCGGTTATGGAATATCGCTCTCTGGGTCGCACCGGGGTTCAGGTCAGCGCGTTGTGCCTCGGTTGCATGCTTTTCGGGGATGACACTTCGGAGGAAGAGTCGATCCGGATCATTCATCGCGCGCTGGATGCCGGGATCAATTTTCTGGACACGGCCGATGTTTACAGTCAGGGGGTTTCGGAGCAGATCGTTGGCCGGGCGTTGTCTGGCGGGAAGCGCGACCGGGTGTTTCTGGCCACCAAGTTTTACAATCGGATGGGCGATGGCCCCAACGACCGGGGCGGTCACCGTCATTATATTCTGCGCGCCTGCGAGGCGAGTCTGCGCCGGTTGAATACCGATTGGATTGACCTGTATCAGATGCACCGTCCGCATCCGGCAGTGCCGATTGACGAGACGTTGCGTGCGCTGGATGATCTGATCCGTCAGGGCAAGGTGCGCTACATCGGGACCAGTACGTTTGCGGCCTGGCAGATTGTGGAGGCGCTGTGGGTCAGCAAGGAGTTGCATCTGAACCGCTTTGTCTGTGAGCAACCGCCGTACAATTTGCTGGACCGACGGGTCGAGCGTGAGTTGTTGCCGATGTGTCGTACGTACGGGATTGCCACGATCCCGTGGGCGCCTCTGGCAGGGGGGTTGTTGACCGGCAAGTACCGCCCCGGTCAGCCCCGTCCGGCCGATGCGCGTTATGCTGGCCGGTCGGCTCCTTTCAACCGGGACAATGAGGTGGCATTGCAGGCGGTGGAGCGTTATGTTGCTTTCTGTGAGCAACGGGGGTTCGCGCCGGCCGACTGTGCGCTCGCGTGGGTTCTGGCCCAGCCCGGGGTAACCAGTCCGATCATCGGTCCCCGTACGTTGCAACATCTGGAGGATAGTCTGCGCGCCAGTACGTTGCGCCTGACGGCCGAGGATCTGGCAGCACTGGACGCTCTTTTTCCTCCCGGCACGCACGTCTCCGATTATTATCGGGCGGATTTCGGGCCGAATGCCCGGTGGTTGTAGGGTGATGAGGCCTTCGCCAGAGCGTCTGCGCCGCCCGGAGCGGTTGAAGATCCTTGCCGAACGTCTGCGTGTGGACCCGCAGCTGACGCCGGCCCGGCTTGCACAGGAGTTGCACGTGTCCGAGCGCACCATTTTCCGGGATCTGCGCGCGCTGGAGCACAGCAGCACGTTCATCAAGCGTTTCAGTCGCCGTGAGGGGCGTTACCTCCTGGAGTCGGAGGCCGTTCTGCCTTCTCTGCCGCTCACCCCTTCGGAGACAGAGGCGTTGTTGCGTGTGGCAACGAACGGGGCGTTGATCCGCACTTCTGTTGCGGCGACCTTGCGTTCTGCGCTGGAGAAGTTGCATGTTGCGCTGGACTATCCGCGACAGGTGCCTGTGCGCGGGTCGTCCGGTGTGCGCCCGGATGCACACCGGCAACATCTTGTGGAGCGTCTGCGGCGTGCCATGCGTTCGCACTGCAAGGTGCAGGTGTGTTACTGGGATACGCGGGCGCGCACGTTGCGCACTCTAACGCTGTCGCCCTACGATCTGCGGCTCTACGAAGGGCGGTGGGTGTTAACTGCCGGATGTCGGGAGCTGGGTGGGCCGCGGCGCTTCCTGATCCGCCTGATGCAGGACGTGGAGGTGCTCACGGCCCGCTTTCGCTATCCGCGGCACTTTTCTGCTGACACCTGTTTCGCACAGGCTTTCGAGCCCTTTGGCGGTGACCGTGTCAGCCAGGTGACGCTGCGTTTCGCTCCCGGGCAGGATTATTCTCTGTTGACCGCGGGCCAGCATGTGGTGAGCGCACAGGTGCAGCCGGACGGTTCGCATCTGGTAGTGCTGTCGGTGGCTGATCTGCGGGACATGGTCTGGTGGATCCTGTCTTTCGGAAACTGTGTTGAGTTGCTAGCGCCGGCCGAGGCCCGGGAGGAGATGGCGCGGATTGTGCGGACTCTGGCGGATCAGTATGCGACACAGACGGGGGACCGGGAGTAGCGCTCCGATTCTGTGCACGGGCGTTGCGCGGGGCGGGTTCCGGTGTGAGGGCATGCCGGGGCACAACCTTTCTGGCCGTTTTGTCCTGTCCTGTGGTATACTTTTGATGACACCATTTCTTCTCCAGAGCGGCAGCACGCGCCCTCTGTAAGGGAGCCGGGGTATGCAGCAGTGGGTGCACCTCAACGGTCAGCTTGTCCCGAAGAGTGAAGCGACTCTTTCGATTTACGATCATGGATTTCTCTACGGTGACGGGGCGTTTGAGGGCATCCGTGTGTACAACCGTGTGATCTTCCAGCTGGAGCCACATGTGCGCCGCCTGTTCCGTTCCGCGCATGCGCTGTCGATCGATCTGAAGACCGGTCCGGAGCAGATCCAGGCGGCGATCGTGGAAACGGTGCGCGCCAACCAGCTGGATTCCGGGTACATTCGTGTGAGCGTTTCCCGTGGCGTGGGGCTGGGTCTGGATCCTGCGCATTTGAAGTCGGAGCCAACTGTTGTGATCTCGACCGAGCAGTTGCGGTTGTATACGCCGGAGATGTATGAGCGGGGTCTGGATGTGATCACGGCCTCGACCCGTGTGCCTCCTTCGGTGTGCATTGATCCGCAGATCAAGTCGCTGGGTCGTTATGTGAACAACATCATGGCGAAGATGGAGGCCAACCGGGTAGGCGCCGGGGAGGCGCTGATGCTCAACATGGATGGTTATGTGGCCGAGGCTACGGGGGACAATCTGTTTCTGGTGCAGGGTGGCGAGCTGATCACCCCGCCTCCGAGTCAGGGGGCTCTACCGGGTATCACCCGACAGGTTGTTATGGATATCGCAAAAGAAACGGGGATTCCCTGCCGACAATCCGTCGTAACGCTGTACGATGTGTACAATGCGGATGAGGCGTTTCTGACCGGGACAGCTGCCGAGGTGATCGCGATGGTCACCTGCGATGGGCGCCGGATTGGAGATGGCATGCCGGGCCCTGTCACCCGCCGTTTGATTGACGCCTTCCGAGAGAAGACCCGGACGGCCGGGGTGCCCGTATAACCGGTGTGTCTCCTGATGTGCCGGGCGTGATTGTTCCGGTGCCTGTACGCGGGCAGTGTGCAGTCACGAGCATAGATACCGGCGGAACTTTCCGGCATTTTTGCCCCTAGAATAGAGTATACTCCTGTAAATCTCTTCTCATGTTGTGGAGAGTACGGCCATACCGGATGGGGCGATCCCTACTCCGGCATCAGCGAGGGTGAACCAGAAGGACGAAGAACCATGTGGCAACGATTTACTGAGCGTGCGCGTCGCGTTGTCTTCTTTGCGCAGGAAGAGGCGGGAAGGCTCGGGGAGAACTACGTTTCGACCGAGCACCTTCTGCTCGGCCTGGTGCGTGAGAACGACAGTGTGGCGGCCCGCATTCTGGATAGAATGGGTGTTTCGCTCGGCCGGATCCGGAGCGAGATTGAGCGTCAGGTCACCCGGGGTGATGGGCGTCTGGGACAGGATATGCAGTTGACCCCGCGGGCCAAGCGCGTGATTGATCTGGCGTACGATGAGGCGCGTCAGCTGAGCAACAACTATATTGGCACGGAGCATTTGCTGCTGGGCCTGATCCGCGAGGGGGAAGGGCTGGCAGGGCGTGTGCTGGCCAAGCTGGGCGTGGATCTGGAGCGCACCCGGCGCGAGGTGATGGCTCTGCAGGACAATGATGCCGGCATGCCCGCGCATCAGAAGCCCGGTGGGCGCTCTCGCACGCCTACTCTGGATGAGTTCGGCCGCGATCTAACAGAGCTGGCCCGTCAGGAGAAGCTGGATCCAGTGGTGGGCCGTCACACCGAGATTGAGCGGGTGATCCAGATCCTGAGTCGGCGCACCAAGAATAACCCGGTGTTGCTGGGCGAACCGGGTGTTGGCAAGACCGCCATCGCGGAGGGGCTGGCGCAACGCATCGTTTCCGGGGATATTCCGGAGACGTTGAAGGACAAGCGGATTGTATCGCTGGATCTGGCCGGCCTGGTTGCGGGGACGAAGTATCGTGGCGAGTTCGAGGAGCGCATGAAGCGCGTGATGGAGGAGGTGCGCAAGGCGCAGGGCGATGTGATCCTGTTTGTGGACGAGTTGCACACGCTGGTGGGCGCCGGTGCTGCGGAGGGTGCGATCGATGCCTCCAACATCATGAAGCCCGCTCTGGCGCGCGGGGAGTTGCAGTGCATCGGCGCGACCACGGTGGATGAGTTCCGCAAGTACATTGAGCGCGACGCGGCGTTGCAGCGCCGTTTCCAGCCGGTGAAGGTGAGCGAGCCCTCCCCGGAGGAGACGGTGGAGATCCTGAAGGGATTGCGCGAGCGGTACGAGAGCCATCACCGGGTGACTATCACGGATGAGGCGCTCACTGCCGCGGCGCATCTGGCTGATCGGTACATCACTGATCGCTTCCTGCCAGACAAGGCGATTGACCTGATCGACGAGGCCGCCAGCCGGGTGCGCCTGCAGTACGCTCTGCCCCCGGTGGAGTTGCGCCGGGCTAAAGCGCAGCTGGCCGAGGTGAAGAAGGAGATCGATGCGGTGATCAGCAATAACCGCTACGACTCTTCGCTGGCCGAACTGGAGGAGCGGCAGGCGCGTCTCAAGCAGCAGATCGAGGAGCTGGAGCTTGACTGGAACAGCAAGCGTGAGAGCATGACGCGGGTCGTCGGTGAGGACGAGGTGGCCGCGATTGTGCAGTCGTGGACCGGGATCCCGGTCAGCCGGCTGGTGGAGGCCGAGACG
This sequence comes from Chthonomonadaceae bacterium, assembly GCA_025054835.1. Lineage (GTDB taxonomy): Bacteria > Armatimonadota > Chthonomonadetes > Chthonomonadales > Chthonomonadaceae > JANWZQ01. The sequence continues at coordinate 28,370 of JANWZQ010000120.1, forward strand.
CAGAAGCTGCTGCGTATGGAGGAGGAGCTGCACAAGCGGATCATCGGGCAGCATGAGGCGATCGTTGCGGTCTCCAAGGCGGTGCGGCGTGCTCGTTCTGGCATGAAGGATCCGAAGCGTCCGATGGGCACGTTCCTGTTCCTCGGTCCGACGGGTGTGGGGAAGACGGAGCTTGCGCGCGCGCTGGCCGCGTTCCTGTTCGATAACGAGAACAACCTGATCCGCATCGACATGAGCGAGTACATGGAGCGGTTTGCGGTCTCCCGCCTGGTGGGGGCGCCTCCGGGATACGTTGGCTACGATGAGGGAGGGCAGCTGACCGAGGCGGTACGGCGCAATCCCTACTCGGTAGTTTTGCTGGACGAGATTGAGAAGGCGCATCCGGAGGTGTTCAATATCCTCCTGCAGATTGCCGAGGATGGTCGGCTCACTGACAGTCAGGGCCGGGTGGTGGACTTCAAGAACACGGTCATTATCATGACGTCGAACATTGGCGCGCGTCAGATCCAGGGTGAGCCGCGCATGTCGCTGGTGAACCGGGATGATATGCCCGGCGCGGAGATCAAGGCCTATGAGGCGATGAAGAGCCAGATCATGAAGGAGCTCAAGAAGGAGGTCCGGCCGGAGTTCATCAAC
>JANWZQ010000131.1 GCA_025054835.1 Chthonomonadaceae bacterium
TCATCTTCCGGGTGCGTGAGCTGGAACAGATGGAGATCGAGTACTTTGTCTTTCCAGAGGACGCCCCGCGGGTGCATGAGGAGTGGATCGAAGATCACTGGAACTGGTGGGTCAACGTGGTTGGATTGAGCCCGCAACGGCTCAGGCTCTACGAGCACCCGAAGGAGAAACTCTCACATTACTCGGCGCGCACCGTGGACATCCTGTACGAGTTCCCAACCCTGGGTTTTGATGAGCTGGAGGGTATTGCCAATCGGACCGATTTCGATCTGGCCTCACATTCCCGGGATCAGGATAAGATCCCGCACGTCGCGCAAGTAATGAAGAATGAACATTCTACCGAACGCCTGACGTACTTCGACGAGACCTCACGCAGGCATCTGATCCCGTTCGTTATCGAGCCGGCAGCAGGAGTGGATCGGGGATGTCTGGCCGCTCTGTGCGAGGCCTACGATGAGGAAAAGTTGGAGAACGGTGAGACCCGGGTGGTATTGCGCCTGAGGCCCGCTCTGGCACCCATCAAGGTGGCCGTGCTGCCCCTGAAGAAGAACGCACCGGAGATCGTGGCAACAGCGAAGAAAATCAAGAACATCCTGCAGAGCTCCGGAGAAATGCGTGCCGTCTATGACGACACAGCGGGGATCGGGAAGCTCTATCGGCGGCAGGATGAGGTGGGAACGCCTTTCTGCGTCACGGTGGACTTCGAGACGATCGGTGAGTCCCGGAGTGGCGATCTGGCCAACAAAGACACCGTGACGGTGCGCGATCGAGACACCATGCAGCAGGTACGTGTTCCGATCGATAATCTGCTGGAGTACGTGCGCAGTCGATTGCGCTAGTGTCAGGGGACCCAGGATGGATCGAGGAGAGCAACCAGATGCTCTCCTCGATCCGTTTCCTGAAAGAACCAGAACGGGCCTACTCGCGGCCGGTATTGCGTACAGGCTTCACCCCTGACTTCTTTTCTGCAATGCGTTGTACCGTCTCGTGGTACACGCCCGGCTTCTCCGTGCGCAACCATTCGGTGAAAGCGACATCGGTACCGTAGGTAGCCTGCTTGTAGCGCAGATCCGCCCGCCGATTGGCAAGCACTTTGAATGTCTGCAGGTAGGGATGCCCCTGCGCCCGGATAATGGGGCGGGCGGCAACAGTCTCACCGCGTTGCATTGCTTCGCGATAGGCCTCCGGTTTCTCCGCGCGCAGCCAGTCCGTGAAAGCCGCATCGATGCCTCGTTGCTCAACCTGAAGACGCAGGTCGGCACGTTTGCTCAGGAGTGCCTTGAATGCGTTCAGGTGCGGATTCCCCTGTGCCCGGATGACCGACGTGGTGCCCGATGCCTCCGGTTGCTGTGCCGACACCGGAATAGCAACCGGCAGAAGGACGAGGGCCGCCAGAGCAGTCAGCGTTGTAAGAGGTCGCGACATCGTCAAATCCTCCTTGGCGATAGACAGCACTTCGTTGTGCGTGAGAGACTCCATCTGTATATGCGTAGAAAGTCCCTGCTCTGGTTCCGCGATTTTGCGCTTTCAGGAAAGACATTGGCCGCTCTCCGCCCGTGAGGTATCATGAGGAAAGCCAGAAGGGAATATCCCTGAACCGCCTCAGAGAGGAGTGTGCAGGCTATGTTTCAACGCATTTTACTGGCTTCAGACGGGTCGGATCACGCTCTGCGGGCAGCGGAAGCCGCCGGTCAGATCGCCAGCAAGTTCGGGGCTCATGTGATCCTGCTCACCGTGTTCAACCCCCCGGTGATCGCTCCACCATTTCTGGGAGGGCCAGAGCCAATCGTGGACCCGCAGGTCCTGTCGCAACAGGCGGAGGAGATCCAGGAGGCTGTGGAGCGGCGCACCGGCGAAGTACTGGAACGACACCACTGCACATACGAGTGTCGGAGAGAAAGCGGGCATCCCGTGGATCAGATCGTGCGTGTGGCCGAGGAAGAGAGAGTGGACCTGATTGTGATGGGCAGCCGGGGGCTGGGGGGCCTGCAGTCCTTCCTGCTCGGTAGCGTTTCCGACCGGGTGCTGCATCACGCGCACTGCCCCGTGCTGATCGTACGTTGAGGGATACGGGCGTGCTATTGCTCACCCACCCCGTGCTCCTTCCGGACGCATCAGGGGAAACAGGATCACGTCGCGTATGCTCTCCGCGCCTGTCAGCACAATGGCCAGTCGATCGATCCCGACTCCGAGACCGCCTGTGGGAGGCATCCCGTACTCCAGCGCCATGAGGAACTCCTCGTCCATGGGATGCGCCTCTTCGTCACCGGCAGCACGCTGACGCATCTGCGCCTCGAACCGTTCACGCTGATCCAGCGGATCGTTGATTTCCGAGAAGGCATTACCCAGCTCCTGTGTGGCGGCGTACACCTCAAAGCGGCGCGTCAGGCCCGGGTTGTCCGGACGTTTCTTGGCCAGTGGAGAGGTCTCCAGCGGGAAGTCCGTGATGAAAGTGGGCTGGATCAGGTGAGGCTGGGTGTAGGTTTCATGCAGTTTTTCGATGAGCCCGCCGAGCGTGTTCTCTTTGCTCAGGTCGAAAGGCACATCGATCCGACGGCATGCTGCAATGGCGTGTTCCAGCGTTTGCAGCTCTTGCGGGGGGATGCCTGCGTACTGCTGAATGCCTTCCAGAAGGGACAGGCGCCGCCAGGGGCGCGCCGCAAGATCTACCAGGATCTCTGTACCATCCTTCTGCCGATAGGAGAACCGGGGCGCGCCATTGACTTCCGTGCAGATGGCGACGTACATCTCTTCGACCAGGTCCATGATATCTTCCAGATTGGCATAGGCCTGGTAGAGCTCCATCAGGGTGAATTCTGGATTGTGCCGGGTGTCGATGCCCTCGTTGCGGAACACACGCCCGATCTCATATACTTTCTCCATGCCACCCACGATCAATCGCTTGAGAAACAGTTCCAGTGAGATACGGAGTTTGAAGTCGTAGTCGAGCGCATTGTGGTGCGTCAGGAAAGGACGGGCCGCTGCGCCTCCAGCCACCAGTTGCAGTACAGGCGTCTCGACCTCAAGGAATCCTCTGCTATCGAGAAAGCGGCGCATCGCCGAGACAATCTGGCTCCGTTTGACCAAGATCTCGCGGGAGCGCGGGTTAGAGAGCAGATCGAGGTAGCGATGGCGATAGCGGGTCTCAACATCCGTGAGCGCACTGTAGACGTGGCCCGTGTCGTCCATCTTACCGAATGGCACCGGCCGCAGGGCTTTGGCCAGCAGGGTATATTCTGTGACGTGAATGCTCGGTTCCCCGGTCCGGGTAGTGAAGGGAAAGCCCTGGACGCCGATGATGTCGCTCAGGTCGAGGTCATTGAAAGCCTCGAAAGCCTCGTCGCCCAGTTCGTCCCGGCGCACATAGATCTGCACCCGGCCTGTCTCGTCACGCACGTCGGCGAAGGTGACCTTGCCTTTGGAGCGGTGTGCGGTCAGGCGCCCGGCAATCGAGAAGCGCAGTGCCGTACGTTGTTCCTCAGGCAGGGACCAGTGAGAAGCGTTCGGATCTGTTACCTGCGCGGCAGTATGTGTGCGTTCGTAGCGTTCGATGCGAAACGGGTCTTTACCTCGCGCGCGCAGGCGCAACAGCTTGGCCAGCCGTTGCGCCCGTTGATCCTCCCGTTGTTCCTGCTGTTCCTCTGGTTGTTGCTCCTGGTGGCTCACTGCTGGCTCCGGTAGCACCTCGGGGTCACTTGCGAATACTATCGATGCGATACCGGACGATCCCGTTGGGGACGTTGATCGACACCACGTCTCCGACTTTGCGGCCTACCAGCGCCTCACCGATGGGAGATTCGTCCGAAATCAGATCATTGTCCGGGTCGGCTTCCACAGAGCCGACCAGCGTGAATTCCCAGGTGTCGCCGGTGTCCATATTGGTCATCTTGACGATCGAGCCGAGGCCCACGTAATCCGTGGGAATGTCTTCTTCTGTCAGGACGTGCGCGATCTGTAGTACGCGACGCAACTCCGAAATCTGGCTTTCGACCAGTGCCTGTTCTGTTTTCGCGTCCTCGTACTCGGCGTTCTCGGTCAGGTCGCCAAACTGCTTGGAGTCCCGGATACGTTCGGCTACTTCGCGGCGCTGCACGTTTTTCAAGTACTCCAGCCGGCGTTCAATCTTATCATGACCGCGCGGTGTCAAGATGATCTCCGCTTCCTGCGCCATAACTTACTTTCCCCTGTTTTTCTGGATTATCACGGTCCTGCTCCCATGAAGGTGAGTGACCTATTGCTGATTTACGCAAATTCTGTGCTGGTTGTATCGGGATACAGCAGGTTTTGCTGCCTGACAGATGAGTAAAGGGCGTACGCATCTTCAAACCCGGTATCCACCCTGCCCACACCGGCTCCGGGGCCGCCGGGAGCCGATGATGATAGCACAGAACTTCTTGCTCTGTCAACGTAAGACGTTCGGAGTTGCATCCATTTTAGCTGGCTTATCTTGCCCGGAATGGATCCTGCCCACCGGGACATGCAGGGGCCCGACGGGCCATGCGCTTTCTGTGTGTGGGCAGGAGCTCAGAGGATGTAGCGGCTCAGATCTTCGTCGTGCAGGATCACGTCCAGCTTCTCATGGACGTAACGTGCGTCGATCACCCAGTGCTTTTGTTCCAGATCCGGTGCATGGAACGACAGATCTTCCAGCAGGCGTTCCAGCACGGTATGCAGACGCCGGGCGCCAATATTTTCATTCCGGCGGTTGACCTCGGCTGCGACACGCGCGATGGCCGTGATCGCGTCCTCTGTGAATTCCAGTGTGATGCCCTCCGTGGCCAGCAGCGCGATATATTGTCGGGTGAGCGCGTTGCGGGGCTCGGTCAGGATCCGCTTGAAGGCTTCCTCCGTCAGGTTCTCCAGCTCGACGCGAATGGGCAGGCGCCCCTGCAACTCCGGGATCAGATCACTGGGTTTGGCAACGTGAAAAGCGCCGGCCGCGATGAAGAGAATGTGATCTGTCTTGACCGGGCCGTACTTGGTGTTGACAGTGCTGCCCTCGATGATTGGCAGGATATCGCGCTGTACGCCCTCGCGCGACACGTCCGGGCCGCGGTCGCGTGACGTACCGGCAATCTTATCTATCTCATCCACAAAAATGATCCCGGTCTGTTCCGTGCGCTGAATGGCCTCCCGGATCACGGCGTCGCGGTCAATGAGGGACTGCGCTTCTTCCGTGGTGAAAATCTCCCGGGCTTCCGCAATGGTAACAGAGCGCTTACGCTGCTTTTTGGGCATGAACCCGCCGAACATGCTCTGCGGATCCATGCTCATATCTTCCAGTCCGGGCGCCGAGAACACTTGCAGGAAGGGGTTGCCTGCGTTCTCCTCCACGACGATCTCGATCTTGTGTTCATCGATGGCTCCGCTGGCGATCTGCTGACGGAGCTTCTGACGGATCCGCTCGTACATTTCAGCGTCATGTCGCGATGCCGTGGTCTCTTCCTCCGGCTCTTCGGTCTGCCGCTCTTTGCCAGTCTCCAGCGCGGAAAGGTCCACGGTGACGCTACCCGACTTGACATTGCCCAGCAGGGGGCCGATGATCTCGCGCACGGCGCGCGCCAGATCGGGGCCCTCGCCGTCCGCAGTGCGCGTACGTTTCCCCCGGGCAGTGCGTGGGGGTTGCATGATGTCCACAATACGATCGATGGCGCGCTCGCGAGCCTGTTCCTGCACTTCCTCGATCTTCTCGTTTTCGACCATACGGATGGCTACCTGCACAAGATCGCGCACCATCGAGTCGACATCACGACCGACGTAGCCAATCTCGGTGAACTTGGTCGCTTCTACTTTCACGAAGGGGGCACGCGCCAGATGGGCCAGACGCCGGGCAATCTCGGTCTTGCCAACGCCGGTAGGGCCGATCATCAGAATGTTTTTGGGGATCACTTCGTCGCGCAGGTCCTCGGGAAGGAGACGGCGACGGTGCCGGTTGCGCAACGCAATCGCGACAGCGCGTTTGGCATTCTTCTGCCCGACAATGTACTTGTCCAGCTCCGCAACAATCTGGCTCGGGGTGAGGTCTTCCGTAATTTCAGGCATGTTGCTTCTGATGGCCTCTCTCTGTGCGCATTGGTGACACATTATACTCGAAGAGTGAAGCCGTGAAAACGGCAATGTGCGCAGCAAAAGCACGGGGCAACCACCGGTTTTTCCATACGGGTGATTGATACAGGGTGGTCATCCGATCTGCCCGGTCGTGTCCTCCTGCAGGCCAGTACACGCCTCACCGTCCGGGACCCTGCCGTCAGTCACTGCCTCGGCGGGAACAGGTTCTGCAGGCGTTTCGTCGCCGAGTGGTGGGAGCTGGGACAGATCGGACAGGCCGAAATAGTGCAGGAAATCGGGAGTGGTGCGATAGAGTACGGGCCGACCGACCGTCTCCTTGCGTCCGGCCTCCTGGATCAGACGACGGTCGAGCAACGTTCTGAGCACGCCGCTGACGGAAACACCGCGTACGGCTTCGATCTCTGGCGCCGTGATGGGCTGACGATAGGCGATGATCGCGAGCGTCTCCAGAGCCGCGCGCGAGAGTTTGTGGCTATCACGTGTTAGAAGGCGGCCGATGGCCTCCGCGTGCTCCGGGCGCGTACTCAGCTGCCATCCACCCGCGATGTGGAGTAACTGCAGACCGCTACCGCGTTCTTCCAGACGGGAGCGCAACACGTGCAGGGCACACGCAATGGTTTCGCTGTCACGGCCGGTCGCGCGAGACAGCTCCGTCAACGGTACAGGCTCTCCGGAAACAAACAGCAGGCACTCCAGGGCTGCTACCAGTTCGTCAGGAAGGAGAGGGGCGGGATCGCTCACGGAACGACCTCCGATGCCCCCTGCGGAGAGACCGGGTAGACCTGGATAGTCGCATCCAGAGCGTCCTGCTCTGCACGGGCGCGCCCCAGGCGGATCAGCTCCAGCAGGGCCAGAAAAGTCAGCACGATGTCGTAGCGGGGACAGGGCAGCTGGAAAAGCTGGTCGAAGAGGAGGCCCGCCGTCCCGGCCTGCCGGAGGCGATGCAGGAGTTCCACCATCTTCAGGCGCAGATTAAGACGGCGTCGCGGAATGACCGTGGTGACCGGAGCGGGGTCCACACCGGCTTTCTGCAACACGCTCCGGAGTGCGGCGCATAACGCTTCCGGGCCTACCTGACCCGGGGCAACGGGTAGAATGTAATCGTCAACGCTTTCGAACGTGCCACGGAAGTAGAGCTGACGGCGCAGGTCTTCCCAGGCACGCAACGTCTCCACAGCAGACCGATAGCGCTCGTATTCCCGTAATCGGGCGACCAGTTCGGCGCGGGGATCCTCCGGCGTTTCCATATCAGGTGCCGGAGGGGCCGGAAGCAACAGGCGCGATTTGATCTCGATCAACGTGGCCGCGACAACCAGATACTCTCCTGCGATGGTCAGATCCAGCGCTTCCATCATCGCGATGCAGGCCAGATACTGTGCGGTGATCTCGGCGATCGGTATGTCAGAGATATCTACCTGATTGATCCGGATCAGGTGCAGGAGCAGATCCAGGGGGCCTTCAAAGGTCTCCGTTTTGAGCAGCGGCAACGGCGAGGCCAGCGTGAGTGTTGCGGTACGGCTCGGGGTTGCGGGTGCGGGCGCGTCCATGGCGTTGTAATGATACACGGCCGATACCGGGATGTCAACTCCTGTGCCGGTGTCGTGCCAGATGAGAGGCAACGATAGATGAGAAAAGCGTTTCTTCCGGGCATACTGCTGGTAGCGATCGGATGGGCCGGGTGCACTTCAGACCGCGACGTCTCCCTGCCTTCCAGAACCGGAGATCCCTTTGCCAACCGGATTGACCCGGAGAACCCGCCGCCACCGGCTCCACCCGCTCCTGCGCGGGCACAGGCAGACCCGATGCCGGATGAAACCGAGGTAGGCATCGCGTTCTATCCAAACGCAAAGCCTTTCAAGGATCGGACTGGCGCGGAAGCATCCCACGTGCGCGGAGAGGGCATGCTGACCGTGATCCTGGAGACGACAGACCCGATGGACAGGGTCGTGGACTTCTACGCGAAGCGGATGCCTGCTGCCGACCGCACCGAGCAGGAAGAACAGGGGAAACGCGTGGTGAACCTGTCGGAACTGTACGATGGAAACGGGGTACGCATGGTTTCCATCACGCAGGAAGCAGAGCGCACCCGGATCACCCTGCAGAATGTGCGCCCTCTGGCCGGGCCAGCGGAGAGCAGGGCAACAGTCCCGCCTTCAGGGGGAGGAGCGTTGCCAGAAGCACGCTCCCGGACGGGGAGCAGCGCGCCGTAACGCGGCGGCGTGTGCGGTGTCCTGCTTGATGAGCGCTCATCGGCTCGATGGACGGGTGGACTCCATCTCCCGGGCCATCTGGAGGAAACTGCGGTAGCGACGCTCTGCAACCAGTCCAGCTTCCACGGCTTGCTTCAACCGGCACCCCGGCTCAGCCTCATGCCGGCAATCGTTAAAGCGGCAGGGCTCTTCCAGAATCGGGCGAATTTCCACGAAGCATTCGGCCAGTGTATCCCGGTCCAGCCCGCGCAACTCCAGTTGACGCAGCCCCGGGGTATCTGCAACCCATCCACCGGTTTCCAGAGGGATCAGTTGTCGTACGGTTGTGGTGTGCCGCCCTTTGTACGTGGTGTACCCGATCTCGCCGGTTTCCAGATGCAGTCCTGGTTGGATTGCGTTGAGCAAGCTGGACTTACCAACGCCCGAGGGGCCGGTGAACGCCGAGATCCGTCCCCGGAGCGCGGTGCGCAACGCTTCAATGCCATGGCCGGTGTGCGCGCTCGCCGGGATCACGCGGTATCCAATCTGCTCGTACGTGGCAAAGTGCTCCCGGAACGTCGCCTCGTGGACCAGATCGTATTTGTTGGCGACCAGCAACGCGTCCAACCCGTAGAACTCCGCGGCAACCAGCCAGCGATCCAGCAGCCAGAGGTCCGGGTTCGGCTGGGCACAGGCGAACACAATCACTAGCTGGTCCAGATTGGTGACCAGCGTTTGCTCCCGGCCTCGTTCCAGGGCGCGTGCAAAGCGGGTCTTGCGCGGCAGGATTTCCTCGATGACTCCGGTGCTGTCGTCAACCGGAGTGAAGCGCACCCGGTCCCCGACAGCGACGGTATCTTTGATCAGGGGACGTTTGGCCCGGAGGACTCTACGAGACACACTGGCGCTGGTGTTGTAGGTGAACTCTTTCTTCAGATTGCCACGCAACACGCAGCGATACTGGTGCGGGGGGTTGTTCTTGTCAGCTTCCGATTGCACAAGGTATTGCCCGCTGGTGACGCGCAGCACAATACCTTCCAGAGGAGTGCCTGCAACCGACCGGTCACACACGAAAACGCCCGGTTCCTCCTGCGCGGTTACGTCTCTCGTATCCCTCACGATGCCTGCATTCTCCCTGTCACGTACCGGAAGTCATGCCGGGGTAGCAAAACAAAACGCCACCGGGACAACGGGAAATTTCATACCGGGGCGTAGAACAGGCAGGGCCACACGTGCGGATATACGTTCATCTCTGATGTCACCTGATGATAACCTGTTCCCTCCCCGGAGCCTGCAGGACGCAGGAGCGATACGCGCCCGCGCCAGCAGAGATCCTGCTCTTTTGTGAAGCGCCGATCATGGTCTGCAAAGACCATCGGCACGATCATGGCAAGTATACTACCGATCCGGCATTTTGTCAAGCAAAGCCAATCACGGGCAGTGAGATGAGCCCTATGGCATGGCGCGCCCACATTGCAGAGGGTAGGGGGTGCGATCCGGCGTGTCGATCTGAAGGAGCGCGTAAGCGGCATCGCGAACAATGGGCTCACACTCTGGCGCAAACATCAACGTGCCGTAGAACCGGTAGGCCTCTTCAATCTCATAGCCCCCACGAGCGTACTCGGCCGCTGTTGGGAGATAGTTCCAGCAACCGTTGGTGTAACTGAGCGCGAAGATCGGCACGCGGGCCTGTGCGGACAGATCGAGCTGATACTGCACAAACATTTCTGCGGGGAAGCCGATCAGGTGCGCCCCGCCAAGCGTGAAGCGTTGAATGGAAAAAGCCCGGGTGAAGGCAGATGCATTCTGCCGTTCCGCGAGCGTTCGTGCCGAACGAGCCCAGTCGATACGCCCCTGTATCCAGTGAATACGTCCCTCATCCGCACCTCGAGCACGTTCCCGGTCCAGGGCCTCCTGCCACTCGACGATCATGGCATCGCAGGTTTCCACAGAGGGTGGAGGGAGCATCGGGATTTCCACGGTGATCTCTGCAGCATCAAGTTGCTCATCGAGAGGGTGCATATCCTGCCACAGGGCTGCGCAGGCTGCTTCAGCGACGGCCCTGCCATTCTGCTCCACGGCCTCCCACGTGCCTCGCAGAATGGGATTGATGTCTCCACAGCATCCCTGCAGGCAGAACGCAAGGGGGCCCGGGTTGCGATTTCCATCGAAGTTCTCTTCCCGGAGGCGTTGCTGCACAAGGGCAACGGCCACGCCGGGCCATTCTGCCGAGATGAGCAGGTTCTCCCCGCCCATGGTGGTGGGATGACAGGCATGACAGAAGAGTAGAGCACGGATCTGCCCGGAGATTTCGCGGATGCATAGCGTCTGTACGGTGGGTGCGACCGGGCCGCCGAAGTCGGTGCCGAGGACGATCCGCCCGTCCGGTCGGGCCTGCCGCCGGTTGACTCCAATCTGCACAGGTGCCTCGCCGCAGGAGAGGCGTGCCGGACGCATCTGCGCGGCGGCCTGCCGTGCCACCCCGATCAGCTTGCGCACCAGCAGTTCCTGATAGGTCGGGTCCGGGACACCCATGCAACGATAGATACCGACATGAGGACCGGCGTGCGTGTGCGTGCAGTGCAGCATAACGGCCCCGGGCGTCATATGCAGGCAGTCCGCGATGCCTTCGCGAACCCGGCGGACCATCGTATCTTCCAGCGCGATCAGGTCAGCAACAACCAGAACGAGACGCTGTACACCGTTGTCCAGCACCAGTGCGCGGGCGAACAGCTCATCGTGCACTCCTGCTGCCGGGGTAGGGCGACCGGCGTAGCCGCACAGCCAGACATCGGCAGGAGGAGTGATATTGGTTTCACTGACACCGGCGTACAGGGGCATGCGCGTCCTCCTGATGGGGTACTTCCCAGTATACAGTGTGCACACCGGGGCGTCAATCATCCGCTGCTCTATTTCCGCGTGCTCTTGCTGACACCGTAAATCTACGGTACTTTGCCCCGGGCCTTTTGCTGTCTCTGAAGGTTCATGGAGGGCACTCCGAAAATCTGCGCGTTCGGAAAAGGAGTTACCTATGACAATCGCTCTGGAAAACCTTTCGGAGATCCACACCGATGTGTTGCGTGAAGTAGGCAACATCGGGGCAGGAAACGCGATGACGTCACTGGCGACGATGCTCGACTGTAAGGTAGACATGTCGGTGCCCCGTGTTTCCTTGATGTCGCTGAGCGAATTTGCGCAGATGACAGGGGGAGCAGAAGCGCTCTCCGTCGGGATTTACATGCCCGTAGAAGGAGAGGCCCCGGGACATGTGGCCTTCCTCCTGCCGGAGCAGGCCGCCATGCGACTGGTGGATCGCTTGCTGGGGCGTGCTCCCGGAGAAACAACAGAATTGGGCGATCTGGAGTGCTCTGCTCTGATGGAGGTAGGCAACATCCTTACCTCGTCGCATCTGATGGCCATCTGTGACATGACGGGGTTGCAGCTGCTGACCTGTCCGCCTGCGCTCGCATACGACATGACAGCGGCCATCCTCTCTTCCATCGCTGTGAACTTCGCGTCACTGGAAGAGCGTGCTGTGACCATCGTAACGCGCATCGAGGAAGCCAGTGATACCATGGAAGGCTATTTCATCTATGTCCCGGAGCCAGAGAGCCTGATGCGGATCCTCCGGGCTCTGGGCATGATCGAGCAGGTTACCCATGGCTGAGACTTTGATGGTTGGGATGGGCGAGGTCAAAATCACGCGCTCGGCAGGCGGGGTATTGATCGCGCTGGGACTGGGGTCCTGCATCGGCGTGTGTGCATACGATCCGCAGGCACGCGTGGCCGGGATGGCGCACGTGGTGCTGCCGGACAGCGCCGGCAATACAGAGGTACCGGGCAAATTTGCGGATACAGCCATCCCTTTCCTGGTAGAAGCAATGCGCAGGGAGGGGGCCAGTGTCACCCGGATCCGGGTCGCACTGGCGGGAGGTGCCCAGCTGTTCCGGCATCAGGGAACCGGGGCACGCCTCGATGTCGGACCGCGCAACGCAGAGGCCGTGCAGGCAGCACTGGAGCGACTCAACATCTATCCGGTTGCCATGGATGTTGGCGGCTCGGCTGGCAGAACGGTGCACCTGTATCACGATGGAGTGGTGCGTGTCAAAACGATCGGGCAACCGGAGCGCGATCTGGCGGCGCTGGGGGACCCGGAAAGGGCGTACGGGGGGAATACATTCCGGACAAATCCTGCGCAGGGTACCGCTGTCGTGCCATTGCGCAAAGCAGCTTGAGGACGATGTGGTAACTGATGGGGGAGTGAGGCATTATGTCAGTGGCAGTTGAGACGAACAGGCAGGAGAGATTTCAGGAGACTGCAGACTACGCGCAGTTCAAAGCACGCATTCTGGCCAGAACCGGCATCGACCTGAATCTGTACAAGCAGCAGCAGATGCACCGTCGGCTACTGGGGTTGCTGGAGCGCGCCAGGGTACCCGATTTTACCGCCTACTATCAGTTGCTGGAGCGGGATCCGCGCGAGTATGCCATCTTCCTGGACCGTCTGACCATCAATGTCTCCGAGCTGTTTCGCAACCCGGAGAAGTGGGAGGAGTTGCGGCGACACATTCTGCCCGGCATGCTGGCACGGAAGCGCAACCTGAAGGTCTGGAGTGCAGGATGCTCCTACGGTGCAGAGCCCTACACGCTGGCCATCCTGCTGGATCAGGTTGCCCCCAATCGCTCGCATGTGATCCACGCCACAGATCTGGATCGGAACATTCTGGCAAAGGCGAAAGAGGGCAAATTCACCCGGGCGGATGTCAAAAATCTGGATGCCGCTACGCTGGAGCGCTATTTTGTTCCACTGGAGACCGGGCGGAGTACCGCATCCCTGACCGACGTCGCGCCAGCATACCAGATCAAGTCGGAGATCCGTGACCGGGTCACTTTCCGGGCGCACAACCTGCTGGCCGATCCTTTTGAGTCGGACTACGACCTGATCTGCTGCCGGAATGTGGTGATCTATTTCACCGACGCTGCCAAGGAGAAACTGTACGTGCAGTTCTATCGGGCACTGGCTCCGGGAGGGGTGCTGTTCGTCGGGGGCACCGAACGGATCTTCCAGTACCAGGAGATCGGATTTACTTCTCCACTGCCGTTCTTCTATCAACGAAAAGCCTAGAGAAAAATACCGGTTTGCACGCCGGTAGTCTCTACAGGGGTAAACGACTGCCGATAATGGGTGCGCAACGTTCACAGTGCTTTGCAAGCAGGAGACCACAATGGCCAAACGAGTGCTGATTACGGATGACGCGTTGTTTATGCGCGTGACCTTGAAGAATATTCTGACCAAGGGGGGCTATGAGATCGCAGGGGAGGCCTCCAACGGACTGGAGTCGGTGGAGCTGTACAAGCAGACGAAGCCGGACCTTGTGACCATGGATATCACCATGCCTGAGATGGACGGGATCACCGCGCTCAAGGAGATCAAGAAGGCGGACCCGCAGGCGAACGTGATCATGTGTACAGCGATGGGCCAGAAGAGCATGGTCATGGAGGCCGTGGCCGCAGGCGCCAGGGACTTCATCGTCAAGCCCTTCCAGCCAGAAAAGGTGCTGGAGGCCGTTCAGAAGATCATCGGCTGAGAAGGGGGCCATCATGAAAGTCGAGTATGTCAACCCGTTCGTGTGTGCGGCGTTCTCGGTAATCGAGATGGTGATCGGGGTGAAGCCAGTCAAAGGCACCCTGACCGCCCGGCCGAGCCTGTTCACCTCGCAGCAGTGTAACGTCATCACGGGGGTGACCGGGCAGGTAGAAGGACAGGTGATCTATGGGATGAGCCTGATCACAGCCGACAAGGTCGCCTCGGCCATGCTGGGGCAACCCATCCGCACCTTCGATCAGCTAGCCGCCAGCGCAATCGGAGAGCTGGGCAACATGATCTCCGGCAACGCCAGCACTGCACTGGCCGAGGCGGGCTTCCAGTGCGATATCACGCCACCTTCCATCGTGCGGGGAACCAACGTCAAGATCTCCACGCTCAACATACCGGCACTCGTCGTGCCTGTTATGCTCCCTGATATCGGCGAGATCGAGATCATCGTCAGCCTGCAGGACCGCCGCTAGCAGAGCGTATCTGCCATAGCACAGCGATGCGACCGGAGGCGCATGCCTCCGGTCGCAGGCATCTTGAATTACCCGGGAGTGCACGGTTCGCTCTGTTGCGCCCGCAACAGAGCTACGGGGCGCCAGGCGAGGCTGTCCGACTCTCTTTCCCCTCTGCGGAAGCGGGCGGAAATTTCCTCCGCAATGCGCGTACCAGTGTCTCTTCCAGCCGGGGGTGCAGGAGATCTTCCGTGAGAGCCAGGATCTCCCCGGTATCGCCGTCTACGAGGAACCCGGCAGGGATGGAGGTGATCAGATACTTCTGCGCCAGTTCCGTTGTCCACGCTCGCCCATCGTAGATCTGCTGCCAGGTCATCTGCCGCTCCTTCAGGAAGGGCTCCAGGCGTGCGTTCGGGAAATCCAGGCTCACTCCCAGTATCTCCATGCCCTGCTCACGGAACCGGTAGTAGGCCTGCGTCAGGGAGGGCAGTTCTCTCAGGCAATCGCCGCACCAGGAGGCCCAGAAATAGAGGAGCACCAGACGGCCCCGGTAATCCTCCGGGAAGCGCACCTCCGGGCCCGCGAGCGTTTTTGCACGGAACGCAGGGGCCCTTTTCCCCGGGCGCAGATCCGGGGGTGGCGGGATCTCGGGCACTGCACGCACGGAGCGTCGGAGCGTGAAAGAGGCACCGGATGGCGCAACGTGCACCGCTTCATAGGTGACTCCATTGTGCGTGAATGGTTGCGCAATGTCGTAGGACTCGCCCCGGCCGTCGAACCGTCCGTTCTCATTGCGATCGATCAGCAGGCGCACACCTGCCGCCGGGCTGTTGCGCTTGCCCCGGAAGTCTCCCCGGGGCGCATTCTCCACGAGGAGGATCGAAAACGTGCGATCCCCCAGAGTGATCTCTCCCTCCCGGGCGTAGTCGGCGGAGTAGAGCAGGTGATTGCGGGCAAAGGCACGCGCCGGGTCGTTTCTATCGACGCGTTCGAAGTTCAGGCCAAGCGCGAGCACCTCCCTATCATATCGCACCTGAACCTGCGCTTTTCCCCGGTAAGCGGCGTAGCTCTGACCGTCTCTGCCCTGATAGGGGTGTGCCTGCCACACAACGGGCGGGTCATCCGTCAGATCGCCATTGGCGTTGGCGTCTACCAGCAGACGCGGGGAGCGTCCTTCCGTCTCGTCCACCACCAGAAAAATCCGGGTAGGGGCTTCCTCCGGTCCTATCTCGAGGATGCCGAACAGAGGGGTGGCAATACCGGCAGGCATTTTGCGCAGGCCTTCCGGTGGTTCCGGGGAGAGCCGGATCTGTTGCCAGAGGCCCCCGGCGAAGCGCCCGGCGGCACCTTCCGGGATCAGCCTGAGGGTGACTTTCTGTTCGGATTGTGCCGGCATGCCGAGCAGACCGAACAGGGCAGGCACAAGGACAAGACGCATCATCGGCTCTCCTTCATGGGTGGTCCACACGAGCAGTGTGGATCGCCCGGATCCGTTCGATGAGGGCCGTGGTGGAGCGCCCCTCTACCAGCGGGAGAATAACAACCTGACCACCGTAATGACGGACTACAGGCGTTTCAGGCAGGCTCTCGATCCGGTAATCTCCACCTTTGACATGAATCTGCGGACGCACTGCGGCGATGAGCGCATCGGGCCGTGTTTCATCGAACAGGCAGACGTAGTCCACTGCCGTCAGGTGCGCTAGCAGCTCCGCGCGTTCCGCCCCGGGCACAATGGGTCGATCCGGTCCTTTCAACGCACGCACGGAAGCGTCGGAGTTGACGCCGACGACCAGCAGGTCCCCGAGAGCGCGGGCCGCGGCGAGATAACGCGCATGACCGATGTGCAACAGGTCGAAACAACCATTGGTGAAGACGATGCGCTCTCCACGCTGGCGATGCGGTTCCAGAATGCTCTGGAGCGTTTCACGCGTGACGATTTTCTCTGCAGCGGCTTGAACAGGCATGTCGATAGTCACCCCGTGATGTGGCGTGTCGTGCGATCATTAGCGCTACGCTCAAAGCGCGTAGAACCGGGCGGCATTGTCGTGGAAGAGCTTGCGCTGGTTCTCCTCTGGCCATTCCGCAACGATGGTCTGCAGGGCATACAGCCACTCCCGGAACGTCGCGCTCAGGGTGCACACTGGCCAGTCACTGGCATACAGGATCCGATCGGGTCCAAACACATCCGCGCAGTGCTGCACGACAGGGGCGAGATCCTCCGGCGTCCACTGCCCGGCAGGCAACTGGGCTACAATCCCACTGATCTTGCACACAACGTTCTCCTGCCGGGCAATGGCCGCGATGTCGCGTTGCCACTGCGCACGGTCTGTGGTATGCATGGGAGCGTTGCCACA
>JANWZQ010000189.1 GCA_025054835.1 Chthonomonadaceae bacterium
GCCTACCGCCGCGCTGGATCATACCAATGGGCGGATCGTGATGGACCTGCTACTGCGCTACCGGGATCGGGGCGCTGTGATCGTGGTAACCCATGATCCTGTAATGCTGGAAGGGGCCGATGCGATCTTCTATCTGATGGACGGAGAGCTGGTGAACATTGAGCGCCAGGCCGCCGGTAGCGCACTTCCGCGGTAGGCCTGCTGGCTTCAAAGCACAGGTCCTGTGTTGGGTCAACTGTCGCGGTGGTGGGGAAGGGAGAGAAACAATGCCGCAAAGATACGTCCTGTGCATCGGGGCGCATCCCGATGACAATGAGCTGAGCGTCGGAGGAACCGCAGCACGGTTCCGACGCCGCGGGGATGTAGTGCGTTTCCTCTCCGTAACCAATGGGGATAAGGGGCATTTCGCGCCAGAGTACCTGGGAAGTCCCGAGCGTCTGGCGGATCGCCGGCAGGCAGAGGCAGAGAACGCGGCGGCGGTCATCGGAGCAGAGTATCAGACGCTCGGCCTGCATGATGGTGAGGTCTATGTGCATCTGATCACCACAGAGCGTATGATCCGCGCTATCCGTTCCTTCGGACCTCCTGGCAGGGGGCCGGACCTGGTGCTGCTCAATCGCCCACAGGATTACCACCGGGACCACCGTTACACCGCGCAGCTGGTGCTGGACGCGACGTACATGCTGACGGTACCGATGATCTGCCCGGACGTGCCCCATCTGGAGCGCATGCCGGTGTTCGCCTACTGGCACGACGACTTCACCGAGGGAGGGCGGTTCCGGGCCGATGTCGTGGTGCCGATCGATGACGTTATCGAGTACAAGATCGATATGGCTGCTGCGCACGTGTCGCAGGTCTTCGAGTGGTTACCCTACAACGCAGGAAGGCTGGAACAGGTACCCCCTGCCACCGACCCGGCCGCCAGAAGGCAGATGATTGCCGGGCGGATCCGCGCGGAGGGGGAGCGTCAGCGCACGCAGACACAGGAGTTGCTGGAACGGCAGTACGGCCCGAATACTGTCCAATACGTGGAAGCCTTCCAGATCTGTGAGTACGGGCGTGTGCCAGACGCTACGGAGTTGCGAGAGCTATTTCCGCTGCACGACCCGGCCGGCCACGTGTCGTCTCAGTAACGGATACGCACCTCGATTTGAAGCTCTGCTGTGTTCAACAGAAAGCGGGCGGCACCGAATGGAGGCGGACCGAACGGGTTCCGCGCATTATTGGAGAAGCCGTACCCCTCCGTGGGCATTCCCAGTGCGTTGCGATTCAGTCGCCCGTCATTGTTCTCATCGTGGCGCGCAGCCACCGCGTACTCCCCGAAGGGCAGACCGGTAAAGGTCACCCGGGCAACCCCGTTGACGATGGGCGCCTCTTCTGTGCGAAACGCCTGCTGACTGTTATTGGGGAACCCCATGGCCGAGCGGAACAGGGCGACCTGTGCCCTGCCACGCATGCTACGGAAGCCCGTCATGAGGACCGTGAGCGTTGCCGTTCCGCCCCGCTGTGCCTCTGCTTCCTTCACGAGTGTGCGCTTCTCTATATCATAACGCATGCGGACAGGGCGACTGGCCCGGAACACTTCCTTGCCGTCGAGGAAAACAGCATATCCACGGAAACCCGGTGCGATACGCCCCCCCTGCGCGTCATAGGCGATGGTCACCGTGTGCCCGCGGTAGTGCTGCCCGTCGAGCACATAGTAGTCCCAGGTGCCCTCGGGCAGCAGCGGATCTACTTCCAGCACAGAGTCCGGGCGCGGCACCAGGCCAATCAATCCTGTGATGAGCGGGTCGATCCATGTGGAATGATTGTAGTCCCGCTGGTCGGTCTTCCACTGACCGGTGTCCCCGTTGTAGTACTCGCCGGTCCACGGGTATGTCGGGTCCTGATCGCGGAACTGCGCCCGGGTGTAGGAAAGGAACAGCTCATACAGTTTCTGCCGGGTCAGAGCGCAGGGGGCGTAGTGGCGCAGGGTATGGATCATCGCGGTCAGGACAAGGCTGTTGGCATGTGGCCATGTGGGACCATTCCACATGCACCCGCTCCCCCCCGGCCCAACCGGCCATCCGTTCTGCGCGTAGGCGGGGCAGTCCCGGGAGGTGGAGGCCACAGGCCACGGCGTCCAGAAGAACTTCGGGTCGAGCGCGATCTCCCAGGCCGCCTCATAGCCCTGATGGGCGGGAGGCAGCTGGAAGTAGAAGGGGTACAGGCCGATAATTTCTTTGTCCGGTGAGAGGGCGTTGTCCTGAGCGCGCAGGGAGTGGAACCATTTCGTCTGCGGGTTCCACATCTGCTCGAGCAGAGCGCGCCGGGTCTCCTCGGCAAGCGTTTGCATTGTGGCCGCATCAGCATCGCGGCCGAGCTCGCGGTAGATCCGGGCTGCAGCCTGCGCGTTGCCGAAGTTGTAAGCCGTGAGGTCCACACGGCGCAACGGGGTCATGAACTTACGGTCGGTTCCGTCGCCTCCGCCGGTCTGGTGACCGGCAAAGGCGAAGAAAGAGGGCTGCCACTCCATGCCGGTCCACCAGTGACTGTCCACGACCAGCAGCGGGCTGTTATCCCACCCGTATACCCTGCGCCACCCCTGCGCGTTGCGCGCTACCGGGTCGGCAACGCGAGCCAGCAGGGAGCGATCCGGGTGCACCAGATAGACATCCCAGGCGGTTGCGCCGATCCAGTCCGTGTACTGCCCCCCCTGCGCCCCGCGGGGCGTAACGTGCGAGGGGAAGATCCCCTCACGGCCCGGGTTCTCCGTCCACGTCTGCAGATGGCCCCACGCGTACGAGGGATCCCGGAGCCAGCGTGCCTCCCGGATCTGATGCGGGGCGCCGTAGGAGATGACGTTGGCGTACCATTCGGCAGTCCAGCGGCCTTCCGCAAATGTCCTGTGGCGCAGTGCGCCCATGCGCGGGCGCATACTGTTTTTCTTGAGCAGGTACCACCGGTGGTAGTACATCTTCGTGGTGTGCGGGTCGCTGCATTCAAAACGAGCGATGTTCTGATCGAACCATGCCTGATAGGCTCGCACGTGCGCCCGGAGCGGATCCGGGGCAGTGAGCGTTCGGCGCAGCTGACCGCGTGCCTCATCGGGGGCCCGGGCTACGGCGCAGGCGAAGGTGAAGTGTCGTGTCTGACCGGGGGGCAGATCGGTGACAAAGCGCGGGGCACGTCTGCGCCCATCGGTGCCACCGCCGATCAGATAGAGGGGGATATCCGCCACACGATGGATCTCTTCAAACCCCTCTGCCGTTTCACTGAATGGCGAGATCATGCGCAGGGCCACCGGGCACGGCGTCTTGCCATGATTGCGCAGGGTCACACGTGCGACCAGCACATCCTCCTGTGTGATCCACTTGTCGGCCTCCACCGTGACGTCCGGTCGGAGTGGCGCGTCCTGTGGCGTGTCCTGCGTGGCGACCAGAGGCTCAAATCCGTACAGACCAGTGTAGCGGTCTGTGCCTCTATGCTGGAAGGTGAGACGGATCTGCTCCACACGTTCCACGCGGCCCGCAGTGAAGCGCAGGACGTTCTTCCCCGGAGACGGCGTGAAAGGCTGGATGCTCTCCACAACCCATCGCCCATCGCGGTACAGTTCCACCTGCACGCTTTCCGGCGGGGCACACCCGCCGGTGGGTTGATCATCAAAAAAGTAGAGTTCCAGCCCGGTGAGCGTCTGTGGAACCCCCAGGTGGACCGCGTACCAGTCGCTGCGCTGTCCGCTGCTCCAGCAGGTCCAGCGTTTCTCGGGACGGAAAGGCCGGGTCAGAGGGTTCTCCACACGATCCGTGATGTAGGTGAAGGAAGCGGAGGCGATCCGTTCGACTCCGGGACGCCCCTGCAGGTGCACGTGTGACGGGAAGTATGTTGCCTGCCCGACCACATACTTCTGCCCATCAACCCGGATGTCCAGATCGAACACATTCAGATTGGTCACGTAGAGCAGCTGTATGCCCTCACGGAAGGCCCATCCCTGCGGGCTGGTGGCCCAGACCCGGTCGCCGGAGGCACCGAAGGGCACCTCGCTGTCATAGGGCCGCGACAGGATGCGGTCGATATCAAAACGGTCTGTGGCAAAGACACGATGCAACACGGGTTTCTTCCGGGCACCGGCAGGGGGCATGGCGCACAGCAGGGTACACACCAGTACGATCAGGAACCGCTTCATCAGTCTTCCAGATTACTCCTCGGCGACGATGTGAGCCTTACAGTCTGATGAATATTCCCCGGGAAGCGTTCTCTCCTCCTGCCATGCCGCGCATGCTTCTCCCGGACGTACCGGTGCCAGATGCAGGGCGCACTCGATTGCCCCGCAGGCACGTCCATTACGATTTTTCCAGGACCAGAAATGCGCAGAGCGGTTTCTTCAACGCGCGCCAATCCTCTACAGGAGGGGTGTGGAACAACCGGGAGAGGAGCGGCTGGAAGGGCGCCGAGAGCAGGGGAAGTCGGTCCGAAAGCTCTTCGCTGGAGTGCACCATCACGGTTTCCCCCACGTAGCGCAACGTATGCAATCGCATTCCAGAGGGGCGGATCAGACGGTTGTGAATGTCTTCCTCGCTGTAGCGGCGCTGGTAGAAGATCCTCCCATCTGCCTCCTGTCTGGAGGAACCTGCCCAGTAGAAATTGTCTCTGTAATCGACGCGGGAAACAGGAGAGAAGGGCACCGTGATCAGGCATCGTCCACCCGGCCTGAGCACACGGCGCATCTCCTGAATGCAGGCAGTATCCCCCTCGTCCGGTATGTGCTCCACCACAGAGATCGCGTAGACTTTATCGAAAAACGCGTCGGGGAACGAGAGCTTTCTTCCATCTTCCACCTGCAGGTGGTAGCGTTCCGGGGGCAGGCGGCGCAGACGGCGCACGCGCTCCATTTTGCCCATGAAGTAGTTCTCGATATCGGTTGCGTAGACCTCGGCACCCACACGATCGGCCAGATAGACCGAAAGGAGCTTCGGGCTGCCAATGTCGAGCACGCGCTGGCCTTTGCGGAAGTCTGCGGCCCGCGTTACCAGCTGGTACTCCACGGCCCGCCAGTAGTTGACCGGACGGATCAGGTACGGCAGGGCGTCACGCACATTCCCCCGGAGGAGCAAGCCGGCTCCCAGTCCCAGCCCGTAGGTGTAAAGGCTCATGCGGATTACCTCGCTTTCTGAAAACCCACTACAACACGGCAATGCAACACATTATCTTTATGAAGTCCCTTTTGCTCCGGTCCATGCGCTTCTGATGGGCCATGCAGAGGCGTTACAGCGCACAACGGAACCGCCTCTGCGCCAACAAACACCTGCGCCCGGCTTCCTCCGGGAGGCTATCTCGTTCCGTGAGTTCACGGTATGCGGATGTCGCTGTGGCACCGTGTCTCTCGCAGCGAGGAGCGCGTCAGCATCCTCAATCCGGCCAGAAAGTTATCAGCTCGTCGTCAAGTTGTAATGGAAAGTCCCCCTTGCGCGCCCGATACAGCCCGCCCGATACATGCAGGACATTGTTCGGATGAATGCCACACTGCTGGAAGTAGTCGCGTATCTGCGCATCGGTGAAGTAGTACTGATACTCATGACTGCCGAACCAGTCGTAAGCAGTATGGCGGGCATTGATGTACCCCAGTGCGCGGCTCGACTTGCGCAGATAGAAAATCCAGCCGAGAAGCGGTGTCAGACTCCAGAGCGTCTTCTTGGGCAGTCGCTTCAAGACCGACCGGAGAGGCTCCAGAAGGCGCGTCATCAATGTGACCTTGTAGAAGGAGATCAGGATCTCCCCATCATCGTTCAGGTTATCTATCAGGTTCTTCAACGTTGCCAGGGGATCCGCAGTGTGCTGAATAAATCCAGCCGCGTAGATTACATCCGCCTTGAACTTCACGGTGGCAGCATCCCCCTGAATGAAAGTCACACGCGGGTCGTTGATGTGTCGCTTCTGATTCTCCAGCGCCTCAGGAGAGAGCTCGACCGAGAGGATCTCCTTTGCTTTCGTCAGCAGTGCCAGAGCGTAGGTAAACCGCCCGTTGCCAGAGCCCACGTCTGCAACCACTTTCCCGTCGTAGTAGTCGTACCAGACTCCCCGTGACGTACACAGTTTGCGGTAGAGCTCGCGCCGCGTATCATACACTTTGCGTTGCGTCCACTGCCAGCCGAACGACTCCACCGAGCCTATGTCTTGCTTTACAGCCACGATCGCATCTCCTCCTCTCTGTACTTCCTCCTCATTCCTCGCCCGGTTCCTGCCGGGATCCGTCATGTCTGTTCGGGACAGGCAATGCAGAACCATCGAGCCAGTACAATGGGAACTGCCACTCAGTATCGCGCCCGAAAAGCATCGGGACGGAAGCGCGTTGCGGCGTAGCGCAAAGGGACAGGCGAGGAAAACCCGTATGAAAGCGTCCCTGCGGTCTCCTGAAATATTCCAGCAGGTGAGCTACCCTGTCTGGCTACACCGAACTCTGGCTGCTGTTTCCGGGCTCTCGCCTCTGCGGCTGCATTCTCCCCGACGACACTGGCAAACCCGCTGGCAGGGACGTCCGTGCGCGCTCTACTGCAGAGGGATCGCTACTCATGGCAGGACAGTGGCCCCGGCGGAAATGACGGCAACCGCAGCAACGGAGTTGCTGGCTGACCGCGGACAGGAGCCACTACGGTCAGCCACTTTGCTCCATTATACAATGCATAACCTCTTTTTGCCAGGGTATGCATTGCCATATGCAAAGTTTGCAACCGAACGGGAAGTGAGCGATGGCGGGTAGAATTCTGACCGGTCAGGATGATGCGCTTCACAGAGAGCGCTGCAGAGAGGAGGCGTGCGAGACATGAAATGGGCGATCTGGCTGGGGGTGTGGTGCCTCTGCGCGTCCGGTGCAGTGGCAGACATCGGGTACAGCGGCATGGCACGGGTTGCAGATGATGCATTTCTGGTTGTGAACGATCGGAAAGCCTCCGTACCCGGCTACCGGCTCGGGATCATCACGGTCAACGCGGAACGCGGGGTGGTGTTTCGTGCCCTGGAGGTAGCGGACTGGAAAGATCCTGATGGGCCTGCGAACGACCTGGAGGCGTGCTGTGCGATTCCCGGGAGACCGCAGGAATATCTGGTGGCCGAAAGCGGGTACGTGCGCAGGAAGTTCGGGCGCGTCTTTCACCTGCGGCTGACACGTGGCATGCCCGATGCGTGGGGGGTGGAGGTGCTGCAGGCCTTCCGGCTTGCCGGACCACCCGGTGACGAGGGGACCACTGCCGACGGGGATCAGATCGAAGGGATCGCCTGCTTCCGTTTCGGCGCGAAGACAGTTCTGGTCTGCGCCTCGCGAGGCAGCAACCGCGGAGGAGCACCGCGCCTCTCGCGCCTCACTTTCGGGGAGCTGGACCTGCAACAGCACCGGTTCACGCGGTGGGCAGAGGTCCCGCTGGTGGCAAGCAGCCTGCTCAACGATCGGGACTGCGCGGACCTGCTGGTGCGTGCGGAGAACGGCGTCTGGGCACTCTGGGCTGTGGCCACAGTGGACGTGGGCGATCTGGGCCCCTATCGCTCCATGGTGTATCGTGCCGGAACGTTCGTTCCGAACGTGGCATCCGGGCAGGTGGACTTCCGGCCTGATCAGGCACCGGGCGCGCGCTACGAGATCCATGGCCTGAAAGTGGAAGCCATCGCGGAGCCTGCTGCCACAGTTCCAGGGAGCGCGTTCAGCATAGCTACCGACGATGAGGCCTACGGAGGGATCTGGCGGCCCCTGTTCTGAACGCGTACGCTCACGTGCCTCGCTTCAGGGTTCTCTGCCATGCATCGATCTTCATCAGAGCCTCCATCGGGGAGAGCGCATTGACATCGAGGTTCTCCAGTTCCTCCAGGATCGGGTGCTTTTCGGCCTCAAACAGTGTCATCTGTAGCCTCTGTTTCCTGGTCTCGATCTTGGCGCCTCCCACGAGCAGATCCCGGGCTGCCGCACCGGCCCCGCTACGCTCCAGGCTCTGAAGCACCTCCCGGGCACGCTCGATCACTGCCGGGGGCACGCCGGCCATGCGCGCTACCTGAATGCCGTAGCTGCGGTCCGTGCCTCCGGGCACCAGTTTCCGCAACCAGAGGATCTGATCCCCCTGCTCCTTGA
>JANWZQ010000194.1 GCA_025054835.1 Chthonomonadaceae bacterium
GGCTGTCCGCATCGACCAGGCACGAAAAAAGCATACGTACAAACATCTCCCGCTCTGTCCGGCTCATTTGCGCCAGACGATCCACGTCGAGATCCGGGATCAACTCTCTCAACTCCGGGATGTCCTGCAATGCCCTCTGGATACACTCTTCCCACTCTGCCTTTTCTTCTTCGGAGAATGAGCGCGTTGCAACATCTGCCAGCGCAGGTATCCCGCCATGATGCCCGAAGATCGCCAGTGCAACAGGATTGAACCCCTCTGCTCCCAGGCCCGTCAGTTTATCGCTGAAGTATGCTCCAGCACTCCTGTGGTCCCCCCCGCCACCGGGTACTCTGCCTGCATTCCCTTGCATCCGGCTCTCATGACAACGCCTCAGATACTCCTGAAAGCGATCGCTGTACTTTCCTATGTCGTGCAGCGCTCCGGCCATGTATGCCCAATCAGCCGCGTTGAAAATCTCCGCAAAACGCTTCGCCATGGGCGCAACTCCTTCGCTCTCGCGCGGTTGCCCCATCACATGAGCATACATTGTCTGCCACCGGTCAGGATCATCCAGCGGTGGTGTGTGCGCGACATACTTCGGGATCTTGCTTCCCATCCATCGGTACCTCCATATTGATCTTCCTGATGGGCCCAATAACATTTTAATCACTCCTGTTAACCGTGATGGAACCGGAAAGAATGCTTCTCTTTCTCACAACAGGAGCGTCGTCTCCATTATGCACCCTTTCAGCAAAAAGGAACCTCGCCCGTCACCTTGACGGACATGAGGCTCCTCGAGAGCAAACAGCATCGGGTTGTACTATGGTCCGGGATCGAATGTCAGCAGGGAAACAACACGCTGTAGGCTCTCCTCAGACGACCAATCTGTTTCCACAACAATCCGAATTCTGTCCCCGGGCTTCACCTCCCGTATCTGGCGCATCAACCCGCGCGGCACCGGGAGGCGTTGCCGAAAGTGTCAGGGAAGCCCCCGGTAAGTCCCAGCTTCCTCCACAACAATCGTAGCAGGATCCCCATCGTCCACCCCAGTAACTCGGACATCACAGGTAATCCGTTCAATATCAGCCATTCGCCTCTCCCGATCTGGCCGGAGTACAACAATACCCCGATAGTACGTCCGGTTCTCCACACTGTGCCACATGCCCGGTGCCCGCCGGAGATTGGAGAGTAGATTGCGATTCTCCGGGAGAAATCGCAGGAGACATCGTCGCAAATTCTGTAGACCGGCAATTCTGACCGTCTTGTTTCCTGTGGCCTCTCCATGTATAATAGCCGGTAGCACAACGCTGCACGGTCTGGTAACTCTACCTGTCAGGTTACTTCAATGCACGGCATTGTCCTCAAGATATTCCTGATGGCTACCGGCACCCTCGTATGCCTCTACTTGATGGTCAGTGCCTTCCGCCGTGCACGCCTGCTTGACGCACGCATCCGGGAGTTCCTCGCAGAGCAGGAGAGAGCCCCTGGCAGGGGACACACCCGCCCCGTGTACTTTCCCATCGAGGACCCCGGAGAACGCACAATCCCCCCCTTGTGAGCTCCGTGGCGCGTGCACCCTCTGGCGTGCTGTTCCAGCATCCTCATCACGGCAAAAAGAGCTCGTACCGAACCACAGGCTTTTCGAGCCCGCATGAGCCTGCCTTGGCACGCATTGTGCATAATGTATTCTGGTGATTGTTCAGCCTACAGGGCCGTTCCATCTTCCACATCCCGAGCACCATCGGGCAGTACCGCCCTTGCTCTGGCCCCGGATCTCAAGGAAGGGTTAACGTAATGCTTGAAGAGAATGTGGCGCAAAATGAAGTGACCTTGCGCGAATATCTCGACCTGCTCCGCCGCCGTAAAGCGGTGATCATCCAGACGTTCCTCGCAGTCCTGATCATCGGTATCATCGTTGCCTATGTATCCCGCCCGGTCTACCGCAGCACCGGCCGCCTGCTGGTACAACCGCAGATCAGCCCGATCAATATTGGGCGGAATCTCGATGATCCCCTGAGCCAGCTGGTGCAGAACCGGCGCGTGCACTCCATCGAGACGCAGATGCAGGTGCTCATGACTCCGGATCTGCTCAACAAGGCCTACAGCCGGGCCGGTGTTAGCCTTGACGATAAGCGCATCCGGGTTGACGTGAGCCCCGGAGGCGAGAACGTCGATATCATTGATATCTCCACGGAGGCGCACAGCCCTGCCATCGCGGAGGCCGTTACTAACAACCTGATCACCCTCTACATTCAGCAAACCAAGGACTGGCTTCTTGAGGACATCGAGAAATCCATCCGGTTCGCCCGGCAGGAACTCGATGCTGCCAAGCGGGAGTGGGAAGAGGCCGCGCGCAAGCTCAACGACTATCAGCGCAAAAAGAAGCTGACCGACTACACCACCCAGATCCAGAGCCAGACCGCCATGGTCGCCGAGCTCGAGCGCAAAGAGACTACTGTCAAGGCCGACCTGGAGGGCCTGCGCGCATCCATCGCCACCATGCGTGACGAACTGCGCAGGATGCCCGGCACGATCGAGAAAGTCACCGTGGCCAGCAACATCACCAACCGCGACCGCCTGCAGGAAGAGCTCACCAAGCTGGAGGCCAACTACGAGGGTAATCTGCAGATCTACAAGCCCGAACATGCCAAGATGAAGGCGCTCCAGAAACAGATGGAGAGCATTCGCAACCGTCTGAAGAACATGCCCGAGACCGTGCGGATGCGCGAGGAAACCACCAACCCCGAACTGCGCCAGATGGAGGAGAAGCTCCGGAACCTGCTCGCGCAGGAGGCTGGCTATGTCGCGTCCCTCGCAGAAATCACCGGGCAACGCGTCCGGGCGGAAGCACGCCTGCGTGAGCTGAGTAGCGCACAGTACGAACAGGCCCGCCTCAAGCAGGACAGTGAGATCGCGCAGACCAAGTACAAGCTCTACGCCGACAAGCTGGACAACCTGCTCCTGCAACGGTCCGCGCAACCCACACCCGTGCAGGAGCTGGTGCGTGCCTCACTGAACCCGGTTCCTGTACGACCGAACCGGATGCTCATCATCGCCATGGCTGCAGTTGCAGGCCTGTTCCTTGGCGTCTGCTTTGCCCTCCTGCAGGAGTTCCTCGACGACCGTGTCAACGCTCCGGAGGATGCCCGGCGTCTGCTTGGTATTCCGGCGCTCGGCTACATCCCCAGGGTCGAACGGCCCGACATGCGCCTGCTGACTGCCGATCGATCCGGGGGTTCGCTGCTAGAGAGTTATCGCGTGCTGCGGTCCAACGTCCGTTTCGCTGCCGTCGGCGAACCACTCAATTCGATCATGGTCACCAGCACCGCGCCCGGCGAAGGCAAATCCATGACATCGTGCAACCTTGCCATCGCCATGGCGCTCGATGGCAAGCGCGTCATTCTGGTAGACGCAGACCTGCGGCGCCCCACGGTGCATGAGAAGTTCGGTATCCGCAACACCCCGGGGCTTACCAATGTACTCGTCGGTGCCCTGCCTCTTGATCGAGCGCTTCAAGATACCGACATCGAGAACCTGCAGATCCTCGCCAGTGGCCCGTTACCGCCCAACCCGGCAGAGCTGCTCAACTCCAACTCCATGCTCCACGTCCAGCAACAGCTCAAGCAGCGCGCGGATGTGGTCATCTACGATACGCCTCCCTGCCTCTCTGTGGCTGACGCGCAGGTCATGTCCTCCAACGTAGACGGCGTGATCTACGTGGTACAACTTGGCTCTACCCGGAAATCCGCGCTCCGTCACGGATTCGAGCTTCTCCGGCAGGCGCAGGCCCGGGTGCTCGGCATCGTCTACAACAAAGTGCAGGTTGACGGGAAGCGCAGCGACTACTACTATGGCTACTACTCCTACTACCACAAGGCCGAACTGCCCAGCAAGGCCACCAGTAAGAGTAAGAACGGCCAGAGCGAGTGGGAAGCGCTCGTTGCGCAGGGCACCGATAACGAGGCCCCGGCCGCGATTGCCGCCAGCGACAACCAGAATACTGCAGAGCATGAGGAAAAAGCATAGGCAGCAGGGAGTCCGTACCATGAGGCAGTTCCATACGATCCGTTCGCTCGTTACAACCCGTTGCGCAGCACGCGTCATTGCCGCCGCCATGGTCGCGCTCGGAGTGGTATGTGGCATCCCCGCTCCCGCGCAGGAAGACGTTCCGGCGGTCGTTACCACCGACAGCGACTATGTGGTAGGCGTCGATGATGTCCTGGTCATCACAGCACCCGGGCACGACGAGATCAACCAGACCGTGCTCGTCCTTCCCGATGGCACCATCCGGGTCAGCGGGATCCCGGAGAAGATCCGCGCAGCAGGCCTGACGCTGGATCAGGTGCGCGCCAGCGTCTACAAGGGCCTGGAGCGTCTGTACAACAACCTTGAGATCTCGGTCGCCCTCAAGGAAGTCAATTCGCGCATGGTCACGATCCTGGGCACGCGCAACCCCGGGCGTTTCCCTCTTCGCAAAGGGATGCGTGTTTCCGGTCTTATCGCTGCCGGCGCCGGACTCCAGACCAAAACCAAGCTGGTGTCCGGAACCCTGATCCGTGGCCTCAAGACCATCAAGCTGGATATGCCGAAAATCGTCGGCATGGAGCCAGATCTGGAAGCGGATCTGTTGCTGGAGCCCAACGATACGGTGATCCTGGACTACAAGGAAGAAGCGCCACCACCCATGTTCAGTGTGCTTGGCGCGGTACAGAAGGGTGGTACCTTCCCCATGCCGCTCGATGGCACACCGGTGAGCCTGGCCCGCGCCGTTGCCGACGCAGGGGGACGCACCCCCACCGCAGCGCTTCAGCGTGTCAAGCTCCTCCGCAAGGGACAGACCATCCCGTTGAACCTGTATCCCCTTCTGGTTGAGGGCAAAGCCAACGCGGAGGGGGGCAACATGATGATGCAGGACGGCGACGTGCTCATTATCCCTGAGCTCGACATCAAGTACCTCGTCCTCGGGCAGGTCAACAAGCCCGGAACCATCTACATACCGGAGTCCCGGAGCGTCACGGTACAGCAAGCGCTTGCGGAAGGGGGTGGCCCAACCCAGTATGCGGACCTCCGTCGGGCCGTTGTCATCCGGATTGTTGACGGCAAGAAAGTTTCCATCAAGGTCAACCTGGATGACTCGCTCAAGAAACCCGATAAGGTCAACGAAATTATCATGCAGGATGGCGACGTGCTCTACATCCCGCCCAAGGGACGTGGATTGCAGATCTCGGATATCACCAATCCCCTCTGGGTGCTCTCCATGTTTGGTCTCCGCCTCTTCTGAGCTCTTTGCGACGCAAGGGCCTGCGCTCGGAGTATGAGCGCAGGCCCTTCCCGATGTACTCCCCTGCACGGTACTACAACAACGGGCGCACGAACAACCGGTACAGCAGTCCCGACACCCTGTCCCGGTACGCGACCTTCACTCGCGGAAGCAGGAACGGGTCCATCCCTGGTTGCGCCAGACCGCTCCGGGTCGTGCAGGCCCCCTGGAACCCGGCGGCGCGCACCAGCGCTGGCGTTCGCGGATTGAAGCTGCCGAACGGGTAGCAGAAGGTCTTCAGTGCGCACCCCAGTTGCGCCTCCACAGCCTTCTTCCCCTCCAGGATCTCGGCCTGTGCTACAGCGTCCTCCAGACAGGCCAGCCGGGGATGCGATGCCGTGTGCCCGGCGATCTCCCACCCCAGCGCGTGCAGGCGGCGCAACTCTTCCCAGCCCATCAACGGCAACTCTGGCCAGCCTGTACTTCGATCCCAGAGGTTGGTCCCGCCTGCTGCCCCAGAGACGACGAACACGGTTGCCACGAACCCATGCACTTCCAGAGCGGGAGCTGCATGTACCCCCACGCAGGAGTACCCGTCATCGAAGGTGACCGCGAACGTCCTGCGGGGCAGCGATCGACCACGGGTTAACGCGTCCACGATTTCGGCAAAAGGACGTGTCCTGTATCCCAGGGTTGCCATCAATTGCATCTGGCGCTGGAAGTCCCGGGCACGTACGTTCAGGAAGGAGTCTGCATGGCCACCGTGCTCCGCACCCACTTTGTGGTACATCAGGATCGGATAGAAACGCCCGGCGAAGTAGAAACGGGAACGCATTCTTTCCTGTTCGCAACCCGAATTCAACGCACTGCGCGCGCTGCCAGCATTTCCCGGTACAACGCCTCCACCTGATCGGCCATCACACCGGCGGAGAACTTCGCCTGCGCGCGTGCATGTGCGGCCCGGCCCATCCGCTCGCGACGCGCGGGGTTCGAGAGCAGCGTGATCAGAGCTTCTGCCAGCACCTGTGGGTCGCGCTCGATCAGAAGCCCGGTCACCCCGTCCTGTATCAGTTCCGGGTTCCCACCGGCCCGCGTCGCCACCACTGGCTTGCCCAGCATCATCGCCTCGATGATGGACATACTGCACATCTCATACTGCGACGGGAGCGTGATCACATCCATGGCTGCCATCAAGCGCGAGACATCGTTGCGCGTGCCTGTGAAGCGCAGACGCTCTGCCACGCCGTCCGCGGCCGCGATCTGCCAGAGGCGGTGTTGCATTTGCGGTTGTACCGGCCCCACGCACACGAAATAGGTGCG
Source organism: Chthonomonadaceae bacterium (assembly GCA_025054835.1). Classification (GTDB taxonomy): domain Bacteria; phylum Armatimonadota; class Chthonomonadetes; order Chthonomonadales; family Chthonomonadaceae; genus JANWZQ01. Next base: position 6,563 of record JANWZQ010000194.1, read on the forward strand.
TGGTCGCGCCTGCACCACCCGGCGTGCCGCCCGCACCAGCAGTGGATGTCCTTTGAACTCATCTACCCGGGCGAAAATGCCCACCAGCTCCGCATCCGGGGGCAGGCTCAGTTCTGCGCGCACTGGCAGGGCTTCTACTGTGGTTGCTACCACATCGGGCGAGAACTCCGTCCCGTTGTAGATGGTTTGCACCTGACTTGCGGGGATCCCCTGCCGCAACAGGGCCTGCCGCACAAAGTCCGAGACGGTGATGATGCGGTGTCGCCCCATAGGAAGCAGGCAGCGATAGACCAGATCGTGCGTCAACACATGTACCGAGGCTACCACGGGGAGGCGCGACAGCAATCCGGAAAAAAATCCATGGTATGCCGCACAGGTCAGGTGGGCGTGGATTAGATCGACCCGGTGCTCTCGCGCCCATCGGGTCACTTCCCATAGCGCCGGACAGAAACGCAGGCCATGCATCGATTTTTCGATCACCGGGACGCCTGTGGCCCGCAGTTGCCCGGGCAACCAGTCACCGGGGGGGCAGAGTGCGGTCACCTGATGCCCTCTGCGGATCAGCTGCTCGGAAAGCACTGCCACGTGTTTCTCTGCGCCGGAAGTGCGGGAGCTGGAGACAATTTGTAGGATGTTCATGGGTGTCCCGGGCCTGCGCCCCCGGGCCGTTGCCGGAGCGCCACATCTGGCCCGGAAAACGCTCCTGTCAACTTATGATAGCACCACGGGCCGCATGATTGCAACCTGCTCTCGCCTTTCTCCCGGTTCCGCACATGAGGTATACTGGACAGGACCCCCTGCAGGAAAGCCCCATCGCTGTTGATCATGCGCGCAACCTGCCTCGAGGAGAAGCAATCGTGCAGCCATCCTGTTTGCTATGGGATGTCGACGGCACCCTGATCGATACCACAGCACTGATCGCGGAGTCGCTGGACATGGTTTATCGTCGGTTCTACGGACGTACGCTGCCACCCGAGCGACTGCGTGCCTTGATCGGCACTCCGCTCAAAGATCAGGTCCGTATCTTCGGCGATCCCGAGACCTTCGGTGTGAGCGCCGCTACCGTGATGCAGGCCTTTATCCATCACTACGAGACCAACCGCCATCGGGAACGGATTCTTACCGATGTCACGCAACTGTTGATAGCGGGCAAGCGTGCGGGCATCCCTACCGGTCTGGTCACATCAAAGAACCAGCAGGAACTGGCCAATTCGCTGCCGCGTCTTGGCATCGCGGACTATATCGACGTTGCAATCACAGCCGACGACGTTACACGCCCGAAGCCCGATCCTGAAGGCATCCAGATGGCCCTGCATCGTCTCCAGATCCCGCAGGCACAGTGGCCGCAGGTCGTATATATTGGCGACACCGTACATGACATGCGTGCCGCGCACGCTGCGGGCGTACGCCCCGTCGCTGTTCTCTGGGGTGCTGGCCCACCGGAACTGCTGGCCGCACAGAACCCGGAACGCCTCTGCGCCACGCCACAGGAGCTCAAAGCATACCTGTTTCCTCCACAAATCGAATAGATCCAGAGGAATGCAGGTATAATATGCGTGACGACAAGCGCCCCTCAGGAGAGATCATATGGCATACGTGATTACCGAACCGTGCATCGGGGTTAAGGATAAATCCTGCGTGACCGTTTGCCCCGTCGACTGCATTCACGAAGGCGTCGTGGAGCAGGATGGCAAAACCTACGATATGCTTTTTATCAATCCGGACGAGTGCATCGACTGCGGGCTGTGTGAACCGGAGTGCCCGGTCTCGGCGATCTTTGCAGACACCGACCTGCCGGCCCAGTACAAGCACTACATCCAGCTGAACGCCGATTTCTACAAGAACAAGTGATCCCATGCCCTCACGCATCTACACACGTACCGGAGATCTGGGAACCACCGGTCTCTTCGGAGGCCAGCGGGTCAGCAAAGATGACCTGCGTGTGGAGGCCTACGGCACCGTGGATGAGCTCAACGCCATGCTCGGGCAGGCCCGTGTCGCGATAAGCGATCCGGAGATCAAC
>JANWZQ010000003.1 GCA_025054835.1 Chthonomonadaceae bacterium
AGGACGGGCCTTGATGGGCTCGTCCTGCCAGTCCATATGAACTGGCTTCTGGCCAGGGACACGCCTTACAGCAAAGCCATCACACAGGGAGCTGAACGCATGAGCTGTGCAGGGACAGCGCGGCTACTTGTGGGCTCCACTGTTGCGAAGGGAGGGTCGAACACAGAAGCAGGAGGTGACGGAGAACCATTGATGGGGAACAATGGTTTCGGGGACACCCGTCACTTTCCAGCACCGTTAGCAAGGAACGTAAAGACAGAAGCCCCCTCTGGAAGAAGGGACACTTCCAGAGGGGGTGTGCTTTGTCAGGGCACTATGCGCCCATGTGCCAGGATGTATGCCTCGTCGCAGGTCAGGTGGGCGATGTGTGTGTGGTAACAGGTGTAGACGATGTGCAACAGGTTGTCACGCGTCTGTAGCAGGGTGGGGTACGAGTACTCTCGATTGCCGACCTCCAGATCCAGGCGAACAGGCCACGTTCTTCCTTCGTCTTCTGAAAGCGCAACTGTGAGCGGAGTGCGGGCCTCCGAACTATCGTTGAACGCCAGTGCCATTCGGCCACTGTGCAGACGGATCAGATCGATCCGCGCACCGGGATTGGGCAGAGCTGTCCGTTCCGGGTTACTCCACGTACGTCCATCATCTCCAGAGAACGCCTGCCAGATGGTTCCTCGAGCTTTCTCACAGGTGCGAAGGAGCATCAACAACCTGCCATGTGACAGAGGAGCTATGGAAGGCTGGATCACTCCGGTACGATTCTGCACGACCTGCGACATTTCCCAGTGCATGCCCCCATCTTCGGTGCGCAACACAAAGGCTCCGCCCCGCTCCGCGTAGAGCGGCAGCAGGATTGTGCCATCCGGCCGTAACAGAGGCTTGCAGCCCGTCATCCACCCCCAGTCCGCTCGGAGCAGGTAGGGATCCCCCCAGGATTGCCCGGCATCCAGAGAGTGGCAGAACTTGACCTGACAGGTATCCCAGCGGTCACCGAAGCGCGTCACGAAGAAAAGCCACAGCCGGTTGTGGTTGTCGCGCAGCAGCACCGGGTTGCCGTCCGAAAACCCCGGTGTGTCCGTGAGGACGTTCCATTCCCTCCATTCTCTGTCTCCCGGGGCCAGCCGGGCTCCGTAAATTGCCGTATCCGGACCTTCCGCGGCATACCAGGCGCAGAGTAACGTGCCGTCCGCAAGCTCTACCAGAGTGGCCGCGTGACAATCCATCAACGGGCCGCCCGGGCAGTACACGTATCGTTTCTGGAGTACCATCTGTCTGCTCCCGGTTTGCAGGGTGGCGCTCTGGACAGGCACAACAGGTCGGGGTACAACGAAAGAGTACAGGAAGACAGATCGTGCGACAGTGGTCCTGAAAGTTAAGAACAGGTTCTTACAGGTTCGCGCTTTCTGGGAGAGGTTCCTGCTATCGGTTGGGCAGCGGATACGCAGGATCGTTCAGGATTTTTTTTGTGTGCGGGGGGTACGATATGAGTGCGGTTTCTGGCGCGAAGCGGGTCCATCTGATCGTTCTGGCAGTTATGATCCTGACAGCAATCCCGGGTTGCGTTCGCCAGAACATGACTACGATGGGCCAATCGCACAGCATTTCATTGGAGGATGGAATCAGCATGGAGACGCAACCGGTGCCTGTGACGAATGTACCGGAAGGAAAGGAAGTGGCAACGCTTGCCGGCGGGTGTTTCTGGTGTACTGAGGCAATTTTCGAGCAGCTAGCGGGCGTGGAACGCGTGGTCTCAGGCTATTCGGGAGGGCACCGGCCCAACCCGACCTATCAGGAAGTCTGCACCGGTCAGACCGGACACGCCGAGGCCATACAGATCTTCTTCGATCCCAAGGTTATCACCTATCGCGAGTTGCTGGAGGTCTTCTTCACAACGCATGACCCGACCACATTGAACCGGCAGGGTAACGATGTGGGAACTCAGTACCGTTCTGCCGTCTTCTATCACAGTGAGGAGCAACGGCGGATAGCCCGGGAAGTGATCCGGGAATTCGAGGAGCGACGCATCTGGGAGCGCCCCATAGTGACCGAGATCACCGCCTACACCGGTTTTTACCCTGCCGAGCAATACCATCAGGGATACTTCGCGCGCAACCCGGGACAGGGCTACTGTCGGCTGGTTATCGCGCCCAAGGTAGCGAAGTTCCGCGAACAGTTCCGGGAGAAGTTGCGCCGTCCGTGAGCGGCGTGCCTGTCTGCTTCAGAGAGAGGACAACGATAGCGAGATATGTTACAGCAACCTGTGCCGGAGATACTTGTTGGCCGAAAATCCCTCGGTGAAGTTGCCGGGGGCAGTAAGTTCCTGAGAGCTCCCGATAACTCCCGGAGCACTTTTCGCAACAGGTGAGAACCAATCGATGCATACTGCAAAGCTCAGCATAACCGAAAAATCGCCCGGTGTGGCGGCGCGCCCGCCACTGACTGCCGAGGAGAAACAGGCACTCAAGCGTGCCTTTGCGGACGATGGCTACTTCGTCGTTCGGAATGTGGTGCCTTCTGACAGGCTCGCGCAACTGCATCGCGATGTGGTGAACGCATTCGAGGAGGCCCGGAGGTCCGGCGCGTTATTCACAGGCGGGGGACTCATGAGTGGCCATCTCAATTGTTTCCCGGGCGCTGGCTCTCGATTTGTGTACGACGCTCTGGAAGAGTGCGGGTTGATTGACCTTATCCGCGAACTCGATCCCCGGATCCAGCGCATGCCCTATGTGGGTTGCAACTTGAACCTCCCTGGCAGCGTGACCCAGCACTACCATACAGACCGGGACTTCACACGGGAGTTTCTAATCGCCAACATCACTCTGGTGGACACCAATGAAGAGAATGGCGCCACCGAGATGATCCCCGGCACGCACAAAAAGTACTACCCCTACTGGCGGTTCGTGATGGAAGGCGTGGC
>JANWZQ010000136.1 GCA_025054835.1 Chthonomonadaceae bacterium
TGCATCACCCCGTGGAACTTCCCCATCGCGATCCCGGTCTGGAAGACGGCACCGGCGCTGGCATTTGGCAATACAGTGGTACTGAAACCCTCCGAGCACGCGCCTCTGACCGCGCACTATCTCGCCGAGTGTTTCGCCGAAGCAGCAATCCCTGCAGGCGTGTTCAATGTGGTATTTGGCACCGGAGCACGGGTCGGAGAGACGCTCGTCACGCACCCGGATGTGGCGGCTATCTCGTTCACTGGCTCGGTGCGTACCGGCCGTACGATCGCGGCACAGGCAGTGACCCATGGCAAGAAGTATCAGCTGGAGATGGGAGGCAAGAACGCCGTGGTGGTTCTGCCCGACGCCGATATGGAGCAGGCCCTCACGCTCACGCTGCAGGGTGCGTTCCGATCCGCCGGGGAGAAGTGCACAGCGACCTCACGTGTTATTGTGCATCGCGCGATCTACGAGACTTTCGTGTCCAATCTGGTAGAACGCGCTTCTGCGCTCAAGGTCGGGCCCGGTGATGACCCGGAGGCATACCTCGGCCCGGTCATCACCGAACAGGCACGGGACAACATTCTGCAACATATCGCACAGGCGCAACAGGAGGGCGCAACCATGCTCTGTGGCGGCGTTCCCGAGGATCCAGCGCTGGCCCGGGGTAACTACATCCTGCCCACGATCTTCGGGGATGTGCGCCCGGACATGCGGATCGCGCAGGAGGAGGTGTTCGGTCCTGTTCTGTGCGTGTTGCCTGCCACGGATCTCGAAGAGGCCATTTCTCTGGTCAACGGTGTCGCCTATGGCCTCTCGGCATCGCTCTTCACACGCGATCTGAATGCGGCTCTGCACTTTGCCGAGCGTGTTCAGGCGGGGATGGTGCGCATTAACGGCGAGACCGCGGGAGTGGAGCCGCAGGCCCCGTTCGGTGGCATGAAAGCGAGCAGCAGCTACAGCAGGGAGCAGGGACTGGCCGCGCGTGACTTCTTCACGCAGGTTCGTACGATCTCTATCGACCGGGCCGGATAGCGCTTCAAGGTACGAAGAGGCGATGGACTTCCTGCAGGAACGTGCGCAGATCTGCTGCCATCAGGTTGACGCCCTGTGCCTGCAACGTCTCCCGAACTTCAAAGAGGTGATTGCCACCAACGGCGATCTGGAACTGGCGCTCCGGATCCGCCCGGCGCAGATGATCCAGCTGCGTGACCAGATCCAGCGCTGTTGGCAGGTGTTCCCGGAGCGAGCAGGAGATGACGATCAGGTCGGGGTGCGTGCGCACGGCCATGTCGACAAAGCTGGAGGTAGGCACGTTGGCGCCCAGAAAGAGGATCTCCCATCCCTCCATGCGCAGGGCGTCCGCCAGCATGCGCAGGCCGATCACGTGCCAGTTGTGCGCCACACATCCCATCAGGGCGCGCCACGGCACACGCCGGACAGGGGTGTAGAACTGAGCGACCCGGGCCATCATGCGTTCGACATGGGCAGACGCCAGATGCTCCTGCGCCACGGTGATCTCCCCTTTCGCATACAGGTCGCCGATCCGGTAGAGTGCTGGCTGGAAGACCTGCAGATAGATGGTCAGCAGATCCAACCGTTGCGCAAGCATCGCGTTGACCACACTGGCAATCTGCTCTTCCTGACCACACAGGAGTCCCTGCAGGAACTGCTCC
>JANWZQ010000047.1 GCA_025054835.1 Chthonomonadaceae bacterium
CTACAAACGCGGGTACTGCCTGCCGCGCACCCGAACTGGCCTCCGTCAGCACGAAATACCCGATTCGCTGCAGGGGCCCGAGCACAGCACCGGCCTCCTCCAGCGCTTCACGCCGCGCCGCCTCCTCCGGAGTCTCACCCGGCTCAATCTGCCCCCCCGGAACGCACCACCCGCGCCCTGCGATGTCGGCGACCACCAGCCCATCCGCATGTCGTGCGAAGACCAGCGCGGCGGTAACCGGAAAGCCCATCGGCACAGGATCTCCGGAGAGATGGAAGCAAACGCGTTGTGTTCCCCACACGACTTCCGGAAATTTCGACATCTTGCGCACCGATGCGGGGAGACAGAGGCTCCCCGCAGTCGTTTACACGACACCGGGAACGTGCTACAATACACTGTTTTGCCAGGATCTCAGGCAGACGTGCGGAGCAGAAAGCCCCTCAACTGTTCTGGGACGCCGTGCTCCCGGAAGTGGGATCTGGCGGTGGAGGCGCGGCGACAACAACGCCCAGCACGTCCCGCAGAGGAATGGGACCGAACTGACGGCTGTCCTCGGAAGCTGGAAGATTGTCGCCCAGTACGAACAGAAAGCCTTCCGGTACTACGTAGCGCGGTCCACTCTGCGGCGATTTTCCCGGGAGATGTTCCAGGTAGTCGTCAATCCGATTGGGCCGACCCATGACGCGGATGTACTGCACGAGCGCGGCATCCCGGATCTCATCGCCCGGCAGGTAGCGCACGCGCTTGATCAGCACCTCGCGTCCGCGCCGCAACAGCACCACATCGCCGCGTCGTGGCCCCGGGAAAAATCCGTGACAGCGCCGCACCAGAACGACCTGCCCGTCACGATAGGTCGGTAGCATCGAGTCGCCGCGGACGACGCCCATGCGGAATGTGGTCACGAAGAGGACGACAACCGCCAGAAAAACTCCGACTGCGAGGGCCTGACGGCGCACAGGAGGTGGCATGACAGATGATCCCTTCTGCGGGTACGAGCGCGCACGGTCGTTGCCTGTGAGAGTATACCCAACGTCGAGGTCATGATCGGTGTGGCAAACCCTTCTGAATAACGTGCAGCGGCCCGATGTGTTGCCCGGCCTGCTACTGGCTCTGGTTCTGACGACCGCCGTCCTGTTTGTGACTGTCGTATTGCTGGCGTTTCAGACGCGGCGGTTGCATCGCCGTCTGCACACCCTCACCCGGGGAACGGACGGGCAGAACCTGGAGGAGACGCTGCGCGCCTGCATGGATCGCGTGGACGCGGCAGATCGTCGTATGGAATTGATGGAGCAGGCTATTGGCGTTCTGCAGGCTCAGGTTCCCCTGTGCCTGCAACGCGCCGGGCTGGTACGCTATGACGCCTTCGAGGACATCGGAGGGGAGCAGAGCTTCTCTCTGGCCCTGCTAAACGGACAGGGCGACGGGCTGGTGTTGAGTGGCGTGCATAGCCGGAACGATGTGCGCGTGTACGCCAAAGAGATCCGCCATGGGCGGTCGAGCCACGGTCTTTCCGACGAAGAGAAGCGTGCCCTGCAGGCCTGCTACCAGTGACCATCACAGGGATTTCGATACAACCATGACGCCGGCAGAAGAGAAGCTGCTGATCGAACGGTGCAAGCAGGGCGATCAGGCAGCCTTCGACAAGTTGATCCGCGCCTATGAGAGACGCGTCTACAACCTTGCGTACCGTCTGAGTGGCAACTACGACGAGGCGAACGACATCAGCGTCGACGCGTTCCTGCGCGTCTTTCAGGCGATCCGTCTCTTCCGCGGCGATGCCAATTTCTCCACCTGGCTCTTCCGGATTGTCACCAATGTCTATCTGGACCGGCGCAAGCGCATGAAGAACCGGCAGCACCTCTCGCTGGAAGAGTACATCGAACTGGAGGAGAACAGCGTGGCCCGACAGGTAGAAGACCCCTCCCCCGGCCCACAGGCAACCATTGAACAGACCGAACGCTGGGAGAAGTTGCAGGAGGCGATCAACGCCCTGCCAGACTATCAGCGGGCCATGATCGTCCTCTACCACACCGAAGGTCTGTCCTACGAAGAAATCGCACAGGTCATGTCGCTTAATATCGGTACCGTCAAATCGCGCCTGAACCGTGCCCGGCTGCTGTTGCGCGAAAAACTGGAGCCGATCAAGGAACTTTTTGGCAGCTGATACAGTCCTACAAGACAGATCGGGACATCCCGTCGCACGAACGGCGCACGCAGGACGGGAAGGGCGGCACCGGAGACACGATCATGCAATGTCAAACTGCTCAGGAACTGTTTTCAGACTACATTGCTCAGGAACTGGACCGGGCGATGACGCTGAGCCTGGAGCATCATCTCTCGGCGTGCCCGGCATGCCGCGATGAGGTAGCAGCCCTGCGGCGCACATGGCAGGCGCTTGACCGCATGCCCCGGGTCGATCTACCCCCCTACTTTCACGAGAACCTGATCAGTCGGATCGTAGCGGAGCAGGCCCGGGTAGAACAGGAAGCTGCCGCGCGCCGTGCCGCATGGGACTGGCGCTGGCTGTTCCGTCCCCGCCAGCTGGCTTTTGGCGCGGCCGCACTGGCGCTCGTGCTGGCCAGCGCAGAGGTAATCCAGACGCAGCGTGCCGCTCTGGGCCCCGTTGGATGGGTCACCAGTCTCTTCCGCCACCCGTCACAGCAACCGCACATCCGTGTGGAATGGGCTCCCGAGAATCCGGCCGATCCTGCGCGCAGAGGCACTCTTATCGTCCGCTGGTACGCTATGCCTGCCACGCCCGACTCCGGCCTGACCTACTCCGTGTTGACCGGGCCTCAGGACACCTCTGTGAGCACCGGCGTCCTGTTTCAACCGGATACCGACGCACGCATCCAGCTGGAACAGCGCCCGGAAACAGTGCGCATTCGCGTCACAGGAGCAACTACCCGTTTCCGCAGAGAATGGTCTCTGACGCTTCCGAAAGCTTCAGGCCCCTAGAAGCGCTTTCCACCATGGCCATGCTACTGTGAAGTACCTGCGACTCTACTGTAGGAGTACCGGCCATGGGCCCCGCTGGCCCTGTCCTTCCATCAGGACAGGACGAATGATCCGTATGCTGCCGAGAATGCGCCCGATGTCGCGCGCTGTCTTCTCCGGTAACGCGACCGGGCGTGTCAGCACCACGGCCAGCTGTCCACCATCTGCGGGGATCAGATATGTCTCCTGCACCCGCAAAGACGATCGGGACACCACCTGTTGTGCCTCTTTGCCATCTACCAGAACGCTCGTCACACTGCGCTCTCCGGCATGCGCCCCCACCGCGGCCCGGGACACCGCCTGGCTGAACTGATCTGGATTGCCGACACTGTCCACAATGCGCAACGTGATGCCATCCGGCCCGCGCCAGTACCCCGTTCTGCCGTCATACTGCCAGTGGGCAGGCACCTGCACAGTCCACCAGGGATGCTCGCGCGCTGGCCCGTATGTCTTCACTGCTACCGGAGCCAGTGTTCCCGCCCATTGCCACTGCGCCCATGCAGCCCATCCGGTTGTCGCCAGAGCCAGCACAGCCAGCAACGTCACGATTGCCTGCTGAAAGCGCCCCGGCTCCCGATCCTCCAGCGCATCTGGAACAAGCACCAGCGCACAGAGCGCGCCTCCGACCATCCCCCCCATGTGATTCCAGTTGTCGATGTGCGGCACAACGAACCCCAGTCCCAGGTTGGCGGCCGCGACGAACAGCAGCTGCGTCAACACGGCCTGACGCGCCCTCTCATGGATCAGGGCGCGGAAGCGGATCGGAAAGATGAGACCGGCGCCCAGAAGCCCGAAAAGCGCGCCCGACGCGCCAATGGAGATCTCTGGCGTCCGCAGGTAGCTGACCCCGTTGCCCATGATACCGCCCAGCAACCACAGGATCAGATACTTGCGCCATCCGTAGAACCGCTCCAGCTGTCCGCCAAACCAGTACAGAGAGAGCGCGTTGGTGAGCAGATGCAACTCGCTCCCATGCAGAAAGATGGGCGTGATCAGGCGCCAGTACTGCCCGGTACGGATCAGATCGTTGTCCTTGGCGCCAAACTCCCGGGCCACGCGCGCCGGGTCGCCATTCCCGGCAGACCACATCCAGAGGAAGAGCACCGTGATGATCCCCAGCAGAAGGTAGGTCACAATCGGAGGGGGGACGGCCCGCGAGGAGACAGGGTCCGGATCGTTCTCCGAAACCGGGCCTGTATCATCGGGTTCTGAGGTCAGCGCACCCGGAGGCGCTCCATGGGGAGCCAGAGAAGACGCAAGCCATCGAGCCCGCGTCTTCTCCAGCAGGTACAGGGGCTCTGACAGCAAGCGAATGCCCTTCATCGAGGAACGAAATTGTTCTCCAATACCCGCACCTCTGGATAACATTCATGCATGCCGTTGCGCCTGCATCTGCTGCCACTCCCGCCGGACCAGGTTGAGCCCGTACATGCAGAGCTCGAACTCGCGGGACAGTTGCCGGAACAGTCCAGCGTCCTGCGCGTAGCGTCCATACTGGAATGTGGAGACAATGTAATAGGATTGTTTGCCCTGACGCACATAGTCGATCAGGTGATCCGTCATAACCGGCGCGCGCATCTGCCGCAACGCCTCCGGGTAGATGCCTGTCCAGAACAGGGTAAAATCCCCAATGTGCTTGTGCACGGCGCGCTCCCGATCGAACGAGGTGGCGCTGGCCGCCACATCGGCTTCCAGCAACATTTCTGCCACACTCTGGAGCCGGTCACCCAGCGGGTTGCGCAATGCAAAGATGTTGTCCCGATGTGCGAAGTTGACCAGCAGTTCCGCAATGTAATCGCAGATTTCCTGTTGCGTCACTCCAAGGCGCTCCTGAAAGGCGCGGATCACACTCTGGCGCACCAGCGTGCGCAGGGGATGGTCCTGCGGGATCGGCGCAGGAGACAGAGAGGATGCTGTTGGTGCTGGATCGTAGTCCTGCATATGCAATCACCCTTCAGTAAACAACGGATCAGGCGTTCACCGTCGTCGCCTTATCGGGAGATTATTGACTAAGACTACGCGAAACATCAGTGTTGGGTTCCGAACCGCACTCCCGGGAGGCATCACTGCTAGGCTGCCCTTCAGGAACGCTCCATTCTATCCGACAATGAGGCGGTCCATCGCGAAGTGTGTTCTGGTTCATCATCGCGCAATCCGTTTCCTGCCCGCGCGGAGGCCTTTTTACCGTGCCGCCCCGGATCAGGAAGCAGGCGATAACCGCAGGTCCTCCCCGATGCAGGACACCGGGTGGTACGGTACCTCCGGACGGTCCTCCCGGGCAGGGAAGGAAATACGCGTTGTTGGCACAGATTGTGCACCCAAGGAAAACAGGTTCTGGCCCGCACTATCGCCCGGAACCCCCGGGGATATCCGTCCCGGGCAAGGCAATTATGACCGTGCAGAGCACACATCGCTAATGAGCGCGGCAGACGGAGGCGTCCCTTGAACGACGCTTCCAGTGATGAGGAGGTTTTGCAGGATGCGAGTCTACGGCTCATCGCCGCTGTACAACTATGTGGAGCTGGTCTTTCGCTCCAAAAGGCTGTTCATCGTTTCCATTGTGCTGACGACTCTGGTAGTCGCCACAATGGCCGCGATGCGCGCCGGAACGTACACGGCTCGAGGGATCGCGCTTCTTTCCGGTACTCCTACCACCCGGGAAGACAACACAGAAGACGCCGCGCAACGAGGCAGCGTGCGCTACAAAATCAACGTGCTCAACATCGTCACGAAGGATCCGAACTTCTACAAGCAAGCCTTCAAAGACGCCGGTTTGAACGAAGGCATGAGCGATGAGGAGTTCGAGGAGTTCTGCAAAGAGGCCCGCAAATCGCTGAGCTTCGCCACAGGCGAAAACATGCTTCAGATCACCTGTACATGGAGGGACCCGCGCGCGGCCAACATCGTCAAAGCGTTCTACGATGCATACGCGCGCCGTGTCTTTGAGGAAGAAACCGTCCTCAACCGCGTCACTACCAAGACGCTGGAAGACATGTACAAGGTGTACGTGGAGAAGGTCGCCGCTCTGGAGAAGAAACTGGCCAAATACCAGAAGGAGCACGTTGGCACGGACATGCTTCAGGCCACAACAGCTGCCAACCAGAAGTACCTGCAACAGGAGGAAGTGGTCAAAGGCCTGCGCTCCCAGTTGAACACCGCACGCACCATGCTGCAGGAAATCGAGCGGCAGCTGGCCAGCACTGAACGCATGATCGAAGACGTGCGTGAGATCGAGAGCATCACCCGGAGCCCGCAATTCCAGGCACAGATCAACCAGCTCTACACCCAGAAGAGCACACTGGAAACCCAGCTGGAAGACCTGCGCAAGACCAAGACCGAAGAGCATCCTCTGGTCAAGCAGGCTGTGGCCGCCCTCGAACAGGTTCAGGAACGCATCAAGAGCCTGGAAAATATGACCAGGTCCAGCAAGCCACAACCCGGTAACGAGGTCAGCCGTCGCATGGCGCTCAATCCCCAGTGGCTGATGCTGGACAGCAAACGCTCTGAACTGGACATTCAGGTACAGGACCTGGAGATGCGACTGGCCAACGCGATCAAGGAGCGAGACGAAGCGCTGCGCCGGGCACAGACCATGCCGGAAGAACTGCTCAAATACAAAACCCTGACGGATAACCTGCCGCTCTACACCTCCGTCAAGCAGAACCTGAGCGCCAAGCTGGAGCAAGCCCGCATCGATGAGTTCCGCAACGAAAAGATGAGCCTCTCCCAGATGAAAATGGTGGTGGAACCGATCGCCGAGCCAGAAGACGTGCGCAAGAGCATGCTCTTCTACGCCGCCGGTCCCATCCTCGGGCTGGTTGTCGCGTTTGCGTTCTCGCTGCTGGCCGAAACACTGGATCACTCGCTCCGCACCCCGGTAGAGGTCGAAAAGTACCTGGGCAAGCCCGTGCTCGCGGTGCTGCCTCGCATGGATACACCGAAGGGAACACGGCCGGTCCTGCCCGGCGGAGACAGCAACAGTCCACCGGTGCTACCGTCATAAACATGTCATGATCTGTAAGATGATCCGGTCCGGAAGGCATCCGGGAAGCAGCCCGCACTGACTCCGGCAGACCTTCCGGACCGGAACAGGAGTAACAAGGAACGGAATCGCAGTATGGCTGACAAGACCCAGATCCAACGTGGAGGGATGCTGTCCCGCTTCCGTGGCAACGGTTCCACCAATGGCCACAGTCGGAACGGGGACGGACGGATCCTGATCCCGGAAGAGTACGCCCGACTCCACGCCGACATCGAGCGTGCCTCCAGCCCATCCCGCTGCTTCGTGGTTGGCGTGACGAGCGCAGTGTATGGCGAGGGCAAAACGACGGTCGCGATGAACCTTGCCGGTACCATCGCACAGAACTCCACGCAGCGCGTGATCCTCGTAGATTGCAACCTGCGCAACTGGGACCTGCAGATCCGGCTCAATCTGCCCTCCTGCCTCGGCCTGGTAGATGTCCTGGAAGGGGGCGAGGACGATCTGACGAATGTGATCCAGAAGACCGAGCTGGAAAATTTCACGATCCTGCCCGCAGGCCGCGCCGCCGCCAATCCGGCCCGTCTGGCGCGTTCTCCACGCCTCACCGAGGTGATGGAGTCCCTGCGCATGACCAACGACTTCATGGTCGTGGACATGGCACCGGTTCTGCCCGTAGCCGATACCCGGGTGCTTGCCCGCTCTATGGATGGCATCGTTATGGTCGTGCGCGCAGGAGTGACCCCGCGAGAGATCGTGGCACGCGCCATCGACGCAGTCGGCAATGATCGGGTGCTGGGCGTGGTGCTCAACGGCACCGAAACCGCCATGCCGAAGTGGCTCCAGCGCTATTTCTCATAAGGCCCGAAGATGTTTCTGCAGATACCGGTGCCGGGAGTGGTCAGGTCCGTTTTTGTCTCTCCTGCGGAACTGGCCTTCGTTCTGATTCTGCTCCCGTTGACGGCGTTCTTCGGCCTGTGCGCACTCTACCTGTGGCGCCTCCTGCTGGCCGCAATGGCCGTCAGGAAACGCCTGTACACCGTACCACCGAGTGAGATGACCGGCGGCCCTGTGTCTCCGTTGCCGCGTTTCGTCCTGCTGATCCCGGCGCACAACGAAGAACTGCTTCTGGGAGCAGCCCTCGACTCGTTGCAACAGCTGGACTACCCGCGCGATGCCTGCACCATTGTGGTGATCGCAGACAATTGCACCGACCAGACAGCACGTATCGCTCGAGAGCACGGCGCCATTGCTCTCGAGCGCTTCGATACAGAAAAGATAGGCAAGGGCTACGCTCTGGAGTGGGCTCTGCACTTCCTTCTGAACCCTGCCGATAATAGTGTATCCACCGCAGTGTTGCATGCATTTGATGCGGTAGTGATACTGGATGCAGACACGCAGGTCTCGCCGAACCTGCTCGCCGCCTTTGCCCGGGGTCTTCAGGCCGGCGAACAGGTGATGCAGGCACATTACGACGTGCTCAACGTCCACGAGAGCTGGCGTACGCGCCTGATGGCCTGCGCTCTGGCACTGGCTCATGTCGTCAAGCCGCTGGGGCGGGAACGTCTGGGGCTTTCCGACGGTCTAAAAGGCAACGGCATGTGTTTCTCCC
This sequence comes from Chthonomonadaceae bacterium, assembly GCA_025054835.1. Taxonomy (GTDB): domain Bacteria; phylum Armatimonadota; class Chthonomonadetes; order Chthonomonadales; family Chthonomonadaceae; genus JANWZQ01. The sequence continues at coordinate 8,589 of JANWZQ010000047.1, forward strand.
GTGCTGTCGTGCAGTCTGTTCCCTGGTCTGGAGAGTCGATCACCGAAGATATCGAGTACACACTGCGCCTGTGCCGTGCCGGATACCGGGTCGCATTCCTGCCGGAAGCTCGCGTGCAGGCACAGATGCCAGCAACGGGCGCACAGGCGGTCAGCCAGCGCAAACGGTGGGAAGGGGGGCGCTACCGCCTGCTGTTCACCGTGGTTCCGGACCTTCTCCGGGAAGGGTTGCGCCGCAGAAGTCGTATCCTGTGCGACCGGGCGATGGAGCTCATCATCCCGCCTTTTGCGGAGATGTTCGCCGTACCTCTTGCGCTGCTGGCGATCTGTCTGGCAGTCGCCGGGACGTGCCGGTGGCCCTGGGCATGGGGGTTGACGTGGGCATGGGCGGTCATTCTGGCCCTGCAGGCCGGTTACCTGATCGCCGGTCTGTGGGTGGCACGCGTGCCCGCACAGGTCGCTTTCTCGCTGCTGTACGCACCGGCCTACATCGTCTGGAAGCTGGGAGTGTACCTGGTTATGGCGTTAACGCGCTCGGCCGGAGGTTGGAAACGTACGGAAAGACATCAGTTGAGCAACAACCCGTCCTCCCGCTCTTGATCCCGGCGAAAGGGAACAGGAGGTCATGTGCATCGGGCCCGACAGATGACATCGAAAACACTGCGCAAAACAGCATGCTTTTGAGTCCGGGCTCTGCGCCGGGCAATGCCCGGTAAAGCGTAAGAACAGCAATCAAGACGCCTATGCGGAATACAGTTGGGATCCTTGGCGTTCCTATCGACAAATTGAACATGGAAGAAGCCCTGGAGCGCATGGAGTACTTCATCGCCACGGGCCGCTTCCACCAGGTAGCGACGGCCAACACTAACTTTCTGGTGAACGCCCTTTTCGACCCGGAGCTACGCCACATCCTGCGTGTGGCCGACATGGTGGTACCGGACGGCATGCTGGTAGTACGCGCCGCCGGAGTGCTCCGCTCGCATCTGGAAGAGCGCGTTACAGGCGCCGATATTGTCCCCCGGTTGGCCCGGATCGCTGCGTTGAAAGGCTATCGCATCTTCATGCTGGGCGGCAAGCCTGAGCATGCACAACGTGCCCGCGAACGGCTGGTGGAAACCTACCCCGGCCTCAACATCGTCGGGTGTCTCTCGCCGCATCTGAAATCTATTCTGGACACGGAAACCAACGAAGCCATCCTCGCGGAGATTGAGGCCACAAAGCCGCACATCCTGCTGGTTGCGTTCGGCAACCCCAAGCAGGAAAAGTGGATCTATCTCCATCGTGATCGACTGGCTCACGTACCGGTCTGTATTGGAGTCGGAGGCACATTTGACTTCATCTCAGGAGCCGTGCCTCGCGCCCCGGCATGGATGCAGGAAATCGGCCTCGAGTTCTTCTGGCGCTTCATGCACGACCCGGTCCGACTGGGCAAGCGCTACGCGCACGATTTCTGGCACTTCCTGCCCGGGCTCCTGCAACAGTACCGCGCCATGCGCGTTCGCCCCAGCACGGACCCGTCGGAGGTCTTCGCCACTCCTGTGGTGGAGGGCAGCGTGATCCTGACCATCCAGGGGCACTTTGATAGCGCGCTCTCGGAACAATTTGCCACGCTGGCCGAACAGGCCATTCGCGCGGAAAAGCACCTGATCCTGGAGTTCCGCCCGGGCACCACGTTCGATGCGCATGCGCTTGGCAAACTATTCAACCTGCCCAAACGCGCCGCATTCAAGCAATGCCGGGTCTATCTGGTCACGCCACCTGCGGATGTGTATCGTCTGCTGCAGAAGAGTCGGCTGGACGCCGACCTGTTCCGCGCGTTCCGCACGGTCTCCTCTATCACGGAGGCACTCCGAAGCGATGGCGAGGACAAGCCCTGGGAGATGGACTGCCAGCACGAACGCACCATCGTCACTCTGCACGAACATACCGGCCTGAGCCACTCCACGCTGGTGCGCATGATCGCAGCCTGTCTGGATCTGCTGAAGCATGGGGCCTCCATCGACCTGGATGTACGCAACATCGCGCATATTGACTCCTTCCTCCTGCTCACGCTACGTCAGCTGCAGGAGGCTGCACGGCAGGCAGAAAGCGCAGAAGTTACCGAACATCCCCGTCTGCGTGTCGCGCCGAGCGAAGCGCTGCAGCAACGCCTGATTCAGGAGAACCTGATCCGGGAGCTGGTGCTGATTTCGGGAGATCAACTGGGTTACCACAACGGCATGGCGGGTGCTACGACGCCCCGGGAACCTGTCCTCCCTGCAGTAAATGCAGAGAGCAGCACGGGGATCACGACACCGGCCAGCGAGAAGAAAGACGCGGGTCCGGTCGTTCTGTACTGACCCCATCACCTGTCAGAGGTTATTGTCCGTGCGACCGGCATGCGGGAAAACACCATGAAGTTTGAACTACAGATCCTGTTTCTGTTTCTGGTCATTGGCTTGCTTATCAAGCGTATCGACTGGCGCGGGCAGTTCTTCCTCTTTCTGTTTCTGTGCACCTGGATCTACTTCAACTGGAGGCGGGGGTAGATCGGGCCATGCTGGAGGAAACCCGTTCTGCAGAACACCTGCCCGCAGCAGAGAGGGCGCCTGCAACGCCACCTCTGCCGGGCAGGATTGCGCAGGTCTGGAAGTCCGAAACAGAAGGCGTGCACCTGCGGGTGTTGCTGGCAAGCCGGCTGGCTGGCCTCCTGCCACACTTCGGTCTGAGCCGGCTGCGCACCGCGCTCTATCGTCTCTGTGGCGTACGGATCGGCCCGCGCTCTCTGATCCTGGGAGCCATGGAGCTTGCAGGACCCGGCCCTATCCAGTCCCGCCTGACAATCGGGGCCGACTCGCAGATCACCGCACCACTCTATGCTGATCTCTGCGACACTATCACCATCGGAGACCGAGTGTTCATCGGACACCACGCGGTCCTCATCACTACCAATCATGAGATCGGCCCTCACTGGCAACGGTGCGGCGGATGGAGGAGCGCCCCGATCCGTATCGAGGATGGGGCCTGGCTGGGCGCGCGTGTCACTGTGCTACCCGGTGTCACCATCGGAAAGGGCGCGGTCGTTGCCGCAGGTGCGGTCGTCACCCGGGATGTTCCCCCTGACACGCTTGTCGGGGGCGTTCCTGCCAGAGTCCTCCGTCAGCTGGAAACCGGGTGACATCCGGTCTCGCACCGGCTAACGTCCCCTCTACGCCACAACGTTCCCGCTCTCCTGCACCTCCACGCAGCAAAAACAGAATTTACAGATCCGCACATACATAATCAAAAATTAGCACAAATTTAATACCGGGTTAAACCACACAGGTCCGATCCGATGGTACCCTGTGTGCCGGATGCTCTGTCCTGCTGGGCCCCTCAGGACATGGCTGGAAAGGAGACGAACCATGAGCACACGCACGTCGAGACGCGTGAAACGTTCGTTGCACGGTTTCACTCTGATCGAGCTTCTGGTTGTTATCGCAATTGTTGCCATTCTGGCGGCCATCCTGTTTCCGGTATTCGCGCAGGCACGGGAGAAAGCGCGACAGGCCTCCTGCCTCTCCAACGTCCGGCAGATCACGCTGGCGAACATCCTGTATCGTCAGGACTTTGACGAGACCGTTGCGTTCAACCGCACCTGCTCTAATCCGGGCAGCCTCCCGTGTCTGCCGGGATATGCGGCGATGGGATGGATTGACCTGCTCCGCCCCTATGTCAAGAACTACGGCATCTTCAAGTGCCCTTCGGACCCCACCAGGCCAGTCCCGATCCCGCCGACCGTTACCCAGTACTTCGATGGCTCCCCGGTAACCGATCCACAGCAGGGTTTCGTCTGGGCTGCTATCACAGGAGGAAGACAGCAGGGTGGAGAGAACCGGTGCTCCTACGCGCGCAACAACAATCTGGCCAACAACGGTAACTCCACGGCTACCGACGCGATGATCCAGTATCCCGCCACGACCATTCTGGTGTACGATTTCGCCCCCAACACGGGCTCCGGGGCCATTGGCTACTGGGAGCGCTCCTTCGGCAGCTCGTGGAGCATCATCCGCTACCCCCACATTGTTCCGGATCCGGGCACCTGCACCACGTGGAACCGCTACCCGGGTGAGAACGCGACCACACAGAACAACCGCGCCAACTTCATCTTCGCGCTTCAGGCAGACACGCCCGACCTGTACGCCATGGAGGCCGCTCGCCCGTCCTCCACACGGCATAGCGAGGGAGCCAACTACGGCTTCTGGGATGGACACGCTAAATGGTTCCGCCCGGAACGGGTTAACGGGCAGTGTGGCGGCCGGCCGCCCGGTTTCCGTGGCGTGGTAGAACCCGGTAACAACGGGCAGGACCCGGACTTCCGTATCTGATCCCCCATATTGCACGGGCCCTCAGGAACAGCGGCCACAGGAGAGCAGATCCGGTTGCTCCCCTGTGGCCTGCGGTCGCTCTCCTATGGTTCGCACGCACGAACACACTCCCCGCTCCGTTCCCATGGAAAAAGAAGCGAACCCGGGGTAGGAAACAGGTGCTTTTCTGACGAAAATGTACAGGATGGATTCCTGTGCAGAAGCCTGACCCGGAAAGCGCGCTGCGACAGCTCGCACGGGTCCGATCAGGAGCCAGTGCTATGTCCGGAATAAGCAACGGAATACGCGGAGTTCTCGCCTGGGGAGGCGCGCTGTGTGGCCTCCTGCTGATTGCCCTGCTGTCACGCCAGACACCGCTTCAGGCCGTGGCGGCTGAAACGGAGGCTGCACAGGAGGACCTGATCATCTTTCAGGAGAAACTCGCTCCCGGGTGGCAGGACTGGTCGTGGACCAATCGCATGCTCGGCTTCACGGGAGTACGCCTGGGTAAATTGCCTTCAATCATGATGGTCCCGGAAGGGTGGAAGGGGCTGTTTCTGCACCACCCGACTTTCTCCACCCGGGGCTACCGTGCGCTCACCTTCTGGATCCACGGAGGTACCACCGGGGGGCAACGCCTGAACGTATGTGCAGTAGGCCCCAACAACCAGTTCGGTAAGCCCGTCCCCGTGTCCGATTTCCTGATCGGCCGCACCATTCCCGCCGGTAAGTTTACGCTCTGCACCATTCCCCTGGAACGCCTGAATGCGGCCAACGCACAGATCTCCGGTTTCTGCTTCCAGGACGGTAGTGGGAGATCTCAGGAGGCCGTCTACCTGGCCGATATCCGGCTATCCGCACCGCCACAACAACGTTCTGCCGGGGGTCCCATCCGGGTCATCGTGCATCCCGGTCAACGTATCGGCCCGATCAGTCCCTACATCTACGGCATGGCCACGCCCACCGCAGAGCACTTCCGGGAACTCCGCCTGAAGCTCTGGCGCTGGGGCGGCAACCCGAACACCCGTTACAACTGGGAAAAGGGCAACTGCTGGAACGCCGCGCGAGACTGGTACTTCCGCAACGGCAACTACGGCAACACATCCCCGCAGGACCGGCAACCCTCTGGAGTCGCAGACAAGGCGATTGCGGCGGGCCGCGCGGCAGGAGCCGATGCATATATCACGGTGCCGACCATGGGATGGGTAGCCCGGGACGATAACAACGCCACGGCCTCGGTCGGTGTTCCGGATCAGAGCGGGCCTCCTGTCGCGCCAGGCTCCGAGGCGATTGCCGGGTACGACCCTACCGAGAACCGTCGGCGCGTCTCCGTACGTTCTCTGCCACGCAAAGGTCGTCCCTTTGCGGACCCACCCGACCTGACGGATGACGTCGTCTATCAGGATGAGTGGATCTACCACCTGACGCGCAAGTTTGGCAGGGCCAGCGAGGGAGGCGTGCGCTTCTACGCCATGGACAACGAGCCGGATCTCTGGGATGTGACCCACACCGATATGCATCCGGTGCGGCCGGGCTACGATGAAATCCTGCGGCAGTTTCTGGACTATGCGAACGCGGTCAAGGACGTCGATCCCTCGGCACAGATCGGTGGCCCTGTCTCATGGGGATGGACCGGGTATTTCTTCTCCCCTCTGGACCGGGGCAACGATAACTACCGCACGCACGCCGACCGGAAGGCGCACGGCGACGTCCCCTTCCTCCCCTGGTTCCTGCAACAGGTTGCTGCGCACGACCGGAAGAAAGGGCGACGCACTCTTGATATTCTGGACGTGCACTACTATCCGCAGGCCAGTGGCGTCTACAGTGGAAGCACCGACCCGCAGACCAACGCGCTCCGCCTGCGCAGCGTACGCTCGCTCTGGGACCCGAACTACACAGACGAGTCCTGGATTGGCACGGCGGTGCAGCTGATCCCGCGGCTCAAGCAGTGGGTTAGCCGCTACTATCCCGGCACAAAAATCGGGATCATGGAGTGGAACTGGGGCGCCGGACACACGCTCAATGGCGGTCTGGCGGTCGCAGAGGTACTGGGCGTCTTCGGCAGAGAGCAGCTGGACATGGCCTGCTACTGGGCAATCCCCGGCGCTGGCACTCCAGCCTTCTTCGCTTTCAAAATGTACCGTAACGCAGACGACCGCGGGAACGGGTTCGGCGACGTCGCCGTGCAGGCCTCCTCCAGTGCACCCGACCGGATCTCCTGTTACGGCAGCATCGACGCAAAGACCGGGGCGGCCCGCATCCTGCTGATCAACAAAATGCCCGCAACTGCCGCTCCAATTACACTGGAGATACAGGGCACTGGCGGAACCCGAACGCTGGAAGTCTACCGCTACAGTGGGGCCGATCTCAAGAAGATCGTACGATTACCCGATCTTATCGTACCGGGCGGGAAGACGCAAATGGAACTACCCCCCTACTCCTTGACGCTTCTGAGACAGAAGTGACATTATTACAGAATTACAGAGCGACATTCTGAGTCCCGATGGGACAGAACGCGAAAGGGATTGCGTGCGCGTATGATCGAGACTTCCTATCGGCGAGTCGAACTGCTGGACAGTGTGGAGAGCTACCGCGAGCGGATCCGTGCTCGCTGGACCCGGATCTGGGGTCTCATGCTGGTAACCCTCGGCGCATCCATGGGGGCGATTATCGTGATCCGCTTCCTCGCGCCGAGCGCCCTGCTCTACTCCCCTCTGGTCGCTCTGGCCGTCCTGTTCGTGATGGCCGTTCCGGTGATCGTCTGGAACAATCCACGCGCCGGGCTCTACCTGCTGACCCTGTTTGCCTGCATCTGCGTGCAATCCCCGGAACGGCGCCAGCGGGACCCGCTGGAGTGGCTCCCGTTCTACTGGAGCGGTAGCGTGATCTCCGAAAACTATATGGGCAACCCGAAGGCTCTGGACTTCATCAACTTCAACTACGCGGAGCTGGTCATGATCATGACTGTGCTCTTCTGGCTGACGCGCCAGATCACCCTGCGCGAGTTGAAGTTCTACCCGGGCGCGTTCTTCCCATGGTTGGCGCTGTTCGCCGTGTGGGTTTGCTGGGGCATGTTCCGCGGCCTGACTACCGGCGGCAGTCTGGTCGTGGCGCTCTGGGAAATGCGCGCGCAGGCCTATTTCTTCATCGCCTACCTGATGGCGACCCATCTGGTCACGGAGCGCGGGCACGCGATCACTCTGCTCTGGATCATGCTCGTCGGCATCAGTATGAAGAGTTTCGTGGGCACAGCCAACTGGATCAAAAACCCGAACGTCACCCCGGATCAGGGGGTGCTGTCGCATGAAGACAGCCTGCTGATGAATCTGATCTTCCTGGGGGCGCTGGTGTTCTGGCTGGCCCGACAGGAACCCCAGTTGAAATGGGCCTTCCTGCTGATGATCCCTACCGCGCTGATCAGCAGCCTGGCCAACGGCCGCCGCGCCGGCATTGCTTCTTTCATCGTGGCCTTCCCGGCCGTGGTGATGCTCAGCGCCGTCCTCCTGAAGGAGCGACGCAAGGCACTGATCCGCTTCTCGGTCGCCTTCGGCCTTCTGACCGCGATCTACCTGCCCATCGCCTGGAACGGGCAGGGCGCGTGGGCGCTTCCCGCGCGCGCCATCCGATCGCGCACCTCGCCGGATGCGCGCGACGCGGCCTCCGACGCCTACCGGTATGCCGAAAACGCCAACCTGAAGCTGACCCGCGATACCTCGCCGTGGCTGGGGTACGGGTATGGCAAACCCTACATCGTGGCCCATACCCAGTGGGGACGCGTTGACCCGTTCGCCAACGTTCTGCCACACAACGGGATCTACTGGGTCTGGATGCGGCTGGGGCACCCCGGCTTCGTACTCTTCTGGATGTGCGTGGCCAATGTGCTCATCCAGGGTCCCATGCTGATGAAACGCGTGCAGGACCCGCGCCTCCAGGCCATCGGCATTCTCTCCATCGCCGCACTCCTGATGCTGATCATCTACGGAGAGTACGACCTGAGCTTCGCCAATTATCGCCCCATGTGGCTCACGGGAACGCTGCTGGGCGTCCTGGCCGCTCTGCCCCGCATCGATGCCGGTCAGGAGGCCGCAAAGCAGACCGTGAGCAACACAGGAGACAGTCCGCCTCCCCCGGAACCACCCGAAGCACCGGATAGCACGCTGCCGCCCCGCAGGCGCCTGCCATGGCAGCGACAGATCCCCGGGTGGAGCCCCGGCACGGACTGGTAACGACGTTCAAACCAGAACGCGCACGCCATACCCGGGCAGGATAACGGTGCCAGCGCACGTCTCGCCGGTCAGAACATCCTGCCCGGTGCCGGGCAGCACCACGGAAGCCTCCTGCCGGTTATGGTTGATGACAAAGGTCACAGCACACCCATCCGATGTGTACCGCCGCAGTACTTCAACCCCTGGTGGCGCTTCGATGGGTTCTGGTGTCACGCCAGCGGCCTGCACCAACCAGCGGGTCAACGCATCCTGCAACGCCTCCGAAAGCCACGTGCCAACCAGAACTACCTGCCCCCCGTCCGTTCCCACAGGATGTCGGGTGATCGCCGGGCCGTTGTCGAGCCACCCGTTGGCCAGACCAAACCGGGCTATCACCTGCGTGCGCTCCGATAGTGGGCGCAACCGCTCGGCCCAGATCCGCCCCTGTCCTTCCAGCGATGCCTCCCACTCCCCGTACACCGGCACCGGCTCATCCAGTGCAAAGAACTCCTCGACCTCCGCGCCCGCGATCTCCCGCAACGGCCCCGGCTGGAGCACCGGGAACAGAGCGTTATGAACATCCTTCTGACCGGTGCGCACCGTGAGTACCAGAGTCCCCTTCTGCTCGGTAACGAACCGGGTCAGCTGCGCAACCGTTGCTTCTGAGAGCACAAACAGGGCCGGCGCTACCACCAGCCGGTAGCCGCTCAGATCCGCCTCAGCGTGCACAATGTCAACCCCGATGTTCCGGGACGCAAAAGGCCGGTAGTAGTGCAGAAGATGCGCCACCGGATCGAAATCCCGGTGGTGCCGTTGCGCATCCAGAGCCCACCGGGCATCATAGGAATTGAGGAAGGCCACCTCGTTCCGCGGCGTGGTATCGCGCAGCACGCCTGCTGCCCGCGCCAGCTCCGCTCCAATCTGACAGGCCTCCTGATAGAAGGGGCGCGGTCGCCCATCGGCCCCGATCAGAGAGCCATGCAGCTGCTCCTGCCCTCCCGGCGCACTGCGCCACTGCCAGTAGAGCAGGGCATCGGCTCCGTGCGCAACTGCGTGCCACGCCATACATCGCGCCTCACCACGGTACAGGACGTTATTGACTGGCGCCCAGTTCACACTGCCCGGCTGTGTCTCCATGACCCAGAAATTGCGGCGCTTGAACCCCCGTGTCAGATCATGTGCTGCGCCTGTACGCGTGTAATCATGATGGCCGGTACCCACGTACCAGTCCCATGAGGCCAGATCCAGATCCTCACACAGCACATAATGATCGAAGCCGTCAAACCAGCCCATGAAATTGTGCGTGATCCATTGTTCGGGCCGGCTGTACATCCGGATCGATGCGATCTGCAACTGCTGGAACTCCTTCCAGACCCGGGTGATGAATCGGCGGAAGGCCAGCATCAACCCCGGATTGTGTGGCCCGATGGGCAACGGGATCTCATCAAAGTCCGTGTAGGTCTGGCTCCAGTAGGCCGTGTGCCAGTGCGCGTTCAACGCCTCGATGCTCCCGTACTGCTCCTTGAGGTAATGCTGGAACTGACGATGGGTGTTCTCCGAGTAGTCTATCCGGTTGTACTCGTTGTCGATCTGCCAGCCAATGACCCGGGGGTCCTGCCCGAAGCGACGCGCCATATGTTCCACAATCCGGCGCACATATTTGTGGTAGGTCGGGCTGGTAGGCGAGTAGTGACAGCGATTGCCGTGCTGCGCCGGGCGGCCATCGGGCTCGATCGCGAGCGTATCCGGGTGATGGTGCGTCAGCCACGCTGGTGGTGCAGCGGTAGGCGTGCCCAGAACCACCGCAATCCCGTTATCCGCCAGCAGAGCGATGGCGCGCTCCAGCCAGTCAAACTCGTACTCTCCCTCCAGAGGCTCCAGAGAACTCCATGCGAACTCCGCGATCCGGCAGACGTTCATGCCGGCCTCACGCATCATGCGCACATCCTCCGGCCACCGCGTCTCCGGCCAGTGCTCGGGATACCAGGCAGTGCCAAAGTACATCCCTCTTTACTCCCCGGACACAGCGTACTCTGCGCCCGTCAGGTCATCCACGGAACATTCAGGAGAGCAGGCGCAGGATCAGCCCGCTCCAGAGTTTCGGATAGAAGAACGTGGACTTCTGCGGCATCCGATCGCCTGCAGCCGCCACATCACGCACCTGCGTCACCGTCGGGCTCTGCAACAGACAGGCCACCTGAAACACGCCCGACTGCACCTGCTGTACCGCCTCCTCCGCATCACGGGTGTAGGCTACGTCCGGCGTGTGCGCCAGCGTTTCCCAGGAGATCCCCAGAGCACGATCCAGCACCAGAAACTGCAGGATAGTCACGTCCAGCTGTCGCCATGCCGGGCAGTGCGTTGCCCCTGCCACGGTATCCATTACAGCAATATCCCGCAACGTCAGCGCCAGAGCGTGCTCCGGGCGAACCAGCACAAAACGCCTCTCTCCCGGCACCTCCTGCTGGATCCACGCACGGGCCTCGGGAACGCTCACAGAGCGTACGTCGAAGTGCTCCTCCAGCAACGCCCCCAGCGCATCCAGCCGCTCTGCAGCCACGTTCCGCACCAGACGATGCGTGGGCAGCACCACAAGCCCCGGGTCCTGAAACGCAGAGAGCCCGATCAGCAGATAATCCCAGGGATACTGCCCATCCCCCGCACCCCGCTCCCTCTGGTAATTCAACGCGGTCTCATACCGGTGATGCCCGTCTGCAATCCAGATCCGCAGGGGTGCGAAGAACTCCTGCAGCTCACCGATCAGGCAGGGATCGGTATGGTAGTAGACGACATGCTCGTCCCCCGGCGCACCTTCCACCGGAACACGCACGTGCAGCAGAGGAGCCCTCCCCCTGCGCGCCTGCGTCAGACTGCCAGCAACGACTCCTCCGGGGTCCTCGTAAAGACCATGGATCGGTTCCGGGTTCGCCCCGGTAGCGCGCATCAGCAGCAATCGGTCCGCTTTCGCCCGGGAATGCGTCTCCTCATGTGGAAGCACCACACCGTTCGCGTAGGGCTCCAGGCGCAGGGCAACGAACAGAGCGCGTCGCTCACACACCTGCTCCGGGGCGAGCGGGTGTGCAAACCGCTGGATGTACTCGTAGAACCCCGGTGTGTCGTCCTGCACCAGCGTGCCATCACTCAGGTTCTCGCGTAGATACGTGGCAGCACGGGTATATCGGTCGTCCGTGCTGGCATCTCCCATCTCCGCACGGCTCAGGATCAACCGGATGATGTTCCGCGGATGGCGCGCGTAGAGCGTCTCCTGTAACTCCGGGGAAATCACATCGTAGGGTGGAGCGATCACGTCCTGCAACGGAACACGCTCGGGGTTGAAGTGAACCCCTTGGAAGGCGGCGATCCGGGCCATCGGGGCGCAGCATCCTTTCTGATCGTGACAGATACATGCAACGCCTAGAATTATACTCGGAAGTCCGCGCAGATCGCGGCCATACGCCTGGAAACAGGGTAGAATTCCTGTGTAACCCGCGGAGGAAGATCATGCCCGGCCCTCTGGAGGCTTACCGACATACGCAACGCGCCCTGCGCCAGGCCTTCGACGCCTTCACGCGCACGCACTGTCCGAACTGCCCGACCCCCTGCTGCCGCCGGCCAGCACGAATTCTACCCACCGACATCCTGCTGGCAGAGAGTACCGGGTGGCGGGCACATCTTCCGGGCCATACCCGACAGGATCCGGTCATCCAGACAGGTGCCAGCTACCTGGAGGCCCTGCGCACCCCGGTGCAGACCGCGGACAGTAGCCCCGACACGCCCGACCTGCCCTGTGAGTTCCTGGGTCCCCGGGGATGCACGTTCCCACCGGACCTGCGCCCCTTCGGATGCACCACCTATATCTGCCAGCATATGTACGCGCGGCTGCCCCGACGCGAGCTGGCCCGGATCAAGCGCCTGGTGCGCACACTGGAGCACCAGCATGTTGCGCTCCTGCGTGCCCTCCGACCGATCTCCTGGAAAGACAGCGATCCCGGAACAGCAGATCGGGAGCCCGCACAGGCTCCCTGATCCCACACCCATATGTCCGATCTCTCACAGGAATACCCTGCCATGCCCGCCAGTTATCCCGATATGATGACAATCGCCCCCGCAGCGTACCCCCTGGAAGGCACCGTGCGCGTCCCCGGGTCGAAAAGCATCACCAACCGCGCCCTGATCCTCGCGGCACTGGCCGACGGCGTCTCGGTGCTGCGTCAGCCATTGGACTCAGAAGACACGCAGATCATGATCAATGCGCTGCAACATCTGGGCGTTCGCGTGGAGCGCACTGCAGGAGCGCTCCGTGTCACTGGATGCGGCGGAAACATACCCGCCACAGAGGCGGAACTGTTTCTGGGCAACTCCGGAACGTCGATGCGCTTCCTCACTGCACTGTGTGCGCTGGGCCATGGCCGCTACCGGCTGGACGGCGTGGAGCGCATGCGCCAGCGACCACAGGCGGACCTGCTCGACGCCCTGCAACAACTGGGAATTGACGCAACCGCAGAGGCCGACAACGGTTGCCCCCCTCTGCAGGTGATCGGCCGCGGGCACCTCCCCGGCGGAACCGTACGTCTGCGCGCAGAGGCCAGCAGCCAGTTCCTCTCCGCACTGCTGATGATCGCCCCCTGCGCCCGGGAGGACCTGACCATCGAGGTGATCGGCGCGTTGCGCCCGCTCTACGTGGAGATCACTCTCCGCATGATGGCACAGTGGGGTATCACAGTTGAGAGGCGAGAGCCACAGCAGTTCCTCATCCCTGCCGGACAACGCTACCAGCCACAGGACTACACGATAGAGCCCGACGCCTCCAGCGCATCCTACTTCTTCGCTGCAGCAGCACTGACCGGAGGACGGGTTACAGTCCCGGGATTGAGCCTGAACGCCCTGCAGGGCGACGTGCGCTTCGCCACCGAAGTGCTGGCAGACATGGGGTGCACGGTAACAGCGGACGTGCAGGGGATCACCGTAGCCGGCAGGCCAGACACCCCTCTGCAAGGGATCTCGCGTGACATGAGCGCAATCTCCGACACCAGTCTCACTCTGGCTGCTATTGCCCCCTTTGCCGCCACACCCACCACGGTACGCAACATCGCGCATACCCGGTTGCAGGAGTGCGACCGGATCCACGCCGCCTGCACCGAGCTCTCGCGCCTCGGCGTGCGTGTCGAAGAGTTCCCCGACGGGTTCACAGTCCACCCGACCGCGCGCATCATCCCGACAGTTGTGGAGACGTACCGCGACCACCGCGTCGCGATGAGCTTCGCACTAATTGGCCTGCGCGCCCCCGGAATTGTGATCCGGGACCCCGGGTGCGTGGCCAAGACGTTCCCTGAATTCTGGCAGCACCTGGCACAGCTTGGAGCCGACATCCGCCCCGGTGGCCCCCCGTTCCCTCACGACGGGACCGCAGCATGCTCACAGAGCGCCTGACGCAACAGATGGCGTGCACGGTGCACCCGGGAGCTGACAGTACCGATCTGACACCCCAGCGCACCGGCGATCTCACGGTAGCTGAGACCGGCCACATCGCACAGGATCAACGCATCCCGGAAGTCCCGAGGCAACGCCCGGATCGAACGATCCAGCCACTCCTCCAGAGTCCGATGCATCAGGATCTGCTCTGGATTGTAGGTATGGTCCGGCACATCTGCGACCATTGGCGCATTCCCATCCGGGAGCTCTCGCAAAGCATCCAGCGACACGGTAGCCGGCGGGCGATGCAGGCGCAGATTATCCAGAAACACATGGTAAGCGACACGCCGCAACCAGTAGAGGAACGGCCGCGAACGATCGTAGGTCCCGAAACGGCGAAAGGCACGCACCATGGTCTCCTGTGTCAGATCGCTTGCCTGATCCGGGCAACGCGTTAACGACAGGGCGTAGCGATACAGCGCCGCGTAATACCGGCGCGCCAGTGTATCAAACAGCGCGATGTCAACAGGCGCGGCCGCGTTCGGATCAGACAGCCGGGCCTCCTCCGACACCAGCGCAGTGTCAACTCCCAGGATCGACATCGTGACATCTCCCAGTGAAAAACACAATCAAACAAAAGGATGTACTAGGAACACAATCGCGGCGGATCAGCGGGCTCGCAGAGCAACGCAGAGCACCGGGATCACGCGTCTGGATGCACACGCTCGTTCAGAAAAAGCTTCAGGCGGAGCAAGGGGGATCTCGCGGAGAGGCAGGAGAGCCACGCAGATAGGAAGAACCGGTGAACGTACGCCGGCACATCAGAGCACGGGAACGCGCTGGCGCCCGCTGCTGCAAATTCGCCTCCGTGCGCACCGCCCGGCACAGGCGCCGGGCAACACGCCGCGGCTGCCCCCGACGGTCCACACAGGAAGCAACCGGGTCCTCCTCAACCGGGCAGAAACCCGCCCCCTGCGCCGTCCCCACAGGTAGCAAGCAAAACACCCATGTGTCCACCTCGGAAGCGGGTGCGCTCAGAAAGAGAACCAGCAGCAGTATCCGTGCCAGAGTAGCTTTGAAGGACATGGTGCGTCAGCCGGCTCGAGCGCCTTCGAAACCGTGACGTATCGCTGCGAACAGAGGCGCTCGTGCATCCCCATTATATCACGCCGCGCACCGTTGCGCAATCTGGTAGAGTGAACTGCTTCCCTCACCCTCCGCGCAAGGCACACAGGATTTTCTCCGGACATGCAATAATTTTGATGCCGGTTTCACAGGCCGCTCAGTAGTATATGACGGGACATCGCGGGAAGGCGCAACGCTCGCTGACGCAGGAATGCATACAGACTGGCTCCCCATGGTCCGGGTGCCAGAGCTATCGGGCAGACCAGCCAGCCCCCGCCAGGAGACAGGCCCTGAAATGAACAACTATGTCTTCAGCACCGCAGGAAGCTGGGAAACCACCACCCTGTTCAATCACGGCCAGGAGGTGTTCGCCGTGCAGCTCTTCGTAGAGCTGCACGCTGGACGCGATGAGTGGGACGACCCGGTCAACGGCGGCATCTCCCGGGGCGGAGAGATGACTGCGCTGGTCCGCCCACAGGACAACCCTGCAGAGGAATGGCCCATCTTTCCCGGCCGTCTGGAGATGAACTTTCCGGGTCACCAGATCGTTGTGGAGAACACGCACCCGGCCTTCGCGTTCGAGTACACACGGGTGTGGTACAACGGCCGCGAAGTCACAAACAGCATCATGGATGTTTACGTAGATATAAATGCTGCGGATAACGTCGTCCGTGCATACGTCACGATCTACAGAGATCGCTGGCTCGGCACCGATGAGGTAGCAACATACAACATTCTCTGAGCTAGCGAGATCGCTCCCGCAGGCACGCGATCGTCCGCCCTGCGTGATGGTCACTCCCGGGTTGCAGGATGTTCTCTC
Source organism: Chthonomonadaceae bacterium (assembly GCA_025054835.1). Classification (GTDB taxonomy): domain Bacteria; phylum Armatimonadota; class Chthonomonadetes; order Chthonomonadales; family Chthonomonadaceae; genus JANWZQ01. The sequence goes on from JANWZQ010000047.1 coordinate 24,475, forward strand.
CCCTGCGACCTCAGGGCATACGTAAGGATGCAGATCGATGAAAATGAGCACACATCTTCGCATGACCCGGTGGATGCGCACTGGTGTTGCAGTACTGCTGGCAACCGTGCTGCTATTTGAAGGTCTCAGCGCTCTGGCGCAGCGCCGGGGTAGTTTCGGTGGTAGCTCTTTTGGTGGAGGGCGATCGTTCGGAGGCTCTTTTGGACGTTCCGGCGGGTCCTTCGGAGGCTCTTTCGGCAGTGGACGCTCGTTCGGAGGAGGGAGCTCTTTCGGCGGAGGAATGTTTGGTGGAAGCCGCTCCTCGGGCTCCTTCGGCAGCGGGCGATCGTTCGGAGGCTCCTTCGGCGGCAGTCGATCCAGCGGATCGTTCGGCGGGTCCTTCGGCAGCAGACGCTCAAACGATGCGGGCAGCTCCTTCGGGGGCTCCTTCGGCAGCGGGCGATCGTTCGGAGGCTCCTTCGGTAGTGGCGCACCGATGCCCGGACGCAGCTTCGGAAGCAGCGGTTCCTTCGGACGCAGCGGGTCGTTCGGCAGTGTGCGCACCGCAACGCGCCCACCGGCCTACTACGGCCAGCGCCCGATCAGCTCGCGCACCTACTACATCAACGGCACCCCCTACATCGGCCACTCGTTCAGCTTCTGGAGCGGCTTCAGTCTGGGTTGGGCGCTGGGAAGCCCGCCATGGTACTTCTACACACCGTTCTCCCCCTACTTCTACTTCCATCGCCCGGTGCTCTACAACGGCGAACTGTACCCGGGCGGATTCAACTGGCTGAACTTCTTCATCGGCCTGCTGTTTTTCGCGTTCCTCATCTGGGTCATCTGGATGGTGTTCCGCAATCTCTCCGGAGGCGGACGGCGTAAGATCCGTTACACAACGTACAACTGACTGAAGCGGCACGTGCAGGCACGTCATCCAGTGCCTGCACGTGCGCACCATGCACGGCTCCGAAACACAGGCATCCCTGCCCCGCATGTCACCCGGCGCCTCATGTGATGTGCGCTTCCGTCAGAAGGGAGCAACACAGTGTTCAGCAAGCCCAATCCGAACTGGAAAGCAGCACAACCGCCACGCCCCAAAGCAGCCGATGTGGCGCGAATTCAGGGAGGTGGCCTGGTGCAGATCGTCATCACCAGTGTCTCCCCTCTGAACTACTACCTGTTCCTGAACGACAGGGCGGTCCCGCAGGAAGACGTGGAAAGCCTGACCATCTCCATCGACGCGCCAGCCCCGGAAAATCCCACCGGCGGCATCTACGCCACGCTTGCCTACCGTGCCCTGCAGGTCACCGGCGAAAAAGCCATGCAACGCGTCGCGCTGTTCCCCTGCACCATCGAGATCGTCGGTCTGGGGCGGCGCATCTCTGTCACCGCCATGCACGCCAACTCCCTGGAAGGCCTGTGGGTCACCCTCGGCCTCAAGCCCGACGGGACCGGTGCCGAACTCACAGGCCTGCGCGCCCTGCGCGTGCTCATCACCGATGGCATCGTGGACGCCAAGCTGACCTGGGAAGATGGCGAAACCGAAGACATCCTGCCGCAGTAGCGCCCGCAACCACCGTATGGTAACATAACAGCAGCGCGCAGACCATAGCAGGTTGTGGGAAGGACTCGGTTCTCATGAGAAGCGCTGGCCAGAACTGGCCTTCAGAATTCCGCGGCTTCCTCTCAGCGGGCGCCCGATACATCGGGTGCCTGCCACTCCGCATGCTGGCCCTGGTGTTCCTCTGCACACACACCATCGGCTTCTCCGTGCCTGCCGCTCCCTGCTCCGAACCCCCTGCCAGACGTACTGAAGGCCTCGCAGTCATCCCCCCTGCAACCGACGACGACAACGAAGTCCGCCTGGGCCGTCAGAACGCCGAGGAGCACGACCGGCAGGTCAAACTGATCACCGACCCGGCCATCGTAGAACGGGTCAATCGCATCGGGCAGGAGATCGCCGCGATCGCCAATACCGTCCCCATTCCCGCGCGCTGGGGAAGCTCACAGCTCAAGCAGTTCCGCTACTCCTTCAAAGTGGTGGACGATAAAGACGTCAATGCCTACTCCCTTCCGGGTGGATTCATCTACGTCAACAAAGGCCTGCTGGACTTCGTGCGCTCGGACGATGAGCTGGCAGGCGTGCTGGCCCACGAGGTTGCACACGCCGCGCACCACCACATGATGAAGCTCCTGCGCGAACAGAGCCGCATCGACCGGGCCACCCTGCCCCTGCGCCTGCTCGCCATGGGCCTGCTCATCGGAAAACCCGGTGCCAACGCCAACGACGCACAGAACCTCCTGCTGGCCACCCAGCTCTACGCCATCGCCCGGATCAACTCCTACGGCATCGAGGCAGAAAAGGACGCCGATCACATGGCCATCCACCTGCTCCTGCGCACCCGGTACAACCCGGTCGGACTGTACAGCTTCATGTCCCGTCTGGCCCTGCTGGAGCGCAGCAAAATTGCCGTGGACCTGGGCATCTTCCGCACACACCCTCCCGGAGAGGAAAGGGTGGCCGCCGCGCAGGAGCTCCTTGCGGACCTGAACATCCCCATCCGATTGAGCGAAGTCGATCCCACGTTGCAGGCCACAGTCACCATGGTACCGGGGCCCGATGGCGACACCCGGCTGGCCGAGATCCGGTTCCGGGATATCGTCCTCTGTCGCGTCGCGGCAGACAGCAAATACTCGGCGCAGGAACGGGGACAGCAGATCGCACGCCGCCTGACCGCTCTGATCGATACCCGCCTGATGCCGTTCGAAGTTCGGACCAGCGCCGACCAGACCCGCGTACTCGTTCGGGGCACCCCCCTGCTGACGGCAACCGACGCACGTGCCCAGAACAAAACAGTGCCGCAACTCGCTCGCGAGCTAGCCGACGCAATCCTGCAGGTCACACAATCGCGTCTGCTCCTCTCCGCACAGTAACAACTCCACACAATGCAACAGCCATTGCGCACAACCAGAACAGAACGGTTGCCCGCCTTCACAGGAAAACCTGCAACTTTCCCTGTCCCGTCGCTGTCATATCCGTGAATCCCTCGGAGATTTTTCGAAAAAAGCAGCGAAACGCTTGACAGATCGTAAAAAAATGTGGTATTCTGGCGTTTCGTGTTCAGGCATAGGAGGGCGCTCCCTTGAGAGAAATTCAGCACGCAGCCAAGCGCACCACGCACGTCATCGACATCCCGAACCTCGTTGAACTGCAACTGAACTCCTACAAGTGGTTTCTGGAAGAAGGACTGCAGGAACTCTTCAATAGCTTCTCCCCGATCTACGACTTCACCGGCAACATCTCCATCTCCCTGACGGACTTCACACTCGGGGAGCCCAAATACTCCGTGGAAGAGTGCCGGGATCGGGATATGACCTTCGAGGTTCCAATCAAAGCCCGCGTCCTGTTGAAACAGGCCAACAAAGAAGAGATTGAGAGCGAAGTGTACCTGGGCGATCTGCCCCTCATGACGGACAAGGGCACGTTCGTCATCAATGGCGCCGAACGCGTGGTCGTCAGCCAGCTGGCACGTTCCCCCGGAGTCTACTTCAAGGAAGATCTGGACTACTCCGGCAAAAACCTCTACGAGGCTACCATCATCCCGCAGGAAGGCGGATGGGTGGAAATCGAAACCGACAACAGCGATCAGGTCACGGTCAAGATCGGGCAGAACAAAAAGTTCCCCCTCACCACCCTCCTGCGCGCCCTGGAAGCGTTCGATCAGGCCAAACCCGCCATCGAAATGAAAATCCAGGACGTCCTCGATCGCTTCTGGCTCTACAAAGCGGTCCAGATCACCAATGATCAGGGCCGCGTGCTCTCCGTAGAGACCCGGCCGGACATCTTCCTCGCCTACTACCTTGCCGCGCCCGTCATCGATGACCGCACCGGAGCAATCATCGCCGAAGAAGGCACAAAGGCAACACGCGAGTTCCTGCAGCAACTCGCCGAAAAAGTAGGCCCGGAAAAAATCATCCACCTGCGCTCACGCACCGAACGCACCGAGGACATCCTCGATATGTTCTCGTCTCGCAAAGTCCTGCAATCTCCCACCGCAGAGATGCTCCTGCACAAACGCCCGGTACAGGACATTGTCGACGATCGAGGCAAGGTGCTCGTCAAGGCCTACGCCCGCATCAACGATAAGACCACAGCCAACGCGGTCGCCCGGCTCAAACTGCCCTCCATCGAGGTACTGGAAGTTAACAACTACGTGGAGGCCACCCTGGAGCAGGACGCAGCTATCGACGCCGAAACAGCCCTGCTCGACATCTACCGCAAAATACGTCCCAGCGATCCGGCCAGCCAGGAGTCTGCCAGAAACCTGATACAGTCCACCTTCTTCGATCCACGTCGCTACGATCTGGCCAAAGTAGGGCGGTACAAGGTCAACAAGAAGCTCGGCACCGAACTGCCCCTCACCGTGCGCACGCTTACCAAAGAGGACTTCGTCAGCATCCTGCGCTACATCATCAACCTGAACGCAGGCGAAGGCCGGGGCCCCGATGGCAAGCCCATCAACCCCGTCTCCACAGACGACATCGACCATCTGGAGAACAAACGCGTGCGCAGCGTAGGCGAACTGCTCGCCTCCCAGCTCCGGCAGGGCTTCCTGCGCATGGAGAAAGTCGCCAAAGAGCGCATGACCAGCGCCGACTCGGATAACATCATCCCGAGCATGATCCTCTCCATGAAGCCGATCAGCTCGGCCATCAAAGCTTTCTTCGGCTCCTCACAACTCTCCCAGTTCATGGACCAGACCAACCCGCTGGCAGAGCTGACCGCCAAACGGCGCGTCTCCGCGCTCGGGCCCGGAGGCCTCTCCCGACAGTCGGCCAAGCTGGAAGTCCGCGACGTCCACCACAGCCACTACGGGCGCATCTGCCCCATCGAAACCCCGGAAGGCCCCAACATTGGCCTGATCGGATCCCTCGCCGTATACGCCCGTGTGGATGAGTACGGGTTCATCAAAACCCCCTTCCGGAAAGTCGTCCTCGAGAAGGACGCTAACGGCGTCGAAAGAGCACGCGCCACCGACGAAATCGTCTGGATGACCGCCGACGAAGACCACCGGCACTACATCGCGCCCGCCAACCTCAAGCTGGACGAGAACGGCTTCATCCTCGACGAAACCGTGCAGGTGCGCTACGAGGAGTCGTACCCGATCATCCCCAGCAAACGCGTGGAGTACATGGACGTCGCGCCCGTACAGCTGATCTCCATCGCCACGGCGATGATCCCGTTCATCGAAAACGATGAGGCCACGCGCGCGCTGATGGGCGCCAACATGCAACGGCAGGCCGTACCCACCCTGCGCCCGGATGCCCCGATCGTCAAGACCGGTCTGGAGCGACGCACCGCGCTTGACTCCGGCGCCATGGTCCTGGCCCGACGGTCCGGCGTCGTCACACGCGTTACGGCCGAACAGATCGACGTGCGCACCGACGACGGGCGCATCGACAGCTACCGCCTGATCAACCTGCTCCGATCCAATAACTCCACCTGCATCACCCAGCGCCCTCTGGTCCACAAAGGACAACGCGTCCGGCAAGGACAGGTGCTCACCGACGGGCCCTGCACCGATCAGGGTGAACTCGCCCTCGGACAGAACGTGCTCGTCGCCTTCATGCCCTGGGGTGGCTACAACTACGAGGACGCCATCCTCCTCTCCGAGCGTCTCGTCAAGGACGACGTGTTCACATCCATCCACATCGAAGAGTTCGACACAGAAGCACGCGACACCAAACTCGGGCCGGAAGAGATCACCCGGGACATCCCCAACATCGGCGAGGACATGCTCAAAGATCTGGACGAGAACGGGATCATCCGCATCGGCGCCGAAGTCCGCCCGGAAGACATCCTCGTCGGGAAAGTTGCCCCCAAAGGACAGGGTGAGCTCACCGCTGAAGAACGCCTGATCATCGCCATCTTCGGGAAGAAAGCAGAAGAAACCCGCGACGTGTCCCTGCGTGTCCCTCACGGCAACGGCGGACGCGTGGTCGACGTCAAAGTCTTCAGTCGCTTCAAATATCAGGGCTCCCGCGACAAGCGGATCTACCACTTCTGCCGGCGCCCCGACCCCAACCAGCGCGACATGGAAGACGGTGAGCTGATCCGCCTCCAGCCCGATGAGCTGAGCGCGGGCGTCAACATGCTGGTGCGCGTCTACATCGCGCAGAAGCGCAAGATCATGGAAGGCGACAAGATGGCCGGACGCCACGGCAACAAGGGCGTCATCTCCAAAATCCTGCCCGTAGAAGACATGCCCTTCCTGCCCGATGGCACCCCGGTCGACATCGTGCTCAACCCACTCGGTGTGCCCTCGCGTATGAACATCGGCCAGATCCTGGAGACTCACCTCGGCTACGTGGGCAAGCACCTCGGATGCTCCTTCATCAATCCCGCCTTCGAGGGCTCCACAGAACCCGAGATCCTCGGCGAGATGGAACGTCTGGCAGCGCACCTGCGTCGCCGCACACTGGAGAACTATGTCAACAGTGAGCTGCGTCTGGGCATGCAATTCCGCGACAGCGACACGCCCGAGCAGATGCTCGATCAGATCCGGGAACAGCTCAAAACGCTGGACGCGCTCCGCCTGGAAGAGATCAGCCGGATCGTCGCCGCGCCCCCTGTCATCTCCCCGTTCGAGCAGGAACGCATGGCCGGCAACGGCGACGGCACCGCCATGCTCTCCACGCGTGAGACCGAAACACCCGGTGCCGACGCCACACCGATCCCGGTTCCGGAAAACTACGACTACGAGCAGATCATCGCACGCATCCGGCAGAACGCATGGCAACGCGCCGGCTACGACCCGAGCACTGGCAAGACCTGGTTGCGCGATGGCCTCACCGGCGAACTGTTCAACATGCCCGTGACCGTCGGAGTCATCTATATGCTCAAGCTGGCCCACCTGGTCGACGACAAGATCCACGCGCGCTCCACAGGCCCTTACTCCCTGGTCACACAACAACCTCTGGGAGGTAAGGCCCAGTTCGGCGGACAACGCTTCGGCGAAATGGAAGTCTGGGCCCTTGAGGCCTACGGCGCAGCCTACACGCTCCAGGAAATCCTCACCATCAAGTCCGATGATGTGCTGGGACGGGTCAAAACCTACGAGAGCATTGTCAAAGGTGAGAACATTCTGGAACCCGGCGTGCCCGAGTCGTTCAAGATCCTCGTGAATGAACTGCAGAGCCTGGGCCTCAAGGTCACTGTTCTGGACGAAAACGACCGGGAGATCGACCTGCGCGATCGGGACGACGACGTAGACCCCCGCGAAGACCCGGTCAACGCCGCCAATCGCCGGCGCCAGAAAGCACTCGGCCTGCCCGCTTTCGAGGAAGAGTCACCCTACTCCTCTTCCTCCTGATCCGCACGCCGGATCGGGTCCGAAGCGCACCGGCCCCCTGATGTCTGTCCTACTGGATCGCCGGGGTTGAGACCGGCATCGCCCGCGCAACGGTCAGCAGCACACGGTCTCACCCCCGCTTCCTTCTGGAGGAAATACCGAACATGGCTGATGCCAGCACGTTTGCCAAAATCCGCATCGGGATCGCGTCCCCCGACGAGATCCGTTCCTGGTCCTACGGCGAAGTCAAGAAGCCGGAAACCATCAACTACCGGACGTTCAAACCGGAGCGCGATGGCCTCTTCTGCGAGCGCATCTTCGGCCCGGTGAAAGACTGGGAGTGCCACTGCGGGCGTTACAAGAAAGTCAAGTACAAAGGCATCAAGTGCGAACGATGTGGCGTGGAGGTCACCCGCAGCAAAGTGCGCCGCGAACGTATGGGACATATCGAACTCGCGGCACCGGTCTGCCACATCTGGTACCTGAAAGGCGTCCCCAGTCCCCTCGCACTCATTCTGGACATCACGCCCCGCTACCTGGAGAAAGTGCTCTACTTCTCCTCCCACATCGTGACTCACGTGGATCGCCAGCGCATCAACAACGCACTGGGTGACATCCGCGCCGCAGTCGCCGAGGAGATCGAAGAGATCCAGCAACGCAAGAACACCATCGCCGAACGCCTCCGGCAGGAATTCGCCCTCGAACTGCAGGAACACCAGCGTCCTGCCAGCCCCGAAGAGGAAGACGAAGAACGCGAGTACTGGGACGCAGAAGTCATCGCACAGAAAACCGCACAGAACGAGGAACGCATCCGGCAGGAAGAGCGCGACGCGCAGGAACGGATCGACGAACTCACCAATTCCCTGAACCTGCTGGAGAAAATCGAGAAACGCCAGCTGATCACCGAAGAACAGTACCGCGCCATCGCCAGCCTGCTGGAAGTCCTCACCGATCGCCTCGACGAGGACTGGACTACCGCGGTAGAAGCCGGCGTTGGTGGTGCCGCCATCAAGAAACTGCTGGAAGAAATCGACCTGCAAAAGCTGAGCCGCGAGCTCCGCAACGAGATCGCCAACACTCAGGGCACCCGACGCCTCCGGGCAATCAAACGTCTGGAAATCACCGAGGCGTTCATCGCATCCCGGGCGCGCCCGGAATGGATGATCCTGGAAGCCGTCCCCGTCATCTCACCGGAACTGCGCCCGATGGTGCAGCTGGACGGTGGCCGCTTCGCCACTTCGGACCTCAACGACCTGTACCGCCGGATCATCAATCGCAATAATCGGCTCAAAAAGATCACGGAGATCCGCGCGCCCGAATCCATCGTCAATCACGAGAAACGCCTCCTGCAGGAAGCCGTGGATGCCCTCATCGACAACGGCCGTCGTCAGCGCCCGGTAGTTGGCTCCAACAACCGGGCCCTCAAGTCCCTCTCCGACATGCTCAAAGGCAAGGAAGGGCGCTTCCGCAAAAACCTGCTGGGCAAGCGCGTCGACTACTCCGGCCGCTCCGTGATCGTGGTCGGGCCACACCTGAAGCTCCATCAGTGCGGCCTGCCCAAAGAGATGGCCCTCGAACTCTTCAAGCCGTTCGTCATGAAAACGCTGGTAGAGCGCGGCTACACGGGCAACATCAAAACCGCCAAACGCATGATCGACAAAATGCGCCCGGAAGTCTGGGACGCGCTGGAAGAGGTCATCCGCGAACACCCGGTGCTCCTCAACCGCGCACCCACCCTGCACCGCCTCGGCATCCAGGCGTTTGAACCCATCCTGATCGAGGGCAAAGCCATTCAGATCCATCCCCTGGTCTGCCATGCGTTTAACGCCGACTTCGATGGCGACCAGATGGCCGTACACGTGCCCCTCTCCGCCTATGCACAGGCCGAGGCACGCATCCTGATGCTCTCCTCCCACAACCTGTTCAGCCCGGCCAACGGAGGACCTATCGTCGCGCCCGTTCAGGACATCGTCCTCGGCAACTACTACCTGACCATGATGCGCGAACCCCGGGAAGGCGAGGCCCCCAACCCCCACATCTTCGCCAACCCCGAAGAAGCGATCCTTGCCTACGACCTCGGGCAGATCGGTCTGCACGACCCGATCAGCGTCCGATTGGACTTCCGGCCCGACATGGAGGCCAGCACCGAACGTGTCTGGCGCATCTACGGTGCCAAGCTCCTCTACAACGCCGAAGCCGGACGATGGGAACGCATCGTCTCCAACGGACATGCCGGCAACGGGCAGGTCGAGACCGTACCCTTCGACTACGTGCGTGAGGCCGCGGACACCTTCACCACTGTCGGACGCCTCATCTTCAATCAGATCCTGCCCGAACGCCTCCGGTACACCCACAAGTACCTCTCACGCACCATGGGCAAAAAACAGATCGCCGAGGTGATCTCCGACGTCTACGAAACGCACGGCAAAGAAGTCTGTATCAACTTCCTGGACGAACTCAAAACCATCGGCTTCCGCTACGCTATGCGCGGCGGCATCACCATCGCCATGACCGACATGGACGTGCCCGGCGACCGCGATCGAATTATCCGGGAAGCCGAAGAGGCCGTGCGACGTGTCAACGCGCAGTTCAACCGCGGCGCGCTGACCGCGCCCGAACGCAAATCCCGCGTTCTGGACCTCTGGCTCAAGGCCTCCGACGACGTCGCCAACGCGATCATGAAGGGGCTCGACCAGTACAACCCCATCTTCATCATCACCGATAGCGGCGCGCGCGGCTCCAAGAAACAGGTCACGCAGCTATCCGGAATGCGCGGACTGATGACCGACCCCTTCGGCAACCTGATCGAAGACCTCCCCATCAAGTCCAACTTCCACGAAGGGCTCTCCGTGCTCGAGTTCTTCGTCTCCACGCATGGCGCGCGCAAAGGCATGGCCGATACCGCACTCCGCACCGCCGACGCCGGATACCTCACCCGCCGTCTGGTCGACGTGGCGCAGGATGTCATCGTGCGCGACCTGGACTGCGGCACCAACGAAGGCATCACGGTGCAGGAGATCCTGGACGGTACCGAGGTGCTCGAATCCCTCAGCGAACGCATCCGGGGCCGCTACCCCACGCAGGACATCCTCCACCCCATCACCGGAGAAGTGATCGTCCCGGCCAACACGGACATCAGCGACGCCGCCGCACGCCTGCTGGACGACTTCCGTATCGCCAGAGACGACATCATCGACGTCGCCACCGGAGAAGTACTGGCCCGCAAGGGCGAGGCCATGACTGTCAAAGACGCACAGGAATTGCTGGCCCGCTCCGTACGACGCGCCGGCGCCTCCCAGCGCGCCGACCGCACCTACAAAATCTCCGAGTCCATCTACGACATCACCACCTCGCTGGCAGTCACCGTCCGCTCCGTCCTCACCTGCGAACTGCGGCAGGGCGTGTGCGCCAGATGCTATGGCCGCGACCTGGCCACCGGCAAGCTCGTGGATATCGGCGTGGCCACCGGCATCATCGCAGCCCAGTCCATCGGAGAACCCGGCACGCAGCTGACCATGCGCACCTTCCACACCGGAGGCGTGGCCGGCAAATACCTCACCGGCGTCGCCAACGTCAAATCCAAACGTCAGGCCACCCTGCGCGAACTCCACAACGACATCCGCTCCGGAGTGGTGGACTTCGGAGAAGCGGAAGGCTCCGAACGCGAGCGCGTCCGCTCCATTCAGGCCGTCATGAAAGTGCTGGAAGATCAGGTCAGCGGCCTCCTGCGCGTGGTGGACCTGTTCGAAGC